>CAYLZO010000005.1:0-44183 GCA_964387775.1 uncultured Anaerolineaceae bacterium
TGGCCTGATAGATGAGGCTGCCCGCCGTCGGCGTCGGCTCGGCCGACATCCACGCCCCGGCGGCAGCGGCGGCCGCGTTGTCCAGCAGCAGCACCCGGCCGGCCTGCCACAGCCCCGCCAGGTCGAGACTCTGAAGCTGGGCCACCTGATCCGCCATCTTGACCTGGTCCACGCCGGTGACGAAAAGCGCGCCCGCGTCGCGGAGCTGGGTGCCCAGGGCCACCAGGTCGCTGCCGTCGGTGAGCACCGCCGTGTGGACCGGCGTCACCCCCAGGCTGGCCAGGTCGGCGGCCCAGGTCTCGGCGTCGGCCACGGCGTCGGTCTCGGTGAGGTAGCCGGCGGCCAGCACCACCGTCGGGCTGACCGTGCTCTGGGCCAGGGCCGCAAAGCGCACGGCCACTGTGCCCGTCGGCGCCTCCCAGATGTCGCCGGTCAGGAGCAGCGGTCCGGCCCCCACCGGCGCCCGGACCATCGAAAAGTCGCGGCCGGTCAGGTCGGGCGGCGTCGTGTCCGCAGCTCCGCCGACGATAGGCCGCCGGAGCGCCAGGTCGTAGCCGTACGGCCCCTCGGGCAGCAGGTGGAGGGCCACGTCACGGATGGACAGGATCTGCCGGGCGCCCAGGTAGCTCGCTCCGGCGGCAGCGCCGTAGGTTTCTTCGTCCACGACCAGGGCCGCGTAGGCCCCCGTCGTGTGAGTCACGGTCTGGCCGCCCTGCACCTCCAGGCCGGTGCCCCAGTCGATGCCCAGGCCGACCTTGCTCCCCGGTTTTCGCTCGGCGGCCTGCAAGAGGCGCAGCAGGCGGCCGCGCTCCAAAAAGTGCGGGTCGAGGACGGCGTCTTTGAGCCCAAAGCGCAGGCCGCGCGTCACGGTCCCGGTGGGTCCGTACCACAGGTCGATAGAGCCCCACTCCAGCCCGTCCCAGGGCCAGTATTCGAGGGCCGAGTAGCCGGCCAGCATATAGCGCGACTGGAGCGCCGCCCCGGCGCTGGTGCCGCCCAGGGGCAGGCCGCTCCCGTGCAGGCCCGCCAGCGAATCCTCGGTCAGCGTGTTGGCCGTCACTTGCAGGGCGACGGCCTGGTCGCCGCCGGGGACGAACACGCCGTCCACCGTCGGCTCGGCAAAGGCGGCTACCTTGGCCGGGTCGTCGGCGTCGGTGTGGATCTGGATGTCCAGCACCTGGGTGAGGCAGATGGTGGGGCTGACGACCCGGCTCTCGCACGCCGCCCCGAGCTGGTTGGCCCGCTGGGCCGCCGCGTCCAGGTTGTCCTGCCGCTCCGCCTGGGTGATGGTGTAGGGATCGGAGGCGTAGGCGATGGGCAGCACCAGGAGGCTCACGGTGTAATCGGCCGTATAGTCCACGGCCTGTTGGGCAAAGAGCGCCAGCGTGTCGGCCTCGTAGCCGCCGCCGATGGGGACCAGGGTCGTGTCGGCCTCCGGCTCGGCCCGGCCCACGCTGGCAAAGGCGAGCAGGATCACGGCGAGGGCCAGGCCCCAGGCCACACCCAAGCAGAACTTGCGTCCAAAATCCGTCATGATCAGATCTCCTTTCGCTGTTTCCTTTTCCGGAAGCTTATCCAGGCCCGCCCCTGCCGCCAGAGGGCGCGAAACTCCTCCACACCGAGCAGATAGGCGGTCCCGACGAAGGCCAGGCCACCCAGCAGGGCGCTCCCGGCCAGATAGCCGGCCAGGGCGACAAACCCGCCGTCCTCGGCCAGCGGCGCCGCCAGGCTCGACCCGGCGACGAGGAGGATGGCCGTCGCCAGGAGGGCCAGGGCCATCCGCCCGGAAAAGGGCACCAGCGCCCGGAGCCGGAAGGCCGTCACCCGCCGGCCAAAGAGGTAGAGCAGGGCCAGCACCTTGAGCCCCTTGGCCAGCGCGGCGGCCAGGGCGATGCCGCCCAGGCCGAGGGCGGCCATCAGGGGCGGGATGAGGACCACGTTCAGGACAAAGGCGGTCACGTCGGTTAGGACCGGCGTCAGGGTGTCCTGCTGGGCGAAAAAGAAGGGGACGACGACGACCTCCAGGGCAAAGGGCAGGAGGGCCAGGGCGTAAAAGAGGAGCGGCCCGGCCGTCAACCGGGTCGATTCGGCCGTAAAGGCCCCGCGCTCGAAAAGGAGGCGCACAAAGGGCTCGCGAAGCACGATGAGGCCGACCATGACGGGCAGAAAGAGGAGGGCCATGGCCCGCACCGCCCCGGTCAGGGTCCGGGCCAGCGCCACGTCGTCTTTCTTGGCCGCCATCTCGGCCGAGAAGGGCAGCAGCACGAGTCCCAGGGTGTAGGGCAGGGTCGTGGTCAGCGTCTCGGCGATCTTGCGGGCGTAGGCCAGGGCCGACACACCGCCCACCCCGGCCCGGCTGGCAAAGGCGTTTTCCACCAGCGGCGCGACGAACAGCGAGAGGGTCAGCGCCGCCAGCAGGGGGGCCGCCAGGCGCCCCACAGCCCGAACGGGCGCAAAGGCCAGGTCCAAGGAGGGCCGGATGGCTCGCAGGTAGCGCCCCAGGCCCAGCCCCTCGACGAGGACCTTGCCCAGGGCACCGACGACGACGCCCAGCGCCAGCGCCAGCACCCCACTGGAAAACCCCAGGCCCAGGAACCAGAGGCCCAGCAAGAGCAAAGGCCCGGTCCGAAAGATGGCCCGGCCCAGGGCCGGCAGGGTGAAGCGCTTTTCGGCGTGGAGGACGGCCGTGGTGAGCGTGGAAAGACCCAGGAGCAGCAGGGCGGGCATGACCAGGCGCGTCAGGCGGACGGCCAGGACCCGCTGCTGACCGGCAAAGCCGGGGGCCGTCAGCGAGATGAGCGGCCCGGCGGCCCAAACCCCGGCCAGGGTGGCGACCGCCAGCAAGAGGAGCAGCACGGTAGCCAGCGTGTTAAAGAGCCGCCACCCGCCGCCCTCCGACAGCCGCCGGGTGCGCAAAAAAGTGGGCACGAACGCCGGCCCTACGACGTCGTGCAACACGACGAAGGCGCTGAAGGGAATGGTGTAGGCCACCAGGTAGGCGTCGACCTCGATGCCCGTGCCAAAGGCGTAGGCCAGCAGGAGTTTTTCGGCAAAGCCCAGGCCCTTGACGACGAGGGTGATGGCCGTTACGAGGGTCGTAGCCTGGAGGATCTTTTTGACGTCGATCATCAACTTTGAATGTGGGGGCGCGGTGACCGCGCCCCCACCCGATCATTCGACCGTGACTGACTTGGCCAGGTTGCGCGGCTGGTCCACGTCGGCGCCCCGCTGCACGGCCACGTGGTAGGCAAAGAGCTGCAAGGGCAGCACCGCCAGCACCGGCGTAAGCAGCGGCAGCGTCTCGGGCACGTAAACGACGTGATCGGCCTTGGTGGCGATGAACGTGTCTCCCTCGGTCGCCACGGCGATGACCTGACCGTTGCGGGCCTTGACCTGCTCGACCTGGCTGATCATCTTTTCGTAGACGCCGTCCCGCACGGCGATGGCCACCGTCGGCATGTTCTCGTCGATGAGGGCGATGGGGCCGTGTTTCATCTCGCCTGCGGGATAGCCCTCGGCGTGGATATAGCTGATCTCTTTGAGCTTGAGGGCGCCCTCCAGGGCGATGGGGTAGTTGATGCCCCGCCCCAGGTAGAGAAAGTTGTGGCACTTGAAGAAGCGTTGGGCCAGGTCCTCGTACTCGTGTCCGTTGTCCAGCACCTGGCCGGCCAGCTTGGGCAGGGCCAGGAGGCCATCCAGCAACTGGTTGAGGCGGTCGGGCGGCAAGGTCCCCCGCGCCTGGCCCAGGTAGAGGCCCAGCAGGTAGAGGTCCACCAAGGAGGCAGTGAAGGCCTTGGTGCTGGCCACGCCGATCTCGGGGCCGGCGTGCATGTGGATCACGCCGTCGGAGAGGCGGGCCGCCTGGCTGCCGATGACGTTGACGATGGACCAGAGCCGGGCGCCCTTGCCGGCGGCTTCCTCCATCGCCGCCAGGGTGTCCACGGTCTCGCCGCTCTGGGTGATGGCCAGCACGGCCGTGCGCTCGTCGATGAGCGGGTCGCGGTAGCGGAACTCGGAGCCATAGTCCACCTCGACGGGGACGCGGGCCAGGGCCTCGATGAGGAACTTGCCCACCAGCCCGGCGTAGGCCGACGTGCCGCAGGCGACGATGACGATCTTTTCGACGGCGCGGGCCGCCTCGGGGGGGAGGTTCAGCTCGTCCAGGCGGACCTGGCCCTCCTCAAAGTCCACGCGCCCACTGATGGTGTGGGTGATGGCCTCGGCTTGCTCATAGATCTCCTTCTGCATAAAGTGGCGGTACTCGCCCTTGACCGCCGAGACGGGGTCCCAGGGGATCACGTAGGCTTTTTTGTGAACCGGCTGGCCGTCGAGGGTCAGGAACCGGGCGCCGGCGGCGGTGACGACGGCCATCTCGCCGCTGTCGAGGTGGATCATCTCCTGGGTGTGCTCCAGGATGGCGGGGATGTCCGAGGCAACAAACATCTCGTCCTGGCCGACGCCCACGGTCACGCCGCCGGCGTTGCCCAGGCGGGCGGCGACCAGCTTGTCGGGTTCGTGGCTGCTGAGGACGACGACGGCGTGGGCGCCCTCGATCTGCCGGAGCGCCCGCCGCGCGGCGGTCGTCAGGTCGGCACCCTCCTCCAGGTAGCGCTCGACCAAGTGGACGATGGTCTCGGTATCGGTCTCTGAGGCAAAGCGGTGCCCCTCCTCCTTCAGTTCCTGGCGCAGGGTGCGATAGTTCTCGACGATGCCATTCTGGATGACGACGACCTGCCCCGAGCAATCCACGTGGGGGTGGGCGTTGTTCTGCGATGGCTTGCCGTGGGTGGCCCAGCGGGTGTGGCCGATGCCGATCTGGCCGGAGATGGGCTCTTCGGACAGCAGCTTGCCAAGGTTGACCAACTTGCCCTCGTCACGCCGGATGGCGATCCTGCCGTTCTGAATGACGGCGATGCCGGCCGAATCATAGCCCCGATACTCGAGGCGTTTGAGTCCTTCAAAAACGATGGGGGTCGCTTCTCGGTCCCCCACGTATCCGACGATACCACACATCTTGTTATCCCTCCTGTGATTTTGGAGCAGCAAAGAGCACCTACTCGGCAGCGAGAAGTGACGTGGGTCCACAGTTTCACACCTGCTGCTTGCTGCTTCTATTTTGAGGCTGTTGCTGGCCGTTGCACTTGCCTTTTGTCCCGCCGGTTGCCCGCCGGTTTTGTGGCCGCGCTTTTCTTCAGGAGGGGAAGATTCGGGCTATGGCTCAGGCCCGGGAGGCTTCCGCTGATCTCTCGATTTTCCGCCTGGCCTTGGTCCCAAGGCCGGCGTTAGCCCCGCCTCGCGACGGGGAACCTCCACCTCGTCAACCTTGCCACCCAAGAGGGGGTGTCAAGGCCCTTGCGCTGTCTTCCCCGATGGTACTCTGCCGTCTATTGGCTGGGGTCCCTCCTTTCCTGCGAGCGGGGCCTATTGTACGACAAAGCGGTGAAATATGCAAATCGGCCGGAGCGTAGTCTGGCTGCTACCTCGGAGGCAATACAAGTTGACGGAGGGAGAAATCGGAGTATAATGGCCCTGCCGCCAATGAGGGCGAGCGATACTACGAAACAAGGAGGTTTTCCGCCATGATCGTCATTACCGATGATTGCATCGAATGTGGTTCCTGTATGGACGTTTGTCCAGAAGAGGCCATCAGCGAAGGTGACGGCAAGTACGTCATTGACCAAGAGCTGTGCATCGAGTGCCTGAGTTGCCTGGACGAGTGCCCCAGCGAGGCCATCGTCGAGATGTAAGCAAATCGAGCGAATCCCCGGAAGCTACGCGAACCCGTCGTTCGCCTGGCTTCCGGGGATTTTTTTGTGGATCAGGGACACAAGTGCTCATCCCCGCCATTGGGAGAGGGGGGAACAGTTGCTCAGGGGCGCCTCAAATCGATGAGATAGCTTTCCGGGATCCAGCCGACACGTCCCTTGGGATCGATGACCTCGCGCCAGACGTAGCCGTTGGTCTCTACCAGCCCGTTGCCCAGGATCAGAACCGTGCCGTCGCGCCAGGCGCCGATCTTGCCCCCGCCCAGCCCCGGCCGGCGATACATCCACACCCCCTGGCCGCCGGTTCCTCCCACCACGGCCAGAGCCGGCGTGGACGTGGCTATGGGCGTGGGCGTGGCCGTGGGCGTGGACGTGGCGGTCTCGGTCGGCGTGGCCGTGGGCGTGGCCGTCGGCGTCGGCGTGCGGGAGGGCAGCGCCGTGGCCGTGGCCGTCGGCCGGGGCGTGTGGGTTGGCGTGGCCGTGGGGCTCGGCGTGAAGGTCGCCGTGGCGCCCGGCAGGGGTGTGGGCGTCGGCGTGGGCGGCACAAAGGGGTCCAGGCGCGTCGTGCGGATCACCGACAGGCGCAGTTCGAGGGGCAGGTCGAGTCGCTCGGCCACGCGCCGCTGCAAGTCTACGACCTCCTCGTGGCCGATCGTCCGGGGAGAACGGATCCAGACCTGGAGGCGGATCGTCTCATCGGTGGTATCTCCGAGACGCTCCCAGTCGTCCAGCTCGACGCGATTCAGCGGCAGCACGTCGTCACGGTTCATGGCTTCGACTTCCAGGCGGAGCGCCTGGTTCAGGCGCCGCGTCAGGATAGCCTCTTCCACAGAGCGGGCCGTGAGCAGGCCGAGGGGGATGGTCACGGCGACGAGCAGGAGGATGGTGCCCAACATACCGCCCTGAAAGACCCGCGCCCGGGTCCGCTGGCCGGGGATGGGCTGGAATCCGAGCCACAAAAAGACCAGGCCCCCGGCCGCACTGACCGCCACCAGGTTGGTCGTAAAGAGCAACATCGCCCCACCCGCGATCCGACCGGCTTCGGGGACGCCCTTTTGCCAGAGCCCCAGGCCGATGCCCACCGTGGCCAGGGGCGGGACCAAGGCGGCGGCGATGGCGACGCCGGGCAAGGCCGCCGAGACCTCCTTGCGGCACAGGGCGTAGGCGCCTGCCGCCCCAGAAGCCAGGGCGACCCCCAGATCGAGGAGGCTGGGCTGGGTCCGGCTCGTGATCTCGCTCTGGGGGGTAGAGGCGGGCACGATCAGGGTAAAAAGGACGCCCACGGCGATGGACAGCAGCACCCCCCGGATTGTGGCGCTCATCGCCCGCCGCAGCAGGCGCAAGTCGCCGCGCACCACGCCCAGGCTCAGGCCAAAGAAGGCGGCCATCAGCGGGGCGACGAGCATGGCGCCGATGATCACCGCCGGGCTGTTGAGCAGCAGCCCCAGCGTGGCGATCGCCGACGACAGGCCCATCATGACGAAAAAGTCCACCTTGGGCTGGGCGCCCTCGCGGATCGCCTTGTAGACGTCGATCTGCTCGCGGAGCTCCAGCGTGGGCAGCATGTCGAACAGCCGCCAGCCCGTCCGGCGCAGCCAAGTGCGCATGTCGATGCGGCGGCTGCGACGTTTGACGACGACGGTCGGTGCCGGACAGCGGATGGCGACTGCCTGCGGAATGTTGCCAAAGAGCACGCGATCCAGGTAGCTCTCCCGGCTGGCACCGACCATGACCAGGTCGTAGCCCCGCTCCGCCTCGTTGAGAATACCCTTGATCACATTGGCCGACTGGACGACCTTGCCGTAGACCCGGGGCTCGGTGGCCCACGGCTCCAGGATTTCCTGCAACCGCTCGCGGCTGAAGGAGAGGGCGACCTGGCCTTGGACGCGGCGGGCGATGTTCAGGGCCGTGATCTCGGTGTCAGGGGAGAGGTTCAGCGCCAGGTCGATGGCCAGCGCGGCGTTGGGGCCGCCGGCGGCGGGGATCAAGACCCGGCGGATCTCTTTTGGCTCTTCGTCCAGGGAGGGCTTGACCGCGCCAGACCGCAGGATGACGACGTCGCAAGGCGCGTATTGAACGAGAGGGTCGAGGTTGCGACCGATGAGGTATCGACTCCGGCTCGATTTGGCCGCCTCGCCGCGCCAGCCGAGGACCAGCAGGTCCGGGGGATCTTGGCGGATCACGTCCAGGATCTCGTCACCGGGCTGCTCGCCCTGGCGCACGAGGACGCGGATGGGCACGCCGCCGCAGGTCTTGGGCACGGTCAACCACTCGGGCCGCTTCCCGGTGCGGGTCACGTGGAGGACCGTGATCACGCCCTTGCGGGAGGTCGCCAGGGCACAGGCCAGACTCAGGAGATCTTTTAGCTGGCTTTCGACAGCGACGGCTACGACGATGCGGGGTTCAGCGTCGGGCTGATTTTGCACCATAGACTATCCCGTCAGACGATGTACGTCTGGACGCCGGTGTCCTGCTCGATGCGGGCCGTCAGGCGCTCCAGGTCGGTCAGGGAGAAGGCGCTCTCGGGGCCGGCGGGACGGCCAAAGGCCACGGCGTCGGCCCCTTCCTCGACGGCGGCCGATTCTAACGCTTCGAGCAGGGCGCCGTGGCGGATGACCATGTCGGCCTCGACGCCCTGGGCGGCCGCCCGCTCGCAGGCCAGGGCCAGCAGGAACTCGCCCATGTGTTCCATCTCGGTGGCCACCACGTCGGGGCGCACGCCGCGCACAGTGAGTCTCAGGAATTCGAGGTCCACGACGTAGAGAAAGAGCACGGAAGCCCCCTGCTCCTTGGCCATGGCGATGACGGCCTCTTGCGTTCGACGGCTGGCCTCACCGCCCCGCGTCGCGCACAGAATCTTTTTCATGGCAAGCTCCTGTCAACACCCAATATCAAATATCGAATATCCCACTAAAAGCGGATGAACAGCCAGATGGTGCCCACGATCACGGTCAAGATCGTCGCCGGCAGGCCCACCTTGAGAAATTCGAGGTAGGTGATACGAAAGCCGGCCCGCTCGGCGATGCCGGCCGTCACCAGGTTGGGCGAGGCGCCGATGAGGGTCGTGTTGCCGCCCATGGCCGCGCCGACCGACAGCCCATACCAGAGCACGTCGCTCTCGGCGCCGGGCACGGTGCGGCTCAAAAAGGCGACCACGGGCAGCATCGTCGCCGCAAAGGGGATGTTGTCGATGAGGCCCGACAGCAGCACCGCCGACCAGACCAGGACCAGGATGGCGACCGTCAGGTTGCCGCCCACCACCTGGCCGATGCCGGCGGCGATAAAGCTGATCAGTCCCACTTCCTGCAGCGCGCCGACGGCGATAAAGAGGGCGATGAAGAACATGAGCGTCGTCCAGTCCACGACCTTGAGCATCTCCTCGATGTCGGGCGAGACCCAGAGCAGCATGGCCACCGCGCCGATGATGGCCGTCACCGCCGGCACCAGGTGGATGGCGTCGCCCAGGACGAAAAAGACGAGCATCACGAAAAAGATGAGGCCCGCTTTGCGCAGCTTTTCCGGCTCGGTGATACGGCCGCTCTCGCGCAGTCGCTCGCGCATGGCGTCGGACAGGCCCTTGCCCGCCTCGGCGTACTCTTTGCGGTAGCGGAGCAGGATATAGAGGGTCAGCACCACCTGGGCCATGACCACACCGGGCGTCAGGTTGACCACGAAATCGTTAAAGCCCAGCCCGGCGTAGGAGCCGATGAGGATGTTGGTCGGCGTGCCGATGAGGGTGCTGATGCCACCCACGTTGGAGGCCAGGATTTCGGGAATGAGGAGCGACAGCGGGTTGAGGCCCAGGGTCAGCGCGATCTGGATCGTGATCGGCGCCATGAGGAGCATGGTCGTCACGTTGTCGAGCAGGGCCGAGGCGACGGAGGTGATGATCATCAGGATCGTGACCAGCAGCCAGACCTTGCCCCGCGACAAACGGTAGGCCTGGTAGGCCAGCCATTGAAAGATGCCGGTCTCTTCGATGACGGCGATGACGATCATCATGCCCATGACGAGAAAGATGACGTCGAAATCGACGTATTCCAGCGCCCGCTCGAAATCAAAGATAAAGAGGTCGGGGGTGATGGCCCCGCCGACGAAACTGACGCCCAGCACCAGGGCCACGCCCAGGAGCGCCGCCGTCGTCTTGTGCAGCTTTTCCAGGGCGATGAGGCCCAGCACGAGGACAAAACTCAGGGTCGCCACCCAAAAGCCGGGGGTCAGGCGGCGCGCCAGCTCGACGTCGGGCAGGCGGACCGCCTCGCCGGCGTTGAGGGTGGCCACGTCCTGGGGGGGCAGGGCGCGCGTCTCGTCCTCAAAGTGAGGGCGCGAGATTTCGACGACCAGGGTTTCGTACTCGCCGGGCGGCAGGTCGAGCAGGTAGCTGCCGTCGGCCTGGCTGGCGCCGTGGGCCAGGGGCTCGGCGGTGCCCCCGGCCAGGACGGCGACCTCTGCGTCGTGGATCGGCTCGCCCTGGGGGTCGAGCAGCCGGCCTTGCAGGCTGCCGCCCTCTGCGCCTGGATCAACTGCCGTCTCTTGCGCCCGGGCGGGCGAGAAGGGCCAAGCGCCGGGCCACATCGCTGCCAGGGCCAATGTCAGGACGAGTAGCAACACCGGAACGGTGAGGAGCCATCGCTTTTTGATTGGCATGGACGATTCTCCTAATCTGGCCGAGTGGGGCAAGCTTCAAACTTGCTCTGTTTTGCCGGCGGCATCGGGCGGGACGAGCACCAGGCGGGGATTGGCCACCTGTTCCAGTTCGGCCACAAAGTCGCCGAATTTGTCGGGCTTGAACGTGGGCCGGCCGGGACCTCGGAACGGCCAGCCGAGGACCAGCAAGTCGGCCCGGGTCTCGGCTGCCAGTTTGAGAATCTGCTTGCGCACGTTGCCCTCGCGGATGCGATAGTCCACTTCCTTGACGCCGCGCCGCTGGGCTCGATCAACCAGGATCAGCATGGAGAACTCGGCCATCTGTACCAGCTCGCGGTAGATGACGCTCAAGGCGCCGCGCATGGTCGCCCGGGCCTTGAACTCGGCATCTACGGCGTAGAAAAAGGTCAGGCGTGCCCCGGTCTCCAGCGCCAGGTCGATGGCCCGGGTGACCGTCGCCCGGCTCTGGGGGCTGCCCCGCACGGCGCAAATGATGTGCCGTGTTGCTTCAGTCATTTTCTCTTCCCTCCTCGCAAGACCCTAGGGGTTTCAGAAACCCTTAGGGTCTGGGCTGCTAGAATACCAGAAAGTGTAGCAACAGCCAGACGGTCGCCAAGCTAACGGTGAGGATCAAGGCCGGGAAGCCCTTCTTGAGAAAGTAAAAATAGGTGATGGGATGCCCGGCCCGCTCCGAGATGCCGGCGGTGACCATGTTGGCCGAGGCGCCGATGAGGGAGCCGTTGCCACCCATAGCCGAGCCGACGGACAGGCAGTAAAAGAGCACCTTGCTCTCGGCGCCCGGGATGGTAGCCGTCAGAAAGCCGACGACGGGCAGCATGGCCGCCGTGAAGGGGATGTTGGCCACCACGGTGGAGAGCACGGCGCTGACCCAGGTGATAATCAGCATGGCCGCCAGCAGGTTGTCGCCCACGAACTTGCCGATGGCGTCGGCGATCAAGCTGATCAGGCCCACCTCCTGGATGGCGCCGACGGTGATAAAGAGGGCTATGAAAAAGACGAGAGTGGTCCAGTCCACGGCCTCGATCATCTCTTCAATGTCGGGCCGGATCCAGACCAGGAGCGCCGTCGCACCCATGAGGGCCGTCACTGCCGGCAGCAGGTGGATGTTTTCTCCAAAGACAAAGAGGAGGATCATGCCCGCCCCGACGACGCCCGCCTTTTTGAGGTTCTCCGGCTCGGTGATGCGCCCCCGCTCGGCCAGCCGCTCCAGCAGGATGTCCGAAATGCCGCTGCCCCCCTCGCCAAAGAGCTGCTTGCGGTAGATGAACTCGCTGTAGAGGACCAGGCCGATCATGGCCAACACCACGCCGGGCGTCAGGTTGGTCAAAAAGTCGTTGAAGGAGATGCGCGCGTAGGAGCCGATGAGGATGTTGGTCGGCGTGCCGATGAGGGTGCTGATGCCGACGACGTTGGAGGCCATCACTTCAGGCATGAGCAGCGCCAGGGGATTGATGCCCAGGGCCAGGGCGATCTGCACGGTGATGGGCGTCATCAGCAGCATCGTCGTCACGTTGTCCAGCAGGGCCGAGGCCACGCCGGTGACGACCATCAGGATGGGCAGCAGGAGCCACAGCCGCCCGCCCGAGATGCGATAGGCAGTGAAGGCCAGCCACTGAAAGATGCCCGTCCGCTCCACGACGGCGATGACGATCATCATGCCCATGATGAGAAAGATGACGTTCCAATCGACGTAGCTCAGGGAGCGTTGAAACTCAAAGATAAAGAGGTTTTCGGCCAGGGGCTCACCCAGGTAGCTGACAGCAAAGACGAAGGAGGCGCCAAAGAGGGCGGCCAGGGTGTTGTGCAGCTTGCCCGTGGCGATCAAGAGGAGCATCGCCAAAAAGATGACCGTCGCGATCCAAAAAGCCGGGCTGACGTGGCGGGGGAGGACGACGTCGGGCAGAACCACGGTCTGACCCGCCTGCAAGCTCTCGATTTGGGCCGCCTCCAGCTCGACCTCGGTTTCCTCAAAGTGGGCCCGCTCGATGTGGACGGCCAGCCCCCCCGGGATCGTCTCGGGCAGTTTCAGGGCATAGCGGCCGTTAGGCTGAGTCTCGGCTTCTGCGAGTGGCCCTTCTTCGCCACCGCTTTGGAGGGTCACGTCGGCGCCCGTTACGGGCTGGCCCTGGCGGTCGTAGATGCTCCCAGTAACGAGGGGGCCAGGGGGTAGTTCCTGGGCCCGGCCGGGCTGGCCAGAGATGGCAAGCAGCAGACCGACCACCCCGAGCAGGACGACGAGTCCCCAGCGACAAAGGAATCTTTTCATTTCTCCTCTTTCTCCTCTTCACCCGGCAAAATCACCTTGGCCCCGGTCTGCTCCTCGGTCCGCTCGATGAATTGGCGCAAGAGCTCTTGCGTAAAGACCGTGTCCTCCTGCTCGATCTTGGGCCGGCCCACGACCAGATAGTCCGCATCGAGTTCGTGGCATAGCTCGATGATCTGCTCGCCCACGTCGCCGTGGCGGATTACGCCCTCGGCGTCGACGTCCTGGGCGGCGGCCTTGTCCTGGGCGTTGAGTAGGATGAACTCGCCCATCTGCTCCATCTGCTCGTTGATGGTGTGCACCCGGCTGCTGCTGGTGCGCGACAAAAAATCGAGGTTTACCACGTAGAGAAAATAGAGCTGGAGGTCCGTCTGTTGGGCCAGGGCAATGGCCTCGGCGATGGTGTCCTGGCTCGCGGGTCCGCCGCGAATGGCGCACACAATTCCACTCATGATTGCCTCCTGTCCGGTCGGTTGAGGAACGTGCTCGCCCCATTGTAACACAAAAACTAGATCTGTCCAATGATCTCGTCTTGCCTGACTGGTCAGTCACATCGAGTTCGCGACGAATCGCCCCTTGCCCCAGATGGTCCGCTGCCGTTCATCCCAAACCCCCAAGATCGTAACCCTTGCCCTCTGTCTGTGTTTTACAAAATGCCCACAAGGGCTAACCTAAACTAGGAGGAGTACTAATGCTCGATCCATTGTCGATAGTAGCCGTGGTGGCGCTCGCCTATTTGTTGGGCAGCTTCCCGGCTGGATATCTGCTGGGCAGATTGTGGGGTGTGAACGTCCTCAAATGGGGCAGTGGCCGGACGGGCGGGACCAACGTGTTGCGTTCGGCCGGACCGATTGCGGCCCTGCTCACCGGCGCTCTGGACGTGGGCAAGGGAGCGCTGGCCGTCTGGCTGGCCGGCTGGCTGGCTGGCAGCGCCACGGCCCAGGTCCTGGCCGGAGCGGCCGTCATCCTCGGACACAATCACTCTATTTTCCTCGGCCTTCGAGGCGGGGCAGGAGTCGGTACCTCGTTGGGCGCCCTCGGTGTCATCTACTTGCCGGCGGCCATCGGTCTCGTCGTGCTGTTGTTGGTCATTATCGCCGTGACGCGTTACGCCTCGGTCGGTTCGCTGGTGGTGGCGACCTTGATGCCCATCGTACTCTTGATTCTGGCTACGACCGGGATTTTGTCCATGACCTACGTGGCTTACGGCGTCCTGGCCTGGGCCATCATTGTCTGTTCTCACCGGCCCAACATCGAGCGCTTGCTCCGGGGAACGGAGCGGCGCCTGGACAAGAAAACTTGATAGTATCGATAGAAATCCGCTATTAGCCACGGAAGCCTGATTTTCCCGCAGTGGTGCCTGGCACCTGATCTGTCCCCGCCTGATCGCGCCCATACCCGCAGATTTGCCCCCATCGACTTGGAGTCGTTACGTCACAGAACCAGAGGTTTGACAAAACCTCGGAAACCAAGTAATATCTAGCCTGTACCCAGAGGGGGTATCTATGTGAGGGGTGCAGGATGAGCACGGCAGAGATCACCAATCGTCTGAAACGGGTCGAGGGCCAAGTCCGCGGCCTGCAACGCATGGTCGAGGAGCAGCGAGACTGCGAAGCCATCTTGACCCAGTTGATGGCCGCCCGCGCCGCCCTCGACCGCGTCGGGCTTCTCGTCGCCGACAATTTTGTCCAGGAATGCGTCATGATCGACGACATGGAAGCGACTCGCGAACGAGTGGGCCATGTCTTGGCCATGGTCTTTTCCCGTTTTTCTGTCCCCGTCTTGGACCAAGAAGTACCACCTGAATAGCCGACAGGTCCCATGGCAAAGGAGTGAGAGAAGATGGCGAAACCGATAGAAATCACCGACGACACCTTTGAAAAAGTCGTACTCAGTGCCGAGTTGCCCACGATTGTGGACTTTTGGGCCGTTTGGTGCGGGCCATGCAAGATGATTGCTCCGGTCCTGGAAGATATCGCCGACGAGTACGAGGGACAACTCCAGATCGCCAAGCTCGACGTGGACCACAACAACCAGTCGGCGATGCAATATGGGGTGATGAGCATTCCGACGTTGATCCTGTTCAAGGATGGCCAGCCCGTGGAGCGCATCGTCGGATTTATGCCCAAGGAAAAGTTGCTAAAGAAACTCACGCCCCACCTGGAATAGGGCGTTCGGGAGTTCGTTCATTTGACAGTTTGTGCGGGATGTGGTATACTCCCGCTCGACAATCAAAGAAGTAAAGACCGAGATCAGGAAGAGTAGTCGTCAAAGCGGGATCCAGAGAGTCGGGCGAAAGGTGGAAGCTCGATATCAGCGCAGGCGGCGAATGGGCCTAGGAGTCGCCCGCCGAACGTCTGCAGGGACAAGTAGTCGGAGCCGGAGTCGCCACCGTTATCAGGGCCGAGGGAATCGTCCAAAGACGGTACCTGCAACGAGTGAGGCTGGCACGCCTGAATCGATCCGCCGTCACCGGCGGATTTTTTTGTTGAGCGGCCAGGCTAAGTGAGGTGGCACCACGGGTCATCCGAGATCGAACGGAGCGCTCGTCCTCTACGGAGGACGGGCGCTTTTTGTTGTGCAACCGAGAATGGAGGTGAGATATGAAAAGAAAGAAGATTCTAACTGGGGACCGGCCTACGGGCAAGCTGCACCTGGGACACTATGTCGGCACGCTACAGAATCGGGTCAAGCTACAGGACGAATACGACTGCCTGTTCATCATCGCCGACCTGCACATGCTGACCACCCAACCCGAAAAGGAAAAGGTCGCCGAGGTGGCCCAGAACGTGAGCAGCATCGTGCTCGACTATCTGGCGGCCGGCATCGACCCGGAGCGGAGCACGATTTTCGTACAGTCGGCCGTGCCCGAGACCTACGAGCTGAACCTGATCCTGGAGATGCTGGTCAGCGTGCCGCGGCTGGAGCGGCTGCCGAGCCTCAAGGACATGGCCCGCGACGCCAACCTGGAGGTCATGCCCTTTGGCCTGCTGGGCTACCCGGTGCTCCAGGCAGCCGACATCCTGCTGCCCCGCGCCCACCTGGTGCCCGTCGGCAAGGATAACGAAGCCCACGTCGAGGTGACCCGCGAGATCGCCCGCCGCTTCAACCGGCTCTACGGCGAGGTCTTTCCCGTGCCCGACGTGATGCTGGGCGAGGTGCCGACCCTGGTGGGCACCGACGGCGAGGCCAAAATGAGCAAGAGCCGGGGCAACGCCATCTTTCTCTCCGACGACGAGGAGACGGTGCGGCAGAAGGTGTTCAGCATGTACACCGATCCCAACCGGGTGCGGGCCGACATCCCCGGCCGGGTGGAGGGCAACCCGGTGTTCATCTACCACGACGCCTTTAACCCCGACGAGGAGGAGGTGAACGACCTGAAGGCGCGCTATCGCCAGGGCAAGGTCGGCGACGTGGAGGTCAAGCGCAAACTGGCCCGGGCCATCAATGACTTTTTGGCGCCGCTGCGCGAGCGCCGCGCCCACTACGAATCCCAGCCCGGCCTGGTGGACGACATCCTCATGCAGGGTGTGCGCCGCACGCGGGGCATTGCCCAAGAGACGATGGGCAGGGTCTACGAGGCGATGGGCCTCTATGGTCCCCAGTTGCTCAAGAGCTACGCCCAGCCGATCAACGGCAAGGGTGTATCGAAGATATTAGCTTGCTAAGAGCTGTCAGCTATCAGCCGTCAGCGGTCAGCTTTCAGCTAAGCGCTGATAGCTGATTGCTGATTTCTGAAAGCTAAGAAATCAAAATGGAGGGAAAAAGATGAGTATCAATGGAAAACACAGAATCCTGCTGTCTGAGGAGCACATCCCCGAGGCGTGGTACAACATCGCCGCCGACTCGCCGGTCGCCTTTCCGCCGGTGCTGCACCCCGGCACGGGCCAGCCCATCGGCCCCGACGACCTGGCGCCGCTCTTTCCCATGGGCCTCATCGCCCAGGAGGTGAGCACCGAGCCGTTCATCGAGATCCCCGAGCCGGTGCGGGAGGTCTACCGGCTGTGGCGGCCCACGCCCCTGATCCGTGCCCGGCGCCTGGAAAAGATGCTGGATACCCCGGCCCACATCTACTACAAGCACGAGGGCGTCAGCCCGCCCGGCAGCCACAAGCCCAACACAGCCGTGGCCCAGGCTTTTTTCAACAAGGAGGAGGGTGTGACCCGCATCTCGACCGAGACGGGGGCCGGGCAGTGGGGTTCGGCGCTCTCCTTCGGCTGCAACCTGTTCGACATCGAGTGCAAGGTCTACATGGTGCGGGTCAGCTACGAGCAAAAGCCCTACCGCCGCTCGATGATGAACGTCTGGGGCGCCACGGTGATGCCCAGCCCCAGCAACGAGACCAAGTCGGGCCAGGCCATCCTGGCCGAGGCGCCCGACTCGCCGGGCAGCCTGGGCATTGCCATTAGCGAGGCCGTCGAAGTGGCCGCCACCAACGAGGACACCAAGTACTCGCTGGGCAGCGTGCTCAACCACGTGCTGCTCCACCAGACGATCATCGGCCAGGAGGCCCTGGAGCAGATGGAGTTGGCCGGCGAGTACCCCGACGTGGTGATCGGCTGCGTGGGCGGCGGCTCGAACTTTGCCGGGATCGCCTTCCCCTTCCTCCGCGAGAGATTCGTCAACGGGCGGGAGGCCCGTTTCCTCGCCGTCGAGCCGACGGCCTGCCCCACGCTGACGCGCGGCCTCTACGCCTACGACTTTGGCGACACGGCCCGGCTGACGCCGCTGGTCAAGATGCACACCCTGGGCCACACCTTTATCCCGGCCGGCATCCACGCCGGCGGACTGCGCTACCATGGCATGGCGCCCAGCCTCTGTGCCCTCATGGACAATGGCTACATCGAAGCGCGAGCCTATCCCCAACTGCCGGTGTTCGAGGCGGCGGTCCAGTTCGCCTCGGCCGAGGGGCTCATCGTCGCCCCCGAGTCGGCCCACGCCGTGCGGGCAGCCATCGACGAGGCGCTGGCGGCCAAGGAGGCGGGCGAAAAGCGCGTCATCCTCTTTAACCTGAGCGGGCACGGCTACTTTGACATGGCGGCCTACGATGCCTACCTGGGAGAGGAACTCGTGGACTATGAGCACCCGCAGGCGGCCATCGAGGCCGCGCTGAAGAACTTGCCAAAAGTGGAGTGAAGTGTGGATGTGACATTCGGGGCGGGGCCTGTTGCCCCGTCCCGAATGTCACAGGCTACTCGGCGATGGGCACCGTGAAGCGAAAGGTCGTGCCCTCGCCGGGGGTGCTCTCGACCAGGAACTCGCCGCCGTGCAGTTCCACCAGGTTGCGCGTGATCGACACGCCCAGCCCGGTGCCCGGCTGCTCGCGCACCAGTTCGTGGTCGGCGCGGTAGAACTTTTCGTCGAGGTTGGCAATGTCCTGGGGCGTCATGCCGATCCCCGTGTCGCTGACACTGACCGAGAGATGCCCCGGCGGGGTCTCGGCGTCGTCCCGGCCGTTGGCTGTGATGGAAATGGTGCCGCCCTCGGGCGTGTACTTGTAGGCGTTGCTCACCAGGTTGGTCAGCACCTGGACCAGGCGCTCGCGGTCGCCCCGGACGGGGGGCAGGTCTCCGGGCACGTCTAGCTCCAAGGTGTGGTGCCGGGCCTCGATCTCGGTCCGCGTGTTGGTCACTGCCTCGTCCACGACCTCTTGCAGGCGGACCTCGGCCAGCTTGAGCTGGATGCGGCCGGCCTCCAGCCGCGAGATCTCGAGCAGGTCGTTGACCAGCTTGCCCATGCGGTCCACGTTGGAATTGATGACCTGGACGAACTCCTGCTGCATGTCGGTCAGCTCGCCGCCGATGCCCATGGTCAGCATCTTGGCGTAGCCTTGCATGGCCGTCATCGGCTGCTTGAGCTCGTGGGCCACGAAATCGATAAACTCCGATTTGGCCTGGTTGGCCTCTCGCACCCCCTCGTAGAGGCGCGCGTTCTCGATGGCAATGGCGGCCTGTTGTGCGATCCCCTGGCACAGGCCGATCTCGTCCGGCGTAAACTCCCGGCGACGGCGGCTCTCCCACAGCTCGACGTAGCCGATGAGCTGGCCCCGCAGCCGCAGCGGGATGTACAAGATCGACTTGACCCCGTACTCGTGCATGTGATCCTGCTCGAACTCGGAGAGGTTCAAATCGCCGGCGTGCGAGACGTCGTGTCCGCCCGCACGCAGCGTTTCCAGGAAATCGTCCTCGTCCTCGACGTACGTCTGTCCCAGGTCCGAGACCCGCTCCTCTTTGCGTGCTTTGGGGCCGATGTATTCGGCCAGCACGACGGACGTCATCGTCTCCGCATCGTGGCTGCAAATGTAGGCGCTGGTGGCATCGATGGCCTGTCCCATCTGCTGGGCGATGCGGTGCAACACGGTCGCCGGATCGAGGGCGGAGGAGATGACGGCCCCCGCCTCGCGGAGCGCCGTCTGCTCCCGCAGTCGCTTCTGGGTCTCGGCGTGGAGCCGGGCGTTCTCGATGGCGACGGCCACCTCGCTGGCGATGGTCGTCAAGAACCGCTGATGCTCCTCGCCGTAGGCGTTGGGCACGTAATCCTGCACCGACATGACGCCCACTATCCGGTCGCCGACGATCAGGGGCACCCCCAGCCAGGACCGGCTCACGTCGCCGACGACGACGCCTTGCACCGGGCTCGTCTCCGACTCTTTTTCCCAGTCGCGGACGAGAATCGGCTGGCGGTTGCGCACGATCCAGGCCGAAAAGCCCGCTTGCTCGTCGACGTCCTGGCGGAAGGGTCCCAGCCGTTCCCCCCGGTCCACATAGATGGGAAAACTCAGAACCCCGTCGTCGTCTTCTTCGTAGAGGGCCACGTAAAAGACCGGCGGGTCCCAGACGTCCACGATCTGCTGATAGACCGACTCCAGGACCTCTTCCAGGGCGAGGTGCGAGCTGACGGTGAGGCCGATGTCGTAGAGCAGGGCCATTTCCTCGGCCCGGCGCTTGGTCTCGCGGTAGAGCCGGGCATTTTCCATGGCGATGGCTGCGTGGTCGGCCAGGCGCTGGAGAAAGCCCAGCTCGTCCGGGCCAAAGGCATCCAGCGCTTCACTCTCCACACTGACCACGCCGATGACACGTTCCTCCCGATCGTCGACGCGATCCCGCTCCGCGATGCTGTGCTTGATGGGCACCGTGAGCTGGGAGCGGGTTGCAGCTTGAGCCGGGTGATAGTCGGGGTCCCGGGCCACGTTGGCCACCAGGGCCGGCTCGCCGCTGCGGATCACGCGCCCGACGACCCCTTTCTCCAGGGGCCAGAGTTCGGTGCGGTAGTGCTCGTACTCGGGCGGATAGCCCCGGGTGGCCAGGAGAAACAGCCCCTGCCGCTCCTCCTCGTAGAGGGCGATGACGCCCACCGGGGCGCCGACGCCCCGCAGCGCCCAATCGAGGGTCATGTCCATGACCCGGTCAAAGTCGAGCGTGGTGTTCAGTTCCCGGTCGACGCGCTGCATGGTGGAAAGGTCTTCGACCCTTCGGGCCAGCGCCTGGTCGGTCTGGGTGTAGAGGCGGGCGTTTTCGATGGCCACCGCCGCCTGGGCGGCAAAGCCGGTGAGCAGGCTGGCTTCCCCCTCGGTGAAGGGGCTGCCGTCCCGATGGTTGATCACCTCGATGACGCCGATGACTTTTTCGCGGCTGATCATGGGCACACACAGGATGCTGTGGGTGACAAAGCCGGTGTCCTCGTCAACATGGGGATTCCAACGGGGATCGCTCCGCACGTCGTTGACGATCAGGGTCTCGCCGGTCTGGGCGACCTGGCCCACGATCCCCACGCCCATGGGCAGGCGCAGGCCGGCCAGGAGCTGGTGGTCGGTCCCGCGCAGGGCGACCTCAAAGACCAGGTCGTCCGTCTCCTCGTCCACCAGCAGCAGGGAGGCCGCCTCCACGTCCAGAAGGTCCACCACCTTGTTCATAATGAGGTCCAGCACGTTGGAGAGATCGAGGCTGGAGTTGATGGTGACGCTGACCTCGTTGAGTGTGGCCAGCTCGGCGGCCCGGGCTTCCATCTCCTGGTAGAGGCGCATGCGGTCCATGGCCAGGGCGGCCTGGTCGGCGATGGCGGTCAGGACCTGGACCTGCTCGGGCGAGAAGCGATAGTCGGGCTGGAAACTCGACACGTTCAGCACACCCAGGACGCGGTCGCCGCTCAACAGGGGCGCCCCCAGCCAGGCCTTGGCCGGCTTGCCGCTGTGGGCCACGCCCCGGCGCTCGCATTCGGCCAGGTAATTGTCGGTGACGATGGGTGCCCGCTGCCGGACGATCTGGCTGGTGAGGCCCTCGCCCAGGGGCCAGCGCGGGTTCGGCGGCTCGCGGCGCTCCCGCTCCTCGACGTAGAAGGCCATGCGGAACTCTTTCCGCACCTCGTCGTAGAGCGCCGTGTAGAAATTGTCGATCTCGAGCACGCGGCTGACCTGGCTGTAGATGAGGCCCAGCAGGTCTTCCAGGTCGCGGCGCAGGTCCACGGCCTCGCTGATCTGCCGCAGGACGTCCACGTGGACCATACGCTGCTGCAGGTCGGCAAAGAGCTGGGCGTTGCGCAGGGCAATGGCCGCCTGGCTGGCCAAGAGGCTGAGCAGCCATTCGTCCTCTCGGGTAAAGAGCCGGGTGCGGCTGGTGTCGGCCACGTTCAAGACGCCGATGACCTCGTCCTGCCACTTGAGGGGCACGCCCAGCACGGACCGGACCGGCGCGTCGGCAAAGTGGGCCGACCGGCCCGCAAACTGGCCATAGTTCTTGACCCGCACCGGCCGCCCCCGCTCCACCACGTGGCCGGCGACGCCTTCGCCTGGTTGCAGGACGACCCCGGCATAGTCGTGCCCCAGGTTGTAGCTGACGACCATGCGCAGCCTTTGCCCCTCGTCCTCGACCAAAAAGACGCCGCCGCCGCTGGCATCCAGCAGGCGCGTGGCCCGCTCGACGACGGACTGGAGGAGGAGTGGGGTCTCTTGCTGGACCGAGATGTCGATGGCCGTCTCTTGCAGCGCCTCCAATTCCTCGGCGCGATGGCGGGCCTCGGCCAGCAGGCGGGCGTTTTCCAGGGCAATGGCCGACTGGTCGACGAGGGCGGTCAGGAAGGCCAGGTCGTCGGGGCTGTAGGGCTCGCCGGAGAGGCGAGGGCCAAGGGCCACCCAGCCTTCGAGTTGGGCGCGTCCTCGCAGCGGGAAAAAGAGCGCCAAGCCCAGGGTTTCAATCTTTTGTCGTTCGCCAGGGGCAAATCCGCCGACCATCGTTTGCGCTTCTGCCTCCAGCAGGTAGAGCGGGTCTTCCCGCTCGGCCAGGTGCCGGGCCAGGTCGCTCTCCCCGCCAAAGCAGATCTCATCGTCGTCGGCCGCAACAAAGCCGCTCGCCAGGCGCAGCGTGTAAGCCGCCAGGCCCGGATCGTAGAGAAAGACGAACGTCGGCGCCGCGTGGCTGATCGGCTCCACCCGGACCAGCAAGCGCTTGAGGATGGCGGGTATTTCCAGGGGCGTCGTCAACAGCTCGCGGCTGAACGCCTGCAATCCCTGCCGATAGTCCACGTGCGGGCGCCCCAGCAGCCGGTCTACGAGGCGCTCCGTCGTCTGGCGCAGGGGGCTGAGGGCCAGGAAGAGGATGGCGACGAGCAAAGCCAGCAGCCAGGGCAGGCTACGCAGGCTCTCCTGCTCCAGTGTCTCGGCGGCGGTGAGGTCCAGCGTATTGCCCAGGATGATCAAGGCCAGAAAGTAGGCGGCCGCCCCGATGGCGGTTAAAAACGCGTAGGCCAGCCCCCGGCTCATCACCAGGTCCATGCCCAGCAGCTTGTAGCGGAGGATGGCAAACGCCACAAAGATGGGAAAGATGACGAGCGGCGGCATATAGATGACGCTGTTGAACGAGATCGGAAAGCCAAAGCCGGCCACGATCATATAGACGGCCATCGGCGAAAAGGCCAGCACGCCTCCGACGAGGACGAGGCGGACCTGTTGGCGCACGATGCCCGAGACCGTCCGCGCCCGCGTGTAGAGCATCAGGCCAAAGAACGTGAGCACGGCCAGGCCCAGCGCAACATAGATCCAGCGCCAGGCCGTGATGTAGGCCCAGGGATCGGCGGCATCGTACAGTCGCACCTCGGCGACGACGGCCAGCGCGATGGCGACGAGGTAGGGAGCGAAACGGAGCAACGGCCCGTAGCGCGTCTCGGCGATCCGCCGGCGCTGCTCGGGAAAGACGAGGCCCAGGTCGACGAGCAGTGCTCCGACGAAGGCCATGGCCGCCGTCCAGATCCGCACAAAGTGATGGCTGGTGTTCAGGTCAAAGAAGGTGCCGGTGGCCAGGGCCACGGCGGCACAAAAGAGGGCAAAGGTCCGCCCGGCCCGCCGGTCGCCGCGGTGGCGAAAGACCCAGATACCGACGACCAGGTAGATTAGGCCCGTAGCGTAGGGCAGCCAGAAGAGTACAAGCCAATCTTGAAGGGGAAAGGGCTGTACCACGGCCAGCGCCTGGATCGGCCCCGAGCCGCCTTGGGGTTGAAAGGTCACGGTCACAGTCTCGCCGGAGGGCACGCCCCGCAGCGCCTGTTGGACCGCCTCGCTGTTGCCCACAGGCTGACCGGCCACGGCGATGAGCCGGACCAAATCGTGGCGGGGGACGTCGCCGGCCCAGTCTTCGCTGCCGACGCCGGTGACGACGAGGGTTTGCTCCAAGAGCAGGCCCGGGAAGGGCCGCTGCTGCCACTGCCAGGCAACCACCGGCGCGGCCATCTCGACCACGACGGCGCCGATCAGTAGCACGATGACGAACAACCGGCCGATGCGTTGGGTACTCAGTGACTTACGTGGGTTGTCCTCTGGCGCCATATTCACGTCCCATGAATCTCTTGGGCCGAGTGTATCACACGGGGCAGAGTGAGTCAAGTCCCGCCGGATCTAGACCTTTAGGGTTTTGTTGCTAAAGGTCTTTCACCTCTCCAGCGATTTCGCCATTTCGTAGAGGTCCAGGTCGAGGATCTTGCGCTGGGTGACGACCTCTTCCAACGGGGTGCGGACCACCTGGTTGCCGATGAGGCCGACCATGATGGTGCTCTCGCCGTCGAGCAGGGCCTCGACCGAAGCGGCGCCCAGCCGGGTGGCCAGGATGCGCTCAAAGGCCGTGGGCGAGCCGCCCCGCTGCACGTGCCCCAGGACCGTGGTTCGCACCTCAAAGCCCAGCTCGTCTCGCCGCTCCTTGAGGTGCTGGGCCACCTCCTCCAGGCCCGGCTTGTGCCCCTCGGCAACGACCATGATGCAGTGGGCTTTGCCGCGCAGGTAGGCGTCCTTCAACGCGTCGGCCACCTCCTCCAGGCCCGTCTCTACCTCGGGGATGAGGATCATCTCGGCTCCGCCGGCGATGCCGCTCATCAGCGCCAGGTAGCCACAATCGCGGCCCATGACCTCGATGAGAAAGGCACGCTGGTGCGACGAGGCGGTGTCGCGGATCTTGTCGATGGCGTCCAGCACGGTGTTCAGGGCCGTGTCCACGCCGATACTCATGTCGGTGCCGCAGATGTCGTTGTCGATGGTGCCCGGCACGCCGACCACGGGCAGATCGTACTCCTCGCACAGCTTCATGGCCCCTCTGAACGAGCCGTCGCCGCCGATGACGACCAGCCCGTCGATGCCATATTCGTTAAGTTTACGCATGGCGACCATACGGCCCCGCTCGGTGCGGAATTCCTCACAGCGGGCCGTGCCCAGGATGGTCCCGCCCTTGCCCAGGATGCCGCCCACCGAGCGGGCATCCATGGGGTCGATCTCGCCATTGATCAAGCCCATGTAGCCGTGTTTGATGCCCATGACCGTCAGGCCGTGAGCCAGGGCCGTGCGGACCACGGCGCGGACGCAAGGGTTAAAGCCCGGCCCGTCGCCGCCACTGGTGAGTACGCCAATCGTTTTCATCCCTTTTCCTCCGTGTTTAGGTCTCAGTCTCTACCAAGTCCATCACCTCGCCGCCCGTGATCTCGAGCAGGCGCTCGTAGGCGATGGGAAAGACGGCGCGGCCCGTGCCGGCGGCGGCCCAGACCCCGTCGAAACGGCTCAGGGTGCGGTCGATGAGGGTGCGCAGCGGCTCGCGGTGGCCGACGGGCGGGACGCCGCCCACTTCAAAACCGGTGTGCTCCAGCACCTCTTGGGGGCGAGCGATGCGCAGCCGCTTTTTGCTCGCCCCCAGCTCGGCGCGCAGGCGCTTTTCGTCGGCCCGCTGGTCGCCGGCGACGAGCACCAGCAACGGGGCGCCGTCGGCCAGAAAGATGAGGGACTTGACGATGCTGCCCAGGGGCGCGTCCACGGCCTGGGCAGCGGCCTCGGCGGTGCTCGTGTCGGCCGGCAGCTCGCGGACCCGGTCGGGGTCCAGGCCGGCGTCGACCAGGGCGCGGCGGACTCGTTCGACAGGCGTCATCATAAATCTACACTCCTCGGAGGTCGTTGCCCAGGGACTTGACCTGGAGCGTGCCGGCTCCCAGCATCTCGCGCAGCTTTTGCTCCAATTCGAGGCAGTGGCGGGTGGTATCGTTGGGAAACTGGAGCTGGATGCGGCCCTGCCCGCCATTCTCCACGTAGAGGCTGAAACGGTCGTCGCCCGAGTAGCTCGTAAGCAGATCGTAGGCCTCTCCCAGGCGCTGGGTGGCCTGCGCCATGTCCGGACCGCGAGCCACCGTCACGTGGATGTGAACAGGCGACTTCTTGGCTGTTTCGGCTTGGGGCGGGGGCGGGGATGGCTCCTCCTCGTCGCGGGGCCGAGCGGACATCAACTCGTTGGTGACCGAGTCGACCAGGATGCTGGGTTCGCGGCCGCGAAAGCTCACCTTGCCCCGGACGATCAAGATGCGCTCCGGCTGCCAGAGCTCCCGCGTCTCTTCCCACACCGAGGGAAAGATCACCAGGTCCACAGCCCCCTGGAGGTCCTCGATCTGGGCAAAGGCCATGGAATTGCCCTTCTTGGTGATGTGCGGCCGCACATAGTTGACCATGCCGGCCATGGTCACGCCGCGCCCGGCCATCGACTCGTCGATCTGGCCGGTGAGCACGGTAATGGCCTCTTCGAGCTGGGTCCACACCCGCGACAGGGGATGGTCCGAAATGTAGGCGCCGATGAGCTCCTTCTCCCAGCCCAGCACCTCCTTGCGGGGCAGGTCGGGCACCGGCGGCAGGTCGGCGGCCAGGCTGGCCGCGGTGGCAAAGGCCGGCAGGTCGAACATCGAGTACTGCTGGGCGGCGCCGTGGGCCTGCTGGCTGATGCTCATCATCCGGTCCACGACGGCCAGGAGCTGGGCCCGGCTGCCGAAATCGCTCAGCGCCCCGACCTTGATCAAGCACTCCAGCGCCCGGCGGTTGACGTGGCGCAGGTCCACCCGCTGGCAGAAATCGTCCAGGTCGCGGAAGGGGCCGCTTCCTGAGCTCGTCGAAGGACCCCGCGCCTGGAGGATCTCGTCCACCGGCCCCTCGCCCACGTTCTTGATGGCGCACAGGCCGTAGCGAATGGCCGGCCCCTCGATGCTCTCGGGCTCGTCCTCGATGGCGAACTCGGACTGGCTATAGTTCACGTTGGGCGGCAGCACCTCGATGCCCAGGCGCCGCGCCTCGGCGATGAGCAGGCCCACCTTTTCGACGTTGCCCTGCTCCACGGTCAGCAGGGCCGTCATGTACTCGACGGGGTAGTGGGCCTTTAAAAAGGCCGTCTGCACGGTAATGATGGCATAGTCGGAGGCGTGGGCCTTGTTAAAGCCGTAGCGGGCGAAATACTCAAAGGCGTCAAAAATCTCGTTGGCGGCCTCGGGGCCCACGCCGCTCTGCTCCCAGGCGCCCTGGACGAAACTCTCGCGGTGCTTGACCAGCGCCTCGCGGATCTTTTTGCCCACCGCCTTGCGCACCAGGTCGGCCTCGCCGGGGCTGTAACCTGCAATATCCGTTAGAATACGGATGATCTGCTCCTGGTAGACACAGATCCCGAATGTCTCGCCCAGGATCGGCTCCAGGGCGGGGTGGACGTAGGTGGGCTCCTTCTCGCCGTGGAGCCCGGCGACGTAGTCGTCGATGAACTCCATCGGCCCGGGGCGGTAGAGGGCCAGCACGGCCACGACGTGCTCGAACTCGCTGGGCCGCAGCGAGGTCAGCACGCGCCGCATCCCGCCCGACTCGACCTGAAAGATGCCGGTCACGTCGCCGCTCGACAGCAGCCGGTAGGTCTCCGGGTCGTCGAGGGGGATGTTGTGCTGCGTATACGCCACGCCGTGCCGCGCTTCGATGAGGTCCACGGCCTTGCGCAAAACCGTCAGCGTGCTCAGGCCGAGGTAGTCCAGCTTGAGCAGGCCGGCGTCCTCGACGACGTCCATCGTGTACTGGACGACGGGCAGGCCCTCGTCGGCGCCCCTGGTGGGGCGGTGGAGGGGCGTGTACTCGACCAGGGGCTTGTCGGTGACGATGACGCCGGCGGCGTGGGTGCTGGCGTGGCGCGAGACGCCCTCCACCTCGCGGGCGGTGTCGATCATCTTGCGCACGTAATCGATGCCCTCGTACATCTGCCGCAGCTCGGGCACCTGGCCCAGGGCGGCGTCGAGCTTGACGCCGGGGCCGCCGGGGATGAGGCGCGCCACCTTGTCCACCTCGCCCAGGGGAATGTCGAGGGCGCGGCCCACGTCGCGGACGGCGGCCCGGGCGCCCAGGGTCCCAAAGGTGATGATCTGGGCCACCTTGTCGGCGCCGTACTTGCGCACCGTGTAGTCGATCATCTCGGCGCGGCGGTCGTCGGGATAGTCGAGGTCGATGTCGGGCATGGTCACGCGGCCGGGGTTGAGAAAGCGCTCAAAGATCAGGTCGTGGGCCAGGGGGTCGAGGTTGGTGATGCCCAGCCCGTAGGCCACGATGCTGCCCGCCGCCGAGCCGCGCACGTTCCACCAGATGTCCTGCTGCCGCGAGAACTCGCACAGGTCCCAGACGATGAGAAAGTAGACGTCAAAGCCCATCTCGCCGATGATGCGTAGCTCGTGATTCAGCCGGTTCTGGACGCGGTCTGTGTGAAAGGCGTCGCCGTAGAGCCGGCGCAGGCCCCCCTCGGTCAGGTGGCGCAGGTAGGTCCCGGCCGTGTAGCCCGCCGGGACCTCGATCTGGGGCAGGTGAAAGCCGGTGGGGTCGAGGTCCACGTGGCAGCGCTCGGCGAGGCGCAGCGTGTTGCGCAGCGCCTCGGGCGCCTCGGGAAAGAGGGCGGCCATCTCGGCCGCGCTGCGCAGGTAGTAGCTGTCGTTGTTCATCTTCATCCGCTGCGGATTGGTCATCGTCTTGCCCGTCTGGATGCTGAGCAGCACCTCGTGGGCGTAGGCCTGGTCGCGTCGCACATAGTGGACGTCGTTGGTCGCCACCAACGGGATGCCGGTCTCGCGGCTCAGTTCGACCAGAGCCTTGTTGACCGGCCCCATCTCGGGGATGTCGTGCTCTTGCAACTCCAGATAAAAGCCCTCGGGGCCGAACACGTCGCGATACCACTCGGCCACCCGGCGGGCGCGCTCGGGACGGTTATGCTCCAACAGGCGCGGCACCTCGCCCGAGCCGCACGACGACAGGGCGATGAGGCCCTCGGCGTGGGCGGCCAGGTATTCCTTGTCGACGCGGGGCTTGTAGTAAAAGCCTTCGAGCTGGGCCGTCGTGGCGATCTGCATCAAGTTCTGATAGCCGGTCTCGTTCTCGGCCAGGAGCACCAGGTGGGTGGGCTTGGCGTCGCGCTTGTGGTCCTTCTGAGTCATGCGCCGGGGCGAGATGTAAATCTCGCAGCCGACGATGGGCCGGATGCCCGCCTTTTTGGCGGCGTGGTAAAAGTGGAGGGTGCCGAACATGACGCCGTGGTCGGTGAGGGCCAGGGCCGGCATGCCCATCTCGGCGGCGGCGCGGCTCAGGTCCTCGACCTTGCCCAGGCCGTCGAGCAAGGAAAAATCGCTATGGACGTGTAGGTGAACGAAATCGGCCATCGGCTCCCCCTGCGTGCTTGGCTCGATTATACCACAAAGCGCCGTCGCTGTGAAGGCGGAACAAAGCCCGTGAGAAAAATTAACTGGGTCTTTCAGCTCGATTCTCTGTTTCTGTGAGTTGCCTGGGAGACAAATTTGCGGTATGATGAGAGCAACGGATCTGCAGAATGAACGGATTTTTTGCTCCGTTCATTCCGCGCATCCGTTGTTCTCAGCCAAAGCTCTCAAGGAGGCGCACCATGCCGGCCATCCCGAACTTTATCCTCAAAAAGCTGTACATCAAGGGCAGCCTGCACAACACAGACGAGGGCTGCGAATTCGCCCTGAAAAACATCGTGGACAGCGGCACGGTGACGCGCTTCCTCGACCTCAAAATCGATGGCGTGGCCTATCCACCCGACGCCGAGCAGGGCGAGGCGCTGTGGGTGCGCCTGCCCGGCGGCCAGCAACTCCGCGCCGAGGCCATCACGCCCCAGGCCCCCCTCTCCTTGCCGGCCGACGTCGGCGTCACCCTGCACCTGCCCGGTCTCACCCTCGACCCCGGCCAGCACAAACTCCACCTCACCTTCGACACCCTCGAACTCGGCCCCCTCTCCTTCACCGTCACCGACCAACTGGCCCCCACGCCTCACGCAGCACACCATCCCGAGCCCATCGAGGGACACAATACGCAACACGCAATACGCAATCCCAGGGTCGCCATCCTCGGCGCCGGCAGCACCGTCTTTGCCCGGCGGCTCATGACCGACCTGCTCTGCACGCCGGGACTGGCGCGCGGCACCTTTGCCCTGGTGGACGTCGACACCGAGCGCCTGGAGCTGGCCCACCGCATCGCCGAAAAGCTGGTCGAACAGTCCGGCCGCGACTGGACGGTGGAAGCGACGGCCGACCGGCTGGCGGCCCTGCCCGGCTGCGAGTACGTCATCAGCACCATCGAGGTCGCCGGGCTGCGCAACGTGCGGCCCGATTACGAGATTCCCCTCAAATACGGCGTGGACCAGTGCATCGGCGACACCATCGGCCCCGGCGGCGTGTTCAAGATGCTGCGCACCGGGCCGACCTGGCTGGCCATCCTGCGCGACGTGGAGCGGCTGTGTCCCGGCGCCGTGGTCATGAACTATACCAACCCCATGTCGGCGCTGACGCTGCTGGCGCTGCGGGCCACCGGTCTGCAAGTCGTGGGCCTGTGCCACTCGGTGCAGGGCACGTCGCGGCAGCTGGCCGGCTACCTGGACGTGCCTCACGAGGAGTTGCGTTTCCGCTGCGGGGGCATCAACCACCTGGCCTGGTTCGTGGAATTGACCCATCGTGGAGAGGACCTCTACCCTCGCCTGCGGGAGGCGGCCCGCGCCCCCGAGGTCTACGAATGCGACCCGGTGCGCTTCGAGGTGATGCTCCATTTCGGCGCCTTTGTCACCGAGTCGAGCGGTCACTTTTCCGAGTATGTGCCCTATTTTCGCAAACGGCCCGATCTGCTGGAAAAATACACGCGGGCGGGCTATCGGGGCGAGAGCGGCTTCTACGCCAAGAACTGGCCTCGCTGGCGCCGCGAGGCCGACGAGGCGGTGCGCGCCCAGTTGAGGGGCGAGGCCGAGATCGTGCTGAGCCGGGGCAGCGAATACGCGTCTTGCGTCGTCGAGGCCATCGAGCTAGACCGGCCGGACGTCATCCAAGGCAACGTATTGAACAGGGGCCTGATCGACAACCTGCCGGCCGGCGGCTGCGTCGAGGTGCCGGTCCTGGTTGACGGCATCGGCCTGCACCCGGCCCACTTTGGCCCCCTGCCGACGCAGTTGGCGGCCCTCGACGCGGCCCACATGCCGGTCCACGAGCTGCTGGTCGAGGCCGTGCTGGCCCGGGACCGCGAGGCGGCGCGCCACGCCCTGCTCCTTGACCCGCTGACGGCCGCCGTCTGCTCGCCGGCCGAGGTTTCCCAGATGTTCGACGAGATGTGGGCGGCGGAGCGGGAAGACCTGACGGCCTTTGAGTAGAGTCTATTCTCGCGCCGCCTCCAGCAACTTCGATACCTGATACTCGGACGCCTCCTCGGCTGCCCGGAGCCGGTCCACGATGTCGCGGCAGGCAGCGAGCCGGGTTTCGGACTCGGCCTCGGTCAGCGACGGATCGGCGCCGATATCGATGGCCGCGATCGTCTCCAGCCAGTCGAGCAGTTGCCCGAAGGCTTCGTGGTTGAACCACAGCTCGTCGCGGTAGCGGTTGACCTGCAGGAACTGCTGCACCTCGCTGTCGCCCAGCCAGCGGCGCAGCACGGGATAGGCTGCCGCCTCGGGCGCCGCTTCGACGTCGCACCAGTCCTGGTGGCTGACCAGCACCTTGATGGCGCCCACCGCCCACCAGGCGCCGCCCTCGTCCAGGCCCAGGTCCTGGAGCGCGCCGGCCAGCAGCTTGCCCAGCAGCCACTCGTCGAGCCAGCTCCGGCTCTGGGCGGGATAGTCCTCGTCGGCCACGACCTTGCCCAGGGCGTGGGTGAAGGTCCAGCCCAGCAGCGTGCCCCAGTAGGCCGGATCGTCGTCCTCGTCCGTGCGGAGCGCCAGGTCCAACTTGCGGCGGATTTCCCCGGCAATGGCCTCGGGATCGCCAGAGCCGCCGGTGAACTGCCGCATCTCGCGCAGCAGGGCCAGCGCCCGGCGCTCGGCGTCGTCCAAGACCTCGGCGTCCGGCGCCTCGTCCGGCTCGGCGGCGCGGTTGTCCACCAGCCAGCGCAGGTGCCCGGCGTTGACCAGCTCGCGGAAGGGCTCGTGGATCGGCTGCAAAAAGACCTCTTTCAGCGCCTCCTCGATGCTGGGCACGCCGCGCCCGCCGAGATAGTCGGCCAGGTGGGCGTACTGCCGCCACTCGTTATCCTGCACCTCGCGCCAGTCGAGAAAGACGTGGCACTCGTATGCCTCCAGCTCGACGTAGAAACCGTTGTCGCGCAACTCGCGGCCGGCGCGGATGTACTCCAGGCCGGTGAGGCTGTCGCGAAAGACGTAAAAGACGCCGTCGTCGCCGCGCAGGTCCAGCCCCTCGCCCAGGTTCTTCTGCGTCAGCGCACGACCTGTGGTGACGTGCGCATCGCGCCGGGTCGAACCATCCCCGTCGTCGCCGGTCTTGGCCGAATAGGCCACCGAGGTCTTGACCCAGCCCCGCGCCGTGGCGTACTTGTTGTGATAGATGACCAGCACCCGTTGGCCTGTCCCCGCATGGGGGTCGCCAGCGCGGTTGGAATAGGCAAACACGTCCTCGTTGACATGCCCCTCCGGGGCAAAAAAGTCGTAGAGCAGGAAATCGCGGACCTGGGCAAAGAGGTAGCGGCGGTGCAGCAAGGGGAAAATCTCGCGCTCGTGGCGGGCCACCAGCCCCGGATCGGGCTCTTCGTCCCAGTAGGCGCGGCGGTACTCCATGCCGTACTTTTCGGCCAGCCCCTCCACCTGGCCGTGGCCGAACATGGGCAGGCCGGGCATGGTGGCCATCAGCGTGCAGATGCCGAAATACTTGTCGCCCTTGCCAAACTGGGCCACGGCGGTTTCCTCGTCAGGATTATTCATGAAATTGACAAACCGCTTCAGGATCTCGGGGTCGAATTCCAGCGTGTTCTTCATCACCGAGCGGTACTTGGCATTGTCCTCGTCGCGCAGCATGTTCATGAAGGCGCTGTTGTAGACGCGGTGCATGCCCAGCGTGCGCACGAAATAGCCCTCCAGCAGCCAGAAGGCCTCGGCCAGCAGCAGCGTGTCGGGCGCCTCGGCGGCCACGCGGTCCACCACCTCGCGCCAGAACTCGACGGGCATGGCCGCGTCGAACTCTTCCTTGGTCAGGCCGTGCTCGGCCCGGGTCGGGATCGCCCCGCCGCTGCCCGGCTCGGGGAACCAGAGGCGCCGGTAGTGCTTCTTCGCCAGGGTCATGGCCGCGTCGAAGCGGATGATGGAAAAGTGGCGGGCGACGTGCAAGATCGTCTGGATGACGGCCTCGCGCACCTCGGGTAGCAGAAAGTTGAGCTGGGCCGTGTCGTTCCACGGCATCGAGGTGCCGTCGTTGCCGTGGTATATGAATCTCTCGTCGCCGCTCCAGCGGTCCAGCCGGCGGAACACGACCGCTGCGTCGGTGCGGTCGTAGTAGTGATCCTCGATAAAGAGGCCCACCCGGGGGTCCTCCGACAGGTCCGGCCCACCAAAGCTGTAGACGGGGAAGGGGCTGTGGTCCAGGGCGACGAACCAGTCGGGGTGCTCGATGACCCACTTGGAATAGATACCCACGTGATTGGGCACCATGTCGCTGGCCAGGCGGATGCCCCGCTGCCAGGCCCGGTCGCGCAGGTTCTCGTAGGCCGCCGGCCCGCCCAGGTCGCCGGCGATGACGTAATCGTAGAGCGAATAGGCCGAGGCCACCGCCTCGGGGTTGCCGCACAGTTGTTTGATCTTGCGCGAGGCCGAGCTCCGCTCCCAGAGGCCGATGAGCCACAGACCGGTAAAGCCCCACCGGGCCAGGCGGTCCAGCTCCTCGTCGGGGATCTGGTCCAGGCGGCGGATGTCGCGCTCGTAGCGCTTGGAGAGCTGGTCGAGCCAGACGTAGGTGTTTTTGGCCACGACGACCACGCGCGGCATCCAGTCCTTGTCCTGGCTAAAGCGCTCGGCCTCGAACGCCAGGGCGCCGTACTCGGGCACGCGGCTGGGACCCCGCCCCAGAAAGATCGCCTTCTCCTCCTCGGCGATGAGGTCCAGGCTGCTCAGCAGGCGGTAGAGGTATTTGCCCAGGAACGAGCCCCAGCGCTCGCGGATAAACTCCAACTGGCCGGAGAGGGAGTGAGGCACGTTCTCTGCCGGGCTGCGCAGCATGTCCACCACGTTCTCGTCGTCGGGGCCAAAGCGGGGCTGCTCCTCGAAAAAGTCGTGCAGCGCGTCTACGATCTGGGGATAGGCCGTCTCCCGCGACAGGTCGTCGTCGTCGAAAAGCTCCAGGAAGGGGGCAAAGGCCGGGTTGGTATTGGCCAGCCACAGCAGCAGCATCTCCTCCAGCAGGACGCGGCGGTGGGGGATGCCGGCCGTCTCTCCCTCGATATAGTCGTCCAGCGAGACCTCGCGGCGATAGACGGCCACCGGCGGGAACTGATCGGCAAAACGGCGCAATGTGTCGTCCACGGTCTCCCGGCCCAGTTCCTCGTAGAGCCAGTCCAGGGCATCGCCCATGACCTCGGCGTTCTTCTCCTCGCGGTAGAGCTGCACGACGTAGTGCAAGATCTCGTCCACGAGGCCCATGGCGTTGATATGGCCGGCGCGCACGGCCCGCTCGGGATAGTGGACCAGGTCGCGGCGGTCGTTCATCTTTTGGGCAAAGACGCGGGCCGCGTAAAAGTTGGCAAAGAGCACGTTGCCCGTCAGCGAAAAGAGGGCCTGGTCGAACTCGTAGCGGTCTCGCGCCTCGCGGGAGACGTGGAATTCCATCTGTGCGGCTCTGACTCTGTGCATAATTCTCTCCTGTGATGGATCTTGGCGACGCGGCGCCTACGGACGGCGTGTCAGGATGCCGTCCTCGTACCAATAGATCGTGCAATCGTCCGTGCAAAGGGCTTGGGGCGTGCCCAAGTCCGAATCGAGCACGGCGTGAATCTCCCGGCCGGGGGACAAGAGCGCCCCGGCCTGGGGAAAGGCGTTTCGAAAAACGTAGGCGTGCCTGACGTGATCGGGCAGGCCGACGAGCCACACCGACTCGTCCCCCTGCTCTGAGAGCAGATCGTCGAGCTGGGCCACGACCGACCGCGACGTCTCGCCCGCCTGACGCCACCAGTAGGCGCGATAGGCCGAGACGGCCAGGTGGGCGCTGGCGAACAGGACCAGGGCGGCCAGCACCCACCGGCGCAACCCTCGCCGCGACGCAGGCCGCCAGGCGAGCACGATCAGGAGCGAAACCCCCCAGGCCACGCCGACGGACGACAGAAAAGCCGTCCGCCCCGTGGCCGTCAGGAGGACGGGCGCCAGCGCCAGCAACGCCCAGGCAACCGAAAAGCCCAGGGCGCGGCGCAGGCGGCCGTCCCGTCGGCCCCCGGCGGATTTGCGCAGGACCCCGGCCAAAACGGCGAGGGCCGCCACCGCCAGCCCGACCGTCAGCAGGGGCAGCCCCGGCGCCTGGCGCCAGAGGGGCAGGCTGGTCAGGTAGCCATAGTTATCAGGCAGGGCCAGCCCCTCGACGGCGACGTAGTAGGCCAGGTTGGCCGCGATGCGCGGCACGCCCACCGCCGCGCTGTAGGGGCTGCCCGCTCGCAGCCGCAAGATTGTAAAGATCGCGCCGGTGAGCAGAAACCCTCCCGCCGGGGCAAATCGCCGCCAGCGGGATGGCGTTTCGGCGGGGCGATAGAGCCACGCGTCGTAGAGCAGCAGCGCCAGCGGCAGGAACACCGCCGTCTCCTTGGAGGCCAGGCCCAACAGGTAGCCGAGCCAGGCGACCACCAGCCACCCTCCTCGGCCTGAGCGCCGGAATTGCACGTAGGCCAGCAGGCTGCCCACGACGAAAAAGCCGGCCAGCACCTCGTTGGCCGCCGCGATCCAGAGCACGGGCTCGGCGTGGGCGCCGTTCAGCGCAAAGAGAAACGTAGACAGAACGCCGGCCCATCGCTCGCCAGACAAGAGCGCCGCCAGCAGGCCCACCCCCACCGCCACCAGGACGTACAAGACGAAGACAAAGGCGTGGTAGCCGGCCGGATTCAGCCCAAAGACCTCCCAGTTGAGGGCGATCCACAGGTCAAAGAGCGGGCGGTACCAGCCAAAGCGCGTGGCTGTGAAGAGCCGCAGCCCCTCTTCCCAGGCGTGGATATTTCGGGCGAGGATGGGCCAATCGTCGGCCACAAAGTAGGCGGTGACGTTGGGCAAAAAGAGCGAGACCGGCAAAGCAGCCAGGGCGTACGCCCCGACGAACCGGGCCGGTAAAGACCTCCTCTCCCCCTCGTTCCTGTGCATCTGGCAAGCCGTCCAGTCACCGTGCTGCAAATCGAGCTTCCGCGCGTTATCCCGCAACCGGCCCCTTCCGCTTTGGTAGCCTGGCAGAAACGCAGCCGATCGGCGATCCGCTGCAAAGCCCTGCGGGCTCTTTGATTATGCCCTCTTAGCACGGGGCTGTCAAGTTCGCCTATGCACCCTGATAGCTTGGGGGGAGCGGGGGGCGATCTGGCCGGGTGGGACTCGGGGGTCAGTCGTCCATCGAACCCGCGAGGCTTCGATCCAAAAGGTGCCGGCTGCTTCCCGGCTCCGGCCCGGTCACCACCGGCAGGTCGGGACGGTTGCCCCACTCGGCCCAGGAACCGTCGTAGCCGCGCACGTCCTCGTAGCCCATCAGCCGCAGGAGAAAGTAGACGTGAGCGCCCCGCCACAGGGTTTGGCAATAGGTGATGGCCTGCTTGTCCTGCGTGATGCCTTTGGCCGCCAGCAGGGTCTGGAGCTCGTCGGCCGATTTAAAGACCTCCACGTCGTCGTCCTGGAGCTGCGTTTGCCAGTCGTCGTTGACGATGGTCACGGCGTCGCCGCCGGTGAGGGCGTCGAGCCAGACCAGATTCACCGCGCCGGGAATGTGCCCACCTCGGTCGGCCAGCTTGACCTCGCCCGTGTACTCTTCGGACGAGCGGGCGTCCACGATAACGACGTTCGGATCTTCCAGGCGGGCCAGCACTTTGTCAGCGGAGACCAGCTTGGACGGGTCCAACTCGACTGGATAGTCCGTCACCCGCACGTCGGGGATGCCGGTGATGGTCTCGTGGCCCTCGGCAACCCAGGCGTTCCAGCCGCCGTCCAGCACGCGCACGTCCTCGTGGCCCACGTACTCTAGCGTCCAGAACATGCGGCCGCTGGTCATCATCCCCAGGTTGTCATAGATCAGGGCCGTCATGTCCGGCTCCAGGCCGATGCTGTTCAACGTCCGCTGGACCTCCTCCTCGTCGAACTCGAAAGGAACATCGTTGATCGTCGAGGCAATGTCGCCCACGGGCACGTTGACGGCGCCGGGTACGTGTCCCTCGCGATAGGCGTCAGGGGCGCGCATGTCGATGATGCGCAGGTTCGCGTCTTCCAGGTGGGCGGCGAGCCAGTCGGTCGTAACCAGCAAATGGGCGTTGGGGTAGCCACCCGAGGGCTCGACCTCGGGTGTGGGCTGGACCGTGGGGGCGATACCGCAGCCGGCTAGGATCAACAGCCCGATGATCAACAACAGGCCAAGACCTATCCATCGCCTGGCATCTCGCCTCGCTCCTGGAGGAGAAGCGTCCGTCCCTGAGGGGAAGTTCATCAAGTCATGTGCGGTCACTGAGTCACGTCCCCACCCAGGGAGTTTTTCACCTCGCGCCAGGCGTGCCGGACGGCGTCTTTGACGTCGTCCCAGGGGGTGTCGCCGTGCTCTTCACTCCAATCGGCCTTGGCCTGGTCCACGAACGCCTCCCGATCCCGCTCCCGGTGCTCGCCGGCGAGAAGGGGCCGCCCTCGGCGATGAGGTCGCGGGCCGCCTCCACCCCGGCGCGTCCGCCGCCGGGGTTGCGGCAATTCCAATCGACAAGATTCTAAATCTTTTCTCCATGATTTACTCCTCATCTTGTCATTCTGAAGTGCGATGTTATGCTCCGAGTTCGACCAACTCCCGGGTGTAGGCCCGCATCTGGTCGGCGGCGTAGAAAGCTTCTTCTTCCTTCAACCCCTCTTCGATCTGCAGGCGGGTGGCAAGCTCGTGTCGATCCTCGGCCAGCAACTCGGGCGGGGTCGTGTCTCCAATATAAGCATCATAGATCTCTTTGGCACTCAGTTCAAACACACTCATCTTTGTCTATTTCCTCACTCTTCTAGGAAAGTTCTTGGGCGCGGATCAACAGCAAGGGGCGGTCGGCGCGATTCAAGACACCGGCGGCAACGCTTCCATAAAAGACCTGGGCCAGCCCGCTCCGGCCGTGACTGGCCAGGGCGATGAGGTCTGCGTCCTGGCTCTCGGCGGTGTTGATGATCGCCTCCACGACGGCGCCGTGGGCCAACATCGTCCTCGTGTCGAATCCCTTGTTGCGAAACTCGCCCTGGATCTTTTCCAAATATTCTTTCGCCTCCTCGGTCCGCCGGTTCAACTGCTGTTCGTGCAGTCGCATGTCGGGCTGCCCGGGCGTGACCAGGAAGGGCGGCGGCTCAACCACGCGCACGAAAACGAGCCTGGCCTCGTAGTGCCGGGCCAGCTCCTCGACGTGGGGCAGGATGGCTTCCGCCCGCTGCGATCCATCCAGGGGAACCACAATGGTCTGATACATGGCAATCCTTCTTTCAAACTCTCACGCGCCAAACTTTTCCAGGCGCAGGGCGTTGGCCAGGGCCAGGGGCATCAGGTGGTGGGCCGGGATACGCGGCCCCAGGCCGCTGGTCATGCACGCCCGCTCGCCGAACCGATCTACCCGGTCGGCCCGGCAGCGCTCGGACCAGAGCAGGACCGGCACCGGATGCCAGCTATGGTATTTCAGCAAAGCCGGCGTCGAGTGGTCGCCGGTGGCGATCAGCACGTCGGGCCCCAGGTCGAGGATGCGCGGCACCAGGGCATCCGCCTCCTCGAGGAGCTGCACCTTGCGGTCGAAATCGCCATCTTCGCCGGCACTGTCGATGGGCTTCAGGTGCAGGAAAAAGAAATCATAGTCGTCCCAATGGGCCTCCAGCGTATCAAACTCGTCGACGAACTCGCTGCCGGTCTCGAGCACGTCCATGCCCACCAGCTTGGCCACGCCGCGATACATCGGATAGCCGGCGATGGCCGCCGCCCGCAGGCCAAAGGCTTGCTCAAACGAGGGCCAGTCGGGCAGCTTGGAAAAGCCGCGCAGGAGCACCATATTGGCCGGCTCGTGCCCGGCCAGAATCTCGCGGGCCTGGCCTAGAAACTGTCGAATCAATTCGGCGGTCTCCTCGGCCTCGGGGGAACGGGGCCGGGGCGCCAGCGGCTTTTCGCCGACGTCCTGCGGATCGGTGTCATCGATGTCGCCGGAGAGGCCCTGGCCGCGAAGCACCAGCAACAAGCGGTACTCTTTGACGGTCTTGACAAACAGGTCCACGCCCGGCAGCTCGATCTCGCGCAGCAGGGCGCTCAACTCCTGATTCTTTTCGGTGGGGATGCGCCCCGCCCGGCGGTCGGCCACGCGGCCCTCGGCGTCCAGGGTGCAGTAGTTGCCCCGGGCGGCCACGTCGGCGGCCGTCAGGTCGAAATCAATGCCCAGGGCTGAGAGCACGCCGCGCCCCACCTGGTATTTGACGGGCTCGTAGCCAAAGAGGGCCAGGTGCGACGGCCCGCTGCCCGGCGTGATCCCCGGCGCGACGGGTTGATGCAGACCGCAGATGCCCTCCATGGCCAGCCGGTCCAGGTTGGGTGTGTAGGCCGTTTCCAGCTCGGTCCGCCCGGTAAACTCCATGGGCAAGCCGCCCAGGCCGTCCAGGACCAACAGGACGATCTTGCTTTGGTTCCGCTCCACCAATCTCTCGATAAAGTCTAGTTCCATGTCAATTCACTCCCTTCCAGCCGTGGAGTTTGTGGAGAATGACGGGGACAAAAAAGGGGCGACAGAGCGGTCTGCCCCGGCAAGGGCAGACCACTCCATCCAGCCCCTCGGCCGGCAGGAGCCGACGCTAGTACACGTGGGTACAAGTCTCCCCTAGTTCTGTCATTGCGAGCGCAGCGAAGCAATCCCCGATTATGAGAGAGAAACCAATTGCTCGCCGCAAAAGGAGATTGCTTTGTCGCTCCGCTCCTCGCAATCCGCAGGACTATCCGTTTGTGACAACCAGGTAAGGATTTACGCCGCGCTGTACTAGTACCTTTTCAAGGCTATTTCGACAAGCTGTCATTGCGAGGAGCGAGCGCAGCGAGCGACGAAGCAATCCCCTTCTGCTCATTTCAGGCCGTTTAGCGCACGTCGTTGGAGATTGCTTCGTCGCCCTTCGGGCTCCTCGCAATGACAGGATACGTCATTTTCATGTTGAAAAGGTACTAGTCTTTGACGACGAAGGAAACTTTGGCGTTGACGCGGTATTTGACGACCTCGTCGTTCTCGACGATGGCCTGAAACTCCTTGATATAGACGGACTTGATGCTTCGCACCGTCTTGGAGGCCTCGTCAATCGCCGTCTGGGTGGCCGCTTCCCAACTCTCGTCGCTCTCGGCCAACAACTCGATAACCTTTACAACTGGCATGTCACCTCTCCTTTCCTTTGCTCACGCAAAGAACCGTTTTCTGACGCGCGCTACTTACTGCCGCTGTGTCGGCGGAACGCGCGCTGGCGGAACGGATAGCTCTGTCTCGTCCACCTTTAGCTCGTCTACGACTTCTATCACGCCCTCCTGCTTTTGGGCGATCTCCACTGCGGCCTGGCGGACCTCTTGCGCGTCCACCGTGCCTTTCAGCGTCACCAGTCCGTCGTTGTCTATGACTTCAATGGCGAACTCTTGCGTTCGCTCATCCTCGTTCAAGGTGGCGATCACGCGCTCCGCCACCTCCGATTGTCGCACTTTTTCCATTTGTCCTCCTGCGCTAAGCCTTCTCGCCGACGTAGCGGGCCAAATCGGCCACGCGCCGCGCATAGCCCCACTCGTTGTCGTACCAGGCCAGGACCTTGATAGTGTTTCCCCCCAGGACCATGGTCGATTCGGCGTTGACCAGGGCCGAGTAGGTCTGTCCGATGATGTCGGATGAGACCAGCGGCTCTTCCGAGACGCCCAGGATGCCCCGCAGCCGCTCGGTCTGGGCCGCCCGTCGGAAGGCGTCGTTGACCGCTTCGACAGTCACCGGCTTTTCGGTCTCGACGACAAAGTCAATGATCGAGCCGTCGGCCACGGGCACGCGCATGGCCAGGCCGTCCATCTTGCCCTCCAGTTCGGGCAGCACCTCGGTAGTGGCGACGGCGGCGCCGGTGGTGGTAGGCACGATGTTGATCAGCGCGTTGCGGCCCCGCGTCCACTTGCGGTAGGAGGCGTCCACCGGCGACTGGGAGCTGGTGACGGCGTGGACCGTCGTCAAAAAGCCGGTCACGATGCCGAATTCCTCGTGGAGGACCTTGGCCACGGGGGCCAGGCAGTTGGTGGTGCAGGAAGCGTTGGAGAGGACCACGTGTTGCTCGGGATCGAAGCGCTCCTCGTTGACGCCCATGCAGATGGTCAGGTCGGCGCTCTTGCTCGGCGCGGTGATGATCACCTGCTGGGCGCCGGCCGCCAGGTGCCTGGCCGCGTCCTCGCGGAGGCGAAAGATGCCGGTGGCCTCGATGCCGATGTCCACGTCGTGCTCGCCCCAGGGCAACTCGCCAGGATCGCGGGCCTGGGAGTAGGGGATCTCGCGGTCATCCCAGACCAACGCCTCCTCCTTGGCCTCGATGGACACGCCGGGGTCCACGTGGACCGAGTCGTGCCGCAGCAGATAGGCCAGGTTGTCCAGGGGGGCGATGTCGTTGATGGCCGCAACCTCCAGGCCCTCCATGTGGGTGAGATGACGGAAGGTGAGCCGCCCGATCCGGCCAAAGCCGTTGATGCCAATACGTTTCGTCACAGTTTGTTGCTCCTTTTCTCGCGCGAATGATAGGACTCTCTTCACTCATTGTAACATCAGATGGCCCCTGGCACAGGGCGGGGTCTGTTAGGATTGTGTTTGGGTTCCGTTGCTCAAGGTTGGAATTGGGTTGGAGGGTTATCGGGCAGAGACAAAAGAAAACCGCGCCAGCACTACTCTGCTGGCGCGGCCGATTTCCGTCATTCTGAGCGAAGCGAAGGATCTCGCTTATGTTGTGTGAAACCGCCTGCAGAGCGCAGGCAGAGATGCTTCTCTGGCCTGCGCAGTCCCTGCATCCAGGGGACCATCCAGGACGACATCCGGTAGAGAACTTGTGCTCGCCTGTCCTAGAAGGAAAGTCGAAGCCAGTCGGTGCCGGTGCAGGTGCCACACACCAGCAGGATAAAGATAAAGAGCAGGATCATGCCGCAGCCGAGGCCACCGCACGACGCCCCCCGGCCAAAGCCAAAGCGGTCCTGGAGAAAGTCAAAGAGGGCCGTAATAAACGCCAGCCTCAGAAGCCCACCCAAACAACCCGGTCGTCGATCCATGTCAAAACCACTCCTTTCGTTTTGCCGGCTCTCGCCGGCCTACAAGAGAAAACGCCAGGGGCGGTGGTCGTGCCCCTGACGTTATACGCGGAAAACCGCTGCAGGTTGCGCGCTAGCATGACCTTTGACCGCGAACGAATTAATTGTAGAACTGAAAACTTTGCGCCCATGCCGTGCGCGTTTGGATGCACACATCACTCTCTCGTGGGCGATATAGACTCAATTCCGGGCTCCAATCAGCCGCATGGTGGGCGACTTTGCACCTCCGAATTCCAGTTCTACAATTACTTTGAGGGTGGTCAAACCTCATGCTAGAAGGCGGCCAGCATCTGGATCGAGTCGGTGGCAAAGCGGATGAAGGGCTCGGGGTAGATGCCCACCAGCAGAATGCCCGCCGCCGCCAGCAAGAGGCCGAACTTGAGGCCCGAGGACAGCGTCACGGCCTCGGCGCCCTCGGCGGCCGGCTCAAAGAACATGTAGCGCACGACGTTCAGATAGTAGAACGCGGCAATGACGCTGGTCACGATGCCCACCAGGGCCAGGGCAAAGGTCTGCGGCTGGTTGGCCTGGATGGCCGAGCCAAAGACGAAAAACTTGCCCAAAAAGCCGCCGGTCCCGGGCACTCCGGCCAGCGAGAGCAGGGCGATAAAGAGCACCCCGGCGATCAGAGGCGCGCGCTTGACCAGCCCTCGATAATCCTCGATCTCGGTCGAGCCGGTGGCGCTTTCAAAGGCGATGACGGCCAGGAACGCGGCCAGGTTGGTAAAGAGGTAGGCAAAGAGGTAAAAGAGCGTGCCGTTGAGGCCCAAGAAGGAGCTCTGGACGCCGGGCGCCAGGGTGACGACGCCGATGATGATATAGCCCGCCTGGGCGATGCTCGAGTAGGCCAGCATGCGCTTGATGTTGGTCTGGCGCAGGGCGATGAGATTGCCCAGGAACATGGAGATGATGGACAGGGCCATAAGCAGGTTCTGCCAGCCGATGCGCAGTTGGTTCTCGGCCACCCAGACCGACAGCCAGTACATGGGCAGTGCCGTGAGAAAGACGCGGATGAGGATGGCAAAGCCCGCCGCCTTGGAACCGACCGACAGGAAGGCCGTCACCGGGGTGGGCGCACCCTCGTAGGTGTCGGGCGCCCACTGGTGGAAGGGGGCCAGCACGATCTTGAAGCCAAAGCCGGCCAGCACGGGGATGATGGCCGCCACGGCCAGGGTGTCGAGTCCCGATCCGGCGGGCACCTCGCGCAGCGCCTCGGCGATGCCGGCCAGGCTCGTGGTCCCGGTCGCGCCGTAGAGCAGCGAGATGCCGTAGAGCATGACGGCCGAGGTCACGGCGCCGTAGAGGAAATACTTGATGCCCGCCTCGTTCGATTTCTCGTCGTGGCGCAGGTAACCGGCCAGCACGTAGGACGTGATACTCAGGAACTCCATCGAGAGATAGACCGAGATGAGGTCCGTCGCCGACGAGGCCAGGCTGATGGCCAATCCGGCGAAAACGACCAGGGAATAGAACTCGCCGCGGTAGGGCGTCCGCCCCTTGAGGTAGGGCACCGAGGCCAGGACGACGAGGATCACCGTGCCGATAGCAATGACCTTGAAGAACAGGGCAAAGGGGTCCACGGCCATCACGGCCAGGACGGCGGTCTCGGGCGTGCCCCACAGCAGGAGGGTGGCGGCCAGGGCCAGCACCAGTCCGGCGAGGGCCAGGCCCGGCACCCAGCGGCCCTTGGCCTCCTCGTTGGCCGGATCGTCGGCCCAGACAAAGTCCACGATCAGGACCACCAGCCCGGTGAGGAGCAGGAGCAATTCAGGTGAGAGCAGTCGCAACGTTTCACCTAGGTTCAAAACTCACCTCCAGACCTATCAAACCCGCGCGAAGGTTGCCTTCGCGCGGATCGTTTTCTACCCGCCGAACAGCATCTGGGAGAAGCTGTTAAAGAACTCGACGATGGGCGTGGGATAGACGCCAAAGCCGATCATGAACAGCACTAGCGGCCACATCGTCACCTTTTCGAAGGCCAGCAGGTCCTTCAGCTCGGCGCCGTGGCTGATCTCTTTCCACTTTTCCGGGCTAAAATCGCCGAGAAAGACGTACTGGACGATCTTCCACAGGATGTAGGCCGCTGTGACCACGATGCCGACGACGCCGATGGCGGCCATCACGGGCATGATCTCGAAGGCGCCCCGGAAGACAAAGAACTCGGCCCAGAAGCCGGCCAGGCCGGGCAGGCCCAGGCTGGCCAGGGCGGTGACCATAAAGATGCCATAGTAGTAAGGCGTGGCCTTGCCCAGCCCGCCAAAGGCTTTCAGGTCGCGGGTGTGCGACCGCTCGTAAATCACGCCGACCAGGAAAAAGAGGCCGCCGGTGATGATGCCGTGGTTGAACATCTGGAGGGCGGCACCGTTGGTGGCCATGGCCGCCGCGCCCCGCTCGCCCGCCTGATCGCTTGAAGGACCAGAATT
>CAYLZO010000005.1:44193-54339 GCA_964387775.1 uncultured Anaerolineaceae bacterium
GACGACCGGAATGGCCGCCGCATCGGCAAAGGCTTCCTGGCCATAGCCCGCCGCAGCCGCCGCCGCGCCCAGCATAAAATAGCCCATGTGGCTCACCGAGGAGTAGGCAATGAGCCGTTTCAAATCCCACTGGGCCATGCAGACCAGCGCCCCGTAGATGATGCTAAAGAGGGCCAGGATGGGGATGACCGGCACCTCCCGGCAGTAGAATTGAAACTGGCGGGGAAAGACGGGCAGGGCGATGCGCAACATGCCGTAGCCGCCCAACTTGAGCAGCACGCCGGCCAGGATGACGCTGCCGGCCGTCGGCGCGGCGGTGTGGGCGTCGGGCAACCAGGTGTGGAAGGGCCAGAGCGGCACCTTGATGGCAAAGGCGATGAAAAAGGCCCAGAAGGCCAGGGTGGCGATCCAGTCCACGCCGTTGAACAGGTTGCCGCCGAGCCGAGACAGCTCGACGATGCTGAACGTGCCGTGGTAGAAGTAAAGGCCCAGAATGGCCAGCAACATGCCCACGCTGCCGATCAGGGTGTAGAGGAAGAACTTGATGGCCGAGTACTGGGGGCGGTCCTTGGCCTTGCCCCAGATGCCGATGAGCAGGTACATGGGCACCAGGCCGATCTCCCAAAAGACGTAAAAGAGCACCAGGTCCAGCGAGACAAAGACGCCGAACATGCCCATCTCCAGCAGCAGGAAGAGCAGGAAGAACTCTTTGACCCGCTTTTCGATGGTGTACGACGAGTAGATCAGGCCCAGCGTGGTCAGCAGCGACGTCAGGAAGATCAGCGGGATGCTCAACCCGTCGGCGCCGACCCGGTAAAAGACGTTGAGGGCGGGAATCCAGTCGGCCTCAAAGAGGTACTGGAGGCCGCCGGCCGCCTTGTCGTAGCCGAACCAGAGCAGGATCGACAGCAGCAGCGCGATGACGCTGACGCCGATGGCCGTCTGCTTGATGGTCCGCTCGTCGTCGCTGGGAATGAGCAGGATGAGCACCACGCCCAGGAGCGGCGCAAAGGTGATAAACGTTAGAAGCATGTTGTCCATCTATATCCTCCTCGGTGAGAATGCCTTCTATGCACGCAACAGGAACAAAGCCAGCAACAACAGGACCGTCACGCCCGCCACCAGCAGGTAGTTCTGCACCTGGCCGGTCTGGGTGGCGCGCATGAACTCGCCAAAGGCGGCCGTCACCCGGCCCACGCCGTTGACCGCGCCGTCCACGATGGGATTGTCCACCGCCCGCCGCAGCCAGTCAGACAGCCAGCGGCCAAAGCGGCCCACGGCGTTGACGATGGGGTCGATGACGATCTGACTGTCGAACTTGTAAGAGAACTTGGCCAGGCCGATGGCTGGCTGGATGATGACGGCGTTGTAAAGCTCATCAAAATAGTACTTGTTCTTGAGCAGGGTGTAGACCGGCCCCAGCGGCCGCTCCAGGGGGTCCACCTTGGCGGTGAGGGGCTTGCGGCCATAGATGGCCCAACCCAGGAGCCAGCCCAGGGCCGCCACGCCCAGCGAGACGCCGGCGACCATCAGGTTGAACTCGCCGTGGGCGATCTCGTGGCCCATGACCTCGGCCTCGTGCCCGATAAAGGTGTAGAACGAGTTGGCCCAGGGCATGCCGGCCAGGCCCAAGAACGTGGCAAAGAAGGCCAGGATGGCCAGCGGCCAGGTCATGCTGGGCACGCTCTCGGGGGCGTGGGCCGCCGCCTCGCTGCGGGGCTTGCCGGCAAAGGTCAGAAAGATCTGGCGGCCGGTGTAAAAGGCGGTCAGGAAGGCGGCGATGGTCAGTAGCAGCCAGACAAAAAAGGGCCAGAAGGTGCCCAGGCCAAAGTGGCCGCCGTGCACAAAGCCGTTCCAGGCGTCGGCCAGGATCTCGTCCTTGCTCCAAAAGCCGGCCCAGGGGAAAATGCCCGTCAGCGCCAGCGCGCCGATGACGAACGTCCAGCCGGTGGCCGGCATTCGGCGCAGCAGGCCGCCCATGTTCATCATGTCGTTGGGGTCGAATGCCTCCTCAGCCTCACCCTCACCCCCATGCCCCTCTCCCTCCGAGGGCGAGGGGTGCTGGTGGGTGTGGTGGTGGCCGTGCTCGACGCCGTGGATAACCGAGCCGGAGCCGAGAAAGAGCAGCGCCTTGAAGAAGGCGTGGGTGATGAGGTGGAACACGGCGGCCACGTAGGCGCCGATGCCCAGGGCGGCGATCATGTAGCCAAGCTGGCTGACCGTCGAGTAGGCCAGCACGCGCTTGATGTCGTTCTGGGCGACGGCGATGGTGCTGGAAAAGAGGGCCGTGAAGGCGCCGATAAAGGCCACCACGGCCAACTGGGTGCCGCCCTCGACGGCCACGAAAAGCGGGAAGGTGCGGGCCACCAGGTAGACGCCGGCCGAGACCATCGTCGCGGCGTGGATGAGGGCGCTGACCGGGGTCGGGCCCTCCATGGCGTCGGGCAGCCAGACGTGGAGCGGGAATTGGGCGCTCTTGCCCACCGCCCCGCCGAAAATGAGGACGGCGATCAACGTCGCCCAGGGGATGCCGGCAAAGGCCGTCGTCTCGGCCAGGTGATGGAGCGTCTCTTCGGCGAAAATCTCGCGGAAGGTCAGCGAGCCGGCCTGCGAATAGAGCAGGAGCATGCCGGCCAGCATGATGACGTCGCCGATGCGCGTGGTCAGGAAGGCTTTCAGGCCCGCCTCCTTGGGCGTGATGCGGTCGGGGTCGGGGTAGGACTTGTCGAACCAGAAGCCGATGAGCAGGTAGGAGCAGAGGCCCATCACCTCCCAAAAGATGAGCAGCGTGACCAGGTTGTCAGAGACGACCAGGCCCAACATGCCGCAGGCAAAGAGGCTGATGTAGGCGAAAAAGCGCGAGTAGCGGGGATCGACGTCTTTGGTGCCATAGTTCATATAGCCCTTGGAGTAGATAAAGATCATGAGGCAGACAAAGGGCACCATAAAGAGCATCAGGGCCGTCAGGGTATCCACCTGGAAGCCGAGCTGAAGCGCGGTGGAGCCGGTGGGAATCTCAAAGAGGGGCACCGGGTGGCCGCCGCCGGGCGGCGTCAGGTTGCGGATGTCGCCCCACGACAGGGCCAGGATCGTCCAGCCCAAGATCCAGGACAGGCCGATGCCGATCCAGGCAATCCAGGTGCTGAGGAGCCGGTTGTGGTGGGTCCACAGCACGATGAGGGCAAAGGCCAACAGGGGAAAGAGCGGGATCAGCCAGGTCAGATTAAAAAAGAATTCGGTCATTAGCTCCCTCCGGGACGAGTCCCGCCGTTATTACAGTTTCAGTGTGTCTACTTGTTCGACGTCCACCGTGCGGCGGTTGCGGTAGACAGAGATGATCAGGGCCAGGCCCACGGCGGCTTCGGCGGCGGCCACGGTGATGACGATGATGGCAAACACCTGGCCGGCGAGGGTGCCCCGGGCTACCTCGTTGTTGCGCCAGAAGGCGAGCAGGTTGATGTTGACAGAGTTGAGCATCAACTCGACGCCCATGAGGACGCCGATGGCGTTGCGGCGGGAGAGCGCGCCATAGAAGCCGATGCAAAAGAGCGCGGCAGCGACGATCAGATACCAGGACAGCGGGACAGCCATAGCCTTTCTCCCTCCCTACTTCTCTCGGGCGATGATGACGGCCCCGACCAGGGCCACCAGCAGCAGCACAGAGGCGACCTCAAAGGGCAGCACGAACTGGTTGGGGTCCACCAGGGCTTGCCCCAGCCGGCTGATGGCGTCCTCGGGCACGTCGGCCGTAGCTGTGGGCCAGTTCGCCGAGAGGAGTACAAAGGCCAGCACGACAAAGAGCGCCAGCGCGGCGACCAGCCCGATGAGCCACTGCTCGTTGCTGGCCCGATACTCGGCCGACATCATCCGCTGCGAGAGCATGATGGCAAATACGATGAGAATGGCGATGGCCCCGACGTAGACCAGGATCTGGATCATCGCCAGCAACTCGACTTCGAGCAGAACGTAGAACCCCGCCACCCCCACGAAAGAGAGGATCAAAAAGAGGGCGGCGTAAAAGAGCTTGCGGCTGGTCACGACGCCCAAGGCCCCGACCAGGGCAACCGCGCTCAGGATGATGAACACGACGTGGGACACGGTGAACTCCATGGGCTGCCTACCTTTCCACGGCCGCGATGCGCTTCAAGGCGGGGGCCTGCTCGGCTCTGCGCGCCGCGCGGTTGACGATGAGGCCGGTCACGATCAGGACGACGACGCTGGCGACGAACATGATGGCCCCCCGGGCCAGCGGCTCCACCATGGGATCGGCGGGCAGCGGGATCTTGACCACCAACGCGGCCAGGAAGAGGTTGACCAGGGCCAGGGGCACCAGGAACTTCCAGGCGTAGCCGACGAGGTGGTCGAACCGCATGCGAGGGTAGGTGGCCCGGAACCAGAGCATCAAAAAGATGACAAAGGCGGCCTTGGCAAAGACGATGAAGGGGGTCAGGACGGGGGCCACGTTCTCCAGGCCAAAGAATTTCCAGCCCCCCATAAAGAGGGTCGCCATGACAATCCCGGCGGCGAACATGTTCACGTACTCGGCGATGAAAAACATGGCGAACTTCATGCCGCTGTATTCCACGATGTAGCCAGCCACCATCTCCGAGTCGGCCTCGATCAGGTCCACGGGCGAGCGGTTGGTCTCGGCCAGGGCGCTGATGAGAAAGATAAAGCCGGCGATGGGCATCACCACAAAGTAGGGGACCGTCTGGGCCTCGACGATGCCCTGGGTAGACATAGTCTTGGTAAAGATGATGACGGCCAGGATGGAGAGCACCATCGGGATCTCGTAGGCCAGCAACTGGTTGACCACCCGAAAGCCGCTCAACAGCGCAAATTTATTTTTCGAGCCCCAGGCCGCGATCAAGACGGCCAGGACGTGGACCGAGCCCAGGGCGACGATGTAGAGGATGCCGACGTTGAGGTCTTGACCAACGACGCCGGGACCCCAGGGCAGCACCGCGTAGACGAGCAGCGAGGGGACGGCCACGATGAGTGGGGCCAGCATGTGGAGGGCCTTGTCCGCCTCGTCGGGGACAATGTCCTCCTTGGTCAGCATCTTGATGGCGTCGGCAAAGGCGATGGTCAGGCCGTAGGGCCAGGTCCGGTTGGGGCCGGGCCGGTCCTGCATGCGGGCAATGACCTTGCGCTCCATGGGCGTAAAGATGAGGACGGCCGCGACGCCCACGAGCACCAAAATGAGGACCCCCAAAAAGTCGGCGATCAGGTTGACGGCCCAGGGCGGCAACCCCCAACTGGCCAGCAGGTCGCCCACCGTCTGCCCAAACCGAACCCAGAAGTTCAGAATGTAGTCAATGGCTTCTCCCATACGCTTCTCCTAGAGGTTGGTACCCAATATCGAATATCCAATATCCGGGAACGGATATTGGATAGTGGATAGTGGCTATTGTAGACGCAACGCTCCCTTGCGCCAGGCGTAGATCAATCCCACGGTCAAGATGCCGAGGAACAAGAAGGCTTCGGCCAAAGCCCACAGGCCCACCTTGTCGTAAGCGACCGCCCAGGGAAACAGAAACGCGGCCTCGATGTCGAAAACGACAAAGACCAGGGCATAGACGTAGTACTGGGCGCGGAACTGCACCCAGGTATCGCCCATAGTCTCCTGGCCGCACTCGTAGATTTCTGTCTTGACGGGGTTGGGCTTTTTGGGGCGCAGCAACCAGGCGAATCCCAAAGCAACGAAGGGGAAGATGAGCGCCACGACGACATAAACGCCGATAAAGTTATAGTCTGACAGCAACGTCACACCCTCCTTATGATGGTTACGAACGCCCGCTATTATGCCACAAGTCCAGCGAAAGCGCAAGTTCTAAATATCACTATCCCGAAGCTGTGTACGTTTTCGACCTTCCGGGAAGGGTCAACGTGCCCCCTTTGTTGGTGCATGGGTGGGGTGGTTTCTTTTCTGGTGCCGACAGGCGTGTTATAATCTGAACATGATGACTACCATGCAAACGTTCGACGAGCTCCAAGATCGAGCTGCCTGGGACGAGTTCGTCGCGGCCCGGGGGGGGCACCTCTTGCAGAGTTGGGCCTGGGGCGAGCTCAAAACCCGCTTTGGCTGGCGTGTCCGCCGCCTGGCCGGGGGATCGAGCGGCGCCCAGCTCCTGTTCCGGCCCGTGCCCGCCGGCCTGGGCACCATCGCCTACGTGCCCAAGGGGCCGGTGGCCGACCTGGACGACGAGCCGGTTCTCCGCCGCCTGTTGCAGGCCATCGAGTCCCTCGCCCGGCAGGAGCAGGCCATCTGCCTCAAGATCGAGCCAGACCGGGCATACGACCCGGCCCTGGCCGGCCGGCTGCAAGCCCTCGGGTTCCGCCCCAGCCCGCAGACCATCCAGCCGCAGCGCACCCTCGTGGTCAAGCTGGACGCCGAGCCGGACGAGATCTTGATGCGGATGAAATCGAAAACCCGCTACAACATCCGGCTGGCGGGGCGCAAGGACGTCACCGTCCGCCGCGGCGACGAAAGGGACCTGCCAGCCTTCTACAACCTCATGGAAGCCACGGCCGAGCGGGACGGCTTTGGCATCCACAGCCAGGCCTACTACCGGGCCGCCCACGAGCTTTTCCTGCCCTCGGGCCACGGCTGCCTGCTGCTGGCCGAGTACCAGGGGCAACTCCTGGCCGGGCTGGTCGCTTTCGCCTTTGGCGACACGGCCATTTACATGTACGGCGCTTCGTCCGACGAGCACCGCAACCGGATGCCCACCTACTTCCTCCAGTGGGAGGCCATGCGCTGGGCCCAGGAGCAGGGCTGCCGGTTCTACGACCTGTGGGGCGTGCCCGACGCCGACGAAGAGACGCTGGAGGCCGAGTTCACCGAGCGCAGTGACGGGCTGTGGGGCGTCTACCGCTTCAAACGGGGCTTTGGCGGGCGGCTGGTGCGCTGGGCCGACACCCACGACCTGGTCTACGCGCCGCTCCGCTACCGGCTCTACACGGCGGCCGTCCGGTGGAACCAACGCGGGCAGGGCGATTGATGGAAATCCGCCGTATCGCCGACAGAGAGGCGTGGGATCGCGCCCTGTTGGGCCTGCCCAACCCTCACGTACTCCAGGGCTGGGCCTGGGGCGCGTTCAAGGCCCGCCACGGCTGGCAGGCCAGCCGCCTGCTCTTCGAGCACGGCAGGGAGCCGGTGGCCGCGGCCTCGGTGCTCCGCCGCAGATTGCCGCGTCTGCCTATCTCGATCCTCTACGTCCCCAAGGGGCCGAGCCTCGACTGGACCGACGGGGAACTCGCTGCCCGCGTGCTGGCCGAGCTGGAGGGACTGGCCCGGAAAAAGCGGGCGCTCTTTGTCAAGATCGATCCCGACGTCTACTATCCCGACGACGCCCCCGCGTTCTCGCCCCGGCCGGCCAACGCGCCCGACGTGGCCCACCGGCTGGAGGCCCGGGGCTGGCGCTTCTCCGGCGATCAGATCCAGTTCCGGAACACGGCCCTCCTCGACCTGCGCCGGCCGGAGGATGATTTGCTGGCGGACATGAAGTCGAAAACCCGCTACAACGTCCGCCTGGCGGGGCGGCGGGGCGTGGAGATACGGGGGGGGAACGAGGCCGACCTGGAAACCTTCCACCGCCTCTACGCCGAGACCGCCGGGCGCCAGGGCTTTGCCATCCGCCCGCCCGGATACTACCACGATGCCTGGGAGAGCTTTCTCGAGGCGGGAGCGGCCCACTTGCTCCTGGCCGAAACCCAAGGCGAGACGGTGGCCGGGCTCATCCTCTTTACCTTTGGGCCGACGGCCTGGTACATGTACGGCGCGTCGTCAGACCGGCATCGGCGAGATCAGCCCAACTACCTGCTCCAGTGGGAGGCCATCCGCCGGGCCAAGGCCGCCGGCTGCACCCTCTATGACCTGTGGGGGGCGCCCGACGAGCTCGTCGAGTCGGACCCGATGTGGGGCGTCTATCGTTTCAAGGAGGGCCTGGGCGCCCAACTGGCCCGGGGGCTGGGGGCTTGGGATTTTCCGGCCAGCCGGGTGGGCTACTGGCTTTACACTGTGGTCATTCCGCGCTACCTGGACGTACTCCGGTCAAGCCGGTCCGGGTAACCGTCTAGGCGACAACCTTTAGCGCAGCCAGGAGCGCCTCAAACTCCTCCCGGCAATCATCGCAGCGGCTCAAGTGGTCCTGGACCAGGGGCAGGGCCTCGGCCGCGTCCTTCCCGGCCAGCTTTATCTCTACGAATCGATCCATCTGTTCAAAACACTCGTGGCAGCCGATCTCGTCGGGCCGGGTCGTGGCGATCCCCCGGGCGAGCTTTTTGACCGCCGCTGTGTCCAAGCCGCCACGAGAACGCCGGCGGAGCAGGATTCGATTCACGATCTGTCTGAACGAACGCAAGCTTGACTGCATCTCTTCTTCCTTCTATCTCTCTTCCGCCCCCTAGACGTGGTAAGCCACGCCGCTCTTACCCCTGCGCCCTAGCGAAATGCCTCCAAGATCTCTTGGGCCGACACGCCTCGCTCCTCCATCCGCTCCCTGAGCCGCTGGCGCGCATCGTGGATCAGCTTGTACATCGCGTTGCGATTGCTGTCCATGCGGCGGGCGACCTCGGCCAGGGGCACCCCCTGGATCTTGACGGCCACCAGGGCCTGCCGCTGCTTGTCGGTCAGGTCGTTGGCGATGGCGTGACGCAGCGTTTCGAGAAAGATCCGCTGGATGACCTGCTGCTCCGGGCCGGCCTCCGGGTCGATGAGCATGTCGGGCACAAAGTCCAGGCTGTACGATTCCACAAAGCCGTCCAGGGAAATGTCCTGCCAGCGCAGGCGGCGGAGCTCGCTAAAGGCCGTGTTCACGGCGATCTTTTGGGCCCAGGTCGTGAACTTGCTGTCGCCCCGAAAGGTATCCAGCGCATCGAGGATCTTGAGAAGGGCATCCTGGACAAAATCCTCGACGTGGGCCTCGGTCACGTCGCGGCGATTGGCCAAGGCATAGCCCAGGCCCCGCACCAAAAAATCGCGGAGGTCCGCCAGAGCTTCCTCACGATTGGGACCCCGCAGGTCCGTCAGCCATTCCTGGTTGGTGCGTTCCTTCATGGTGGCAGTTTCCTCCTCCTGGTCTCCCCATTGTAACACCGACGGCCAGGGGAAACAAGCCGCATTCTGGGGTCGCTGCACCTTCGCCTCAAGTGATGAGCGTTCTGGGCAGAAACTCGGCCCGATTCGCGTACTGCACCCAGGTGTTCTCGCCGCCAAAGTCGATCCGCGTGATGGCTGCGTTGTTGATGGAAAACCAGAGGTCGGTATCTTCCGCCAGGTTGAGGATGATACGCAGCACGTGGTTGTAGAACCCGCCGTGACTGATCACGGCCACCCGGTCGTCGCTGTCGCCGTGCCGTTCCATGAGGTCTGCGCAGGTTGTTTTCCGATTGCGCATGGCGGATGAAATAGAATTCCAAAGAAAGCCTCTCTTCTTTTCGGAAATCAGGAGGAAATCGTGCGCTGGCGCCGGGCTTCGTACAGGGCGAGGGCCCCGGCCACGCCAGCATTTAGGGATTCGACTTGGCCCTCCATGGGCAGCTTGATCAGAAAGTCACACGTCTCGCGGACCAGCCGGGCCAAGCCCGCCCCCTCGCTGCCGACGACGATCCCCAGAGGGCCGGTGAGGTCCGTCTCGGTGTAGGGCTGGGCATCGGGCGTCACCTCCAGCCCGGCGAGCCAGATGCCCTCTTCTTTCAAGGCTCGCATGGTGCGGACCAAGTTGGTCACCTGTGCCACGCGGACGTGTTCGGCCGCGCCGGCCGAGGCCCGCACGGCGGCCGGCGTCACCCCGGCGGCCCGCCGCTCGGGGATGACCACGCCGTGGACGCCCGCTGCTTCGGCCGTGCGGAGAAGAGAGCCCAGGTTCTGGGGGTCCCGGACGTGGTCCAGCAAGAGCAGGAACGGGGGTGCGCCGGCTTCTTTGACGGCATCCAGCAAAGCGTAGAGGTCCAGGTAAGAATAGGCGGAAACCTCAGCGGCGAGGCCCTGGTGGTTGGCCTCGCCGCTCAGTTTTTCCAGCTCCCGCCGGTCCACGGTCTGGACCGGCACGCCCGCCTGCTGGGCCAAGGAGAGGATCTCGCCCACGACGTCCGTGGGCTTGACGCCCGAGGCGAGTAGCAGCTTGTAGACCCGCCGCCGGC
>CAYLZO010000006.1:0-23665 GCA_964387775.1 uncultured Anaerolineaceae bacterium
GTCCAGCCCGTGGAAGATGATGATCTCGTCAACGCGGTTCAGGAACTCGGGCCGGAAGTGCCCGCGCAGGGCCTCCATGACGCGCGCGCGGCGCGCCTCGTCGGCCTCGGCCTCGGTCTCGCGGCCGTCCAGGTACTCGGTGCCGACGTTGCTGGTCATGATGACGACCGTGTTCTTAAAGCTCACCGTCCGGCCGTGCCCGTCGGTCAGCCGGCCGTCGTCGAGCAGTTGCAGCAGCGTGTTGAACACGTCGGGGTGGGCCTTTTCGATCTCGTCGAAGAGGACCACGCTGTAGGGCCGCCGCCGCACCGCCTCGGTGAGCTGGCCGCCCTCCTCAAAGCCGACGTAGCCCGGCGGCGCACCGATGAGGCGCGAGACGGTGTGCCGCTCCTGGTACTCGCTCATGTCGATGCGGACCAGGGCGTCCTCGTCGTCGAACAGGAACTCGGCCAGCGCCCGGGCCAGCTCGGTCTTGCCCACGCCCGTCGGCCCCAGAAAGATAAAGCTGCCGATGGGCCGGTTGGGGTCCTGGAGCCCGGCTCGGCTGCGGCGCACGGCGTTCGACACCACGTCGATGGCCACGTCCTGGCCGACGACGCGCCGGTGCAGCCGCTCCTCCATCTTGAGCAGCTTGTCGATCTCGCCCTCCAACAGCTTGCTCACCGGGATGCCGGTCCAGATCGAGACAACCTCGGCCACGTCCTCGGCGTCCACCTCTTCCTTGAGCAGTTGCTGGCCGCCCTCTTGCAGGTCCTTGAGCTGCTGCTCCTGCTGGGCCAGTTGCTCCTGGAGGCGGGCCAGCTCGCCGTATTGCAGCTCGGAGGCCCGCTGATAGTCGTAGGTCCGCTGCGCCTCCTCGATGCGGTGGCGCACCCGCTCGATCTCTTCCTTTGTATCGCGCAGGCCCTGGATGGCGGCCCGCTCCTGCTCCCAGCGGGCGACCAGCGCCCGGCTCTGTTCTTGCAGGTTGGCCAGCTCCCGCTCCAGCTTTTTGAGGCGCTCCTTGCTGGCCTTGTCCCGCTCTTTTTTCAGCGCCTCGCGCTCGATTTCGAGCTGCATGATCTGGCGGTCCACCCGGTCCAGCTCCTGCGGCTTGGACGTGATCTCCATGCGCAGCCGGCTGGCGGCCTCGTCGATGAGGTCGATGGCCTTGTCGGGCAGGAAGCGGTCGCTGATGTAGCGGTCGCTCATCGTCGCCGCGGCGATGACGGCCGAGTCCTGGATGCGCACGCCGTGGTGCACCTCGTAGCGCTCCTTCAGGCCGCGCAGGATGCTGATCGTCTCCTCCACGGTGGACTCGTTGACCAGCACCGGCTGGAAGCGGCGCTCCAGGGCGGCGTCCTTTTCGATGTGCTGGCGGTACTCGTCCAGCGTGGTGGCGCCGACCATGTGCAATTCGCCCCGGGCCAACATTGGCTTGAGCATGTTGCTGGCGTCCATGGCGCCCTGGGCCGCGCCGGCGCCGACGACGGTGTGCAGCTCGTCGATAAAGACGACGATCTGGCCCTCGGCGTCGGTGATTTCCTTGAGCACGGCCTTGAGCCGCTCCTCAAACTCGCCCCGGAACTTGGCCCCGGCGATCATGGCCGCCAGGTCGAGCTGGACCAGCTTTTTGTCCTTCAGGCCCTCGGGCACGTCGCCGCGCACAATGCGCTGGGCCAGCCCTTCGACGATGGCCGTCTTGCCCGTGCCCGGCTCGCCGATGAGGACCGGGTTGTTCTTGGTCCGGCGGCTGAGCACCTGGATGACGCGCCGGATCTCCTCGTCGCGGCCGATGACGGGATCGAGTTTGCCCTCGCGGGCCAGGTCGGTCAGATCGCGGCCGTACTTGTCCAGCGCCTGGTAGGTGCCCTCCGGCGTCTGGGACGTCACCCGCTGGCTGCCCCGGATGTTGAGCAGGGCGCGCTTGATGGCGTCCTCGCTCAGGCCGTAGGCCTGGAGCATGCGGGCGACGCCGGACGTCGTTTGTCCGCCCCCGCTCCGGTCCTCGGTCAGGGCCAGCAGCAGGTGCTCGGTCGAGACGAAATCGTCGCGCATCTCCTTGGCGATCTTGACGGCGCGGTCCAGCGTCTTGGACAGCTCGCGCGAAATCCCGACCTGGGTCGCCCCGCCGTAGACCTTCGATTTACGGTTCAGCTCGCCCTGCAACTGCTGGACGAGGGTGCCCGGTTGCAAGCCCAGGCCCTGGACGACCTGGGGCACCACGCCCTCGGTCTGGCGCAGCAGGGCCAGGAGCAGGTGCTCGCCCTCGATCTGGCCGTGGCTATATTCGCCCGCCAGGCTCTGCGCCTGGAGGATGGCTTCTTGTGCTTTTTCTGTAAAACGATTCAAATCCATAGTATTCGACTCCCCACTCGTGGGGCAAGTTTCAAACTTGCCCGACAAAGATTGCTGGGTTCAGTATACAGGCGGTGCATTAGATCAGCGTATGAGGAGTGTTAGAGATTCGTTAGAGCGGTTGCCGGCGGGCCAGCGCTACGTCGATCTCGGGCCGGGGGTCCCGCGAGGTGAGCGCCCGGGCAAACCCCTCGCCCGGCGGGCGGACGACGGCCCTCACGAGGCCCGCCTCAGGTAGAGCACGTCCACGATCTGGCCGCCCTCCTGGGTGCGGGTGGTCACAGTCACCAACTCCCAGCCCTCGGCGCCGGCCTGGTCCAAATAGTCCCACACTTCGGGGCAGGAATCGAGGGCCTTTTGGGCATCGGAAAAGGTCTCGGAGAGTTGACCGATCCACGCGCCGTTGACGTAGGTCACACGGGAGAACTGGGCCTGGCAGACGCGGTACTCGTATCGTTCCACGCTACACCCCCGCCGGCGGGAGCAGGTCGGGCGTCACGACCCACTGGACCACCCAGGCCCGCGTCTTGAGATTCCGCTCCAGGCAGACGATCCCGCCCTTGTGGAAACGGACCACGGTCCGGTCGCGGTTGCCGGCGACCAGGTGGCCCACCAGCCGGTCCATGAAGGGCCGGTGGCCGACGAACAGCAGCGGCTCGATCTCGCGGCTGAGCAACTCGGCGACGGGCTGGACGTCGTCTTTGGGCGCCAGGCCCGGCAGGGCGACGACGCCGCCCGCCAGTTCCAGGTGCTCGGCCAGGATGGCCGCCGTCTCTTCGGCCCGCCGCTTGCCGCTATGCCGGATCTGGTGGACCTCGATGCCCGCGTGCTCGGCAAAGTCGGCCACCCGCGCCACGTCTTTCTTGCCCTGCTCGGTCAGGGGCCGGGCCGGATCGTCGCGCTTGCGCTTGGCCTCGCCGTGTTGGACCAGGTAGAGTCTCATGGGTCGTGCCTCCCTTCGTCTTGGTTGGGACCAGCATAGCATGGAACGGGAGCCATGTCAACCGGCCACAGGGTCAGCTCGGGGCCGATGGTACCTTGATTACAGACTCGGACCCACGCCGATGTTACGATACCCATGATACTTTCGACGAAAAGAGATTTGCCCTGGAGAGAGAACCTATGCCCAATCATTTGCGACAAGAAACGAGTCCCTACCTACTGCAACACGCCGACAACCCGGTGGACTGGTACCCCTGGGGCGACGAAGCCCTGCAACGAGCGCGCGACGAGGACAAGCCGATCTTTCTCAGCATCGGCTACTCGGCCTGCCACTGGTGCCACGTCATGGCCCACGAATCCTTCGAGGACGAGGACGTGGCCCGGATCATGAACGACCACTTTGTTAACGTCAAGGTCGACCGCGAGGAGCGACCCGACCTGGACCAGCTCTATATGAGCGCCGTGCAGGCCATGACCGGCGGTGGCGGCTGGCCCATGAGCGTCTTTCTCACTCCTGAGGGCGAGCCGTTCTATGGCGGCACCTACTTTCCGCCCCAGCCCCGCTACAACATGCCCTCGTTTCCCCAAGTGCTGAGGTCCATCGCCCAGGCATGGGCCGACCGCCGCGAGGAATTGGTTCAGGGCGGCCGTCGGCTGGCCCAGGCGCTTCAGGAGCAGGCGACGGTTGCCGCCACTCAAGGACAGACTGCCCTTGAGCCTGACACCCTCCACGCAGCCTTCCAGGGTCTCGCCCAGCAGTTCGACGCGACCCACGGCGGCTGGGGCGGCGCGCCCAAGTTCCCGCAGCCCATGGTCCTCGAGTTCCTCTTGCGGTACTACACCGTTACGGGGAATGAGCAGGCGTTGGCCATGGTCACCCAGACCCTCGACGCGATGGCCCGGGGCGGTATGTACGACCAACTGGGCGGTGGCTTTCACCGCTACTCCGTCGATGAGCGATGGCTGGTGCCCCACTTTGAGAAGATGCTTTACGATAACTCACAGCTCGCCCGCGTTTATCTCCACGCCTGGCAGCTCACCGGCAATGAATTCTATCGCACCATCGCCCAGGAGACCCTCGACTACGTCGCCCGCGAGATGCGAAGCCCTGAGGGTGCCTTCTACTCGACGCAGGACGCCGACAGCGAGGGCAAAGAGGGCAAGTTTTTCGTGTGGACCCTCGACGAGATCCGTGACGTGCTCGGCGAAGAGGCGGATGAGTTCATCGACGCGTACGGCGTCAAGCCCGGCGGCAACTGGGAAGGAAAGAACATCCTGGAGCTGACCGGCACCCTGGAACAGCGGGAGAAGTTGGCCGAGGCCCGGGCCAAGCTCTTTGGCACCCGCGAGGCCCGCGTGCACCCTGCCCGAGACGAGAAGGTGCTCACCTCCTGGAACGGCCTGATGCTCGCCGCCTTTGCCGAGGCAGCGGCCGCTTTTGCCCTGACCGACGACAGCCCGGCGCGAGGGGACCGCTACCGCCGCATCGCCGAGGAGAACGCCGAGTTCCTCCTCCACCACCTCCAAAGCGATACCGGCCGGCTATTCCACACCTGGAAGGCTTCTCCTGAGCCGGTCGAAGGAGCTGAGCCGGTCAAAGGGGGCGCGGAAGGCAGCGATGGTGTCGCCAAGGTAGATGGTTTTTTGGAGGATTATGCCAACTTGGCCGAGGGCTTGCTGGCCCTCTACCAGGCGACGTTCGACCCGCGCTGGTACCAGGCGGCCCACGACCTCGTCGATTCGGCCGTTGCCCACTTCTGGGTCGCGGGTGAGGGGTTCTACGACACGGCGGCCGACGCCGAGGAGCTCATTGCCCGGCCCCGCGACCTGCAGGACAACGCCACGCCCTCGGGCAACAGCATGATGGCTACCGTGCTACTCAAGCTGTCGGATCTGGCAATGACCCACCGCTACGCCGAGGTGGCCCGCGAGAACCTGGCGGCCGTGCGGCGATTCCTGGCCCAGGCGCCCCTGGGCTTTGGCCAGTGGCTCGTCGCCCTCGACTATGCCCTCAGCCGGCCCTTCGAGATCGCCATCGTCGGCTCGCCCGACGACGAGGCGACGCGGCGGCTGCTCGTCGCGGCGACGTCGGGCTTCCGACCGCACCAGGTGGTGGCCTACGGCCCCGCCGGCCAGGAGGCCCCTGCCGTGCCGCTCCTGGAGGACCGGGACCTGGTCGACGGCCCCTCTGGCGAGGACAGGCAGCCGGCGGCCTACGTCTGCCGCGATTTCGTCTGCCAGGCGCCGGTGACGGAGCCGGAAGCACTTCAACGGGTGCTTGAAGCAGCATGAATATGGCAGAAGGCGTGGTGTCACAGTCGCTGTGACGGAGTCATGGATAGAGCACCAGGCGACCTGTCATTGGAAACCCAGATGTATTGTTCGTCCACGGAGCAGAGCCGCCTCCCAAGCTGCGCGATCTTGCGCTTCGCCCACCCTTGCGACCTCATCACCTGCACCCGTTCCGTCCAACGCACAGACTCCCCTTCGACCGTCGCTGTGAGAAGGCGTTCAAACTCGTATCCAGCCCCGATCAATCGCTTCCCATTCCCGATCAAGGTCGCTGTCTGCTCACCCTCCACGACGGCTGCCACCCAGTCATCGAACTTTTCTGCGGTCTCACCCGTCATGGGCAGGGGCACCACGTAATAGTCGCCCTGGGAAGCGAGGGAAGCCCGGGTCTCCAGGGCAGCCATTTTGCTATCGCCGGCATACAACAAGCCCGTCTCATTCACGATGCCCCGGACTCGCTCGATCAAAGGGACGTACAAGGGGTCATCCGCACGCTGACCGGGCACCACGTCGCTGGCAATCAAATGCCCCGACGGCTCGGCAGCAGCGGCCATCAGCTTTATCTGCGGCAAATCGGGGCGGTGGTCCTTGCTGTGACCCCCATATTGCATCAGCCCCTCTTCTTTCGGCTCGTGGTAGCCATAACTGGTGGTGCTATCTATGCGCACATCGGGCGACTCCAGCCGGTAGACGGCTACTTTGGCCGCCCAAAGATCCTGCTCAATGGCGGCCCAAGTCTCATCATCACTCAGCCGATGCAATACCCCTCCCAACCGATCATCATTGAACTCTACCTCACGAATCGGCTGCTCGAACAGCTGACTCAAGGTATGCTTGTTCTCGTTCGCCCACTCTTGAACGGCCGATTTGCGATGATCGGCTTCAGACAGAATGTATCCTTGCCAACCCACGACCAGCTCACCGTTGTTCAGCCCTTGCTGCAAACCATGGGTTCCCAAATGTCGATTGAGGATGGCAGGCCATCCGCAGGTTCCAGGCGACCGAAGGTCGCACGCCTGCGGGAGGTTTTGTCGTTAGCGCCGGCGTTTTCTCTTGCCTCTTCGGCGAGCCCGGCGCGGCGCCGGGCCGTCCACGGTCTGTCTGAACATGCGGTAGTGCCGCTTGAGGCGCGCCACGTATTTGCGGTCTTGCAAAATTTTCCGAACGGCCTCCAGGAGCGCCGGGGCCAGCTCCGACTGGCGGCTGGTCAGGTTTAACACCGGGCCCATCAGCTCCTCGATGATCTGGGGATCATCGTCCCCGAACCAGCGGGCGTAAAAGTCGCGGTCCTCCCAGCCGTAGGCGATGACGGCCACGATCTCTTCCCGTTTCCGGGAAACGACGTTAAAGAACACCCGGCGGCAGTCGCAGTTCCGATCGTTGCAGTAGGCCTCGATCAGGCCGTACTCGTCGTCGGGCAGGGCGGGGTGGCCGATCGTGATCAAGGCGCGGGTTTCCTCCCAGGCAAGGTCTGGGAATCGCTCGTAAAAGGGTTGGTAGGCCATCTAGTTGCTCCTTCCATGATAAACGGCTGTTGGCTATTCTTCCTCTTTTGCCCTTCGGAATCGAGCGGCCAGCGGCCCCCAAATAAAGAGTAGGTGGAAAATCGCGCCGCCAGCCAGGATATTGGAGATTTCGCTCTAGCAGTCTGTGCCTCTCAGCGCCAGGGAACAGCCCAGCACGACAAAGCCCCAGATCAGGGCACTGGCGATGACGAACACTCCGATTGTTTTTTGCTCCGTGGTCATTGTCTACTCCTTTCAACCTCTGTGATTTTGAACATCGATTAAGCAGCGGGCGCAACGGCCCGGAACCGCCGGGCGCTAGGTCGATTCGGGCGGGTCGGCGGGATGGATCTTTCCCTGGTCCTTGGCCCACTCGTACAGCGCTTCGCCCAGGGGTTTCGGCGGCGGCGCCGGTCCCTCGTCCCCCTCGTCCGTGCCTTGTAGGAAGGGGTTCGGTTGGGCCGTCGTACTTGTTTAGCGTCCATTTTGACCTACAAGATGTAGTGGTGCATGACAGCTTGCAATACTAAATAGGAGCGCGCGCATTCGGCAATCTTGTTCCCACCCACTAGATATTGTGGTGCAACCGAACTGTGATACTAAATGCGGACAGACGCTAAACAAGTACGGGCCGTCTTGTCCTCCACGCGAAAGCCGCACTCGAGGCACCACATCGGCCCGTAGGGCATCCTGTACTGCTCGATGCGCGTGCTGCCACATTCAGGGCATTTTCCGGTCATCGAGTTCCCCTCTATTTGGCCGTGGGGGGAAGGGATTCCCGCGCTACCCTCGGCTTGCTTGAGGTGAGTGCGATCAAGCGGCAGAAGGGTGGCGCAAGCACTTGACCATCTGCAAGCAGGGATTCGCCGGCCCCCACAGCTCGGGGAACTCTTCCAGGGGGCGGAAACCCATCGCCCGGTAGAACTGGCGGGTGCGGGCATAGTTTTCGTCGGGGTGGGCCGGGCTCAGGGTTTTGATCTGCAAGTACTCGACGCCGCGCTGGCGGAGGTATGCCTCCGCCTCGGCCAGCAGCGCCCGGCCCACGCCCCGGCGGTGCCACTCGGGGCGCACGGCCATGACGTCGATCTCGGCGGCGTGGGCGCCGTGTCGGTTGAAGGTCAGGAACCCGGCCACCTCGCCATCCAGGGTGGCGCGCAGGGTCGGCAGCCGGTCGGTCTGCCGCACATAGTGGGCCGTGGCCTCCTCGATGCCGAACCACTGGGGCAGGGCGCGCAGGATCGGCTCACAGGCGGACGATTGCTCTAAAAAGGGTCCCTTGACGACGATGTCCATCAGGATGAGTTGAGATCAAAGATCTGCGCCCCCGGCCGCTCCTCGTGACAGTGGCCGGGGGCGATGGGTAGTCAGCTTGCTTTGAAGGACACGCTGTCAGAGTCGATCATACTCTTCGGGTTCAATGTCTGGAACTTGGGCCAAGGCCTGCTCGAATTTGGACCGATCCCCGCGTCCCGCTCTTTCTTTCAGATACTCTTCGGTCATCAGCGCCGAGATCTTTTCTGCCAAGGCCAGCGTGATGAGCTGGTTGATCGACGTGCTTTCTTTTTGGGCCAAGTCACGCACGGTCTCGTGTAGAGAATTGGGTAATCTGAGACTAATGGTACTCATGTCAATTCACCTATTTCTTCAAGAAATTCCTTCGGTGTAACCACCCGTATGCCAAAACGATCAGCGCCCTCAAAGTCTTTTTTGTTGTACGTGATGATCAAGCCGCAGTTGGCGGTTACTGCCAACTCCAATACCATGTCGTCCTTGGGGTCTTGAAGGAACGGTCGCCAAAGATAGAATATCTGCCTGCGATTGGCCACTGTGCACAAATAATCGAGAATGTCATCTATGTTCTCGTTGCTGAGTGCTGTTTCAGTTGTGAATCTCTTGGCTGCATCCTCGTACTCCAAGATCAGCGGAACAGACACGTTGATGTCAAATTTTGCGCTACCGATGAGCAAGAACAGTCGGTGAGAAGCACCGCGACGTGACCGCAAGGCAGCGATCAACACATTTGTGTCAATGACGACTTGATAGCGCTTCATGCCGGTATTGTATGTTATACCACGTGATCTGTCAAGAGCTGCAATCAATGGTGATTTCCCACAACTTGATTTGTCAAGCAAGCCGAGCGGCTAATGCGACGCCCGGCTCTTTGGCAGTGTGGGAGCCGCCGATATCCCTCAAGTCTAGTCCGATCTGAACAACTCGGCCCCCGGCCGCTCCTCGTGGCAGTGGCCGCAGCCGACGTGGGGGTCAAAGCCCGACTCCAGGTACTTGGTGCAAAAGGCCTCGACTACCACCTGGCGCTTGAGGCCCAGGAACCGCTTCTCGACGCGGCCCTCCAGCACCAGGTGGGGGCAGGCGTTGGCCGTCAGGATGCCGGGCACCGGACAGTTCTTGCACATCTCGGGCCGCCACGGCTCCGACCGCGGATTCTGGGCGATGAGCCGGCACTCCTGCTTCTCCCGCCCCCGAAAATAGTCCTCGTAGTAGTAACGGCATTCCGTCCCGGCAGGTGTAATCATCCCAATCCCCAACATCCAATATCCAGGCTTACTTGTGCACCACCACCAACGTACCCTTGGGCGCCCATTTGTAGAGCCACTTGGCCTCGTGCGTCTTCATGTTGACGCAGCCGTGGCTCATGGGTGTTCCAAAGTTGTTGTGCCAGTAGGTGCCGTGGATAGCATAGCCCCGGTAGAAAAACATCGTCCAGGGCACGTTGGACAGATCGTAGCCGGGGCCGGTCATGCGCGTGGCCCGGTACTTGGCATAGACCTTGAACCGCCCCTTGACCGTCGGGTAGCGCCACGTGCCGGTGGATACCACGGCTTTCAGGACCGTCTTTTGCCCCTCGTGGGCGTAGAGCCGCTGTTGCGAGAGGTCGATCTCGATCCACTTGCCCGACTCGCTCTTGTCGGCCGGGGGCCGCTTGGTTGGCGTGGGCGTGTTCGTCGGCGTGGGACTGGGGGTAAAGGTCGGCGTGGGCGTGGAGGTGTTCGTCGGCGTGGGCGTGTCCGTCGCGGTGGGCGTCGGGGTAAAGGTGGGGGTGGGGGTCGGCGTGAAGGTCGGCGTCGGCGTGGCCGTGGGCAGCAGCGCGGCCACCACAGTGCGCGGCGTGTCGGTCCACAGGACCAGGGCTAGGACCACGACGGCGATTATGGCAACCAATCCTGCCCAGGCGCCGGCCATCGAGCGACGCTCCGTCTCGGGCAGGGGGACCAGCGGACGGGGGATGGGCGCCCGGGTAGACGTGACCGGCGGCAGGGCGGCCCCGCGATAAGCTGGCTCGTTGGCCACGACCTTGCGCACCGAGCGCAGGGCCTCGCGCGCCCGCCGGTTTTCCGGGTCGATCTCCAGGACGCGGGCCAGGTGCGCCAGCACCTCCCGGGGGTCGTCCAACACGGCGGCCCGCTCCAGCCAGGCATCTTTGTTTTCGGGTTCAATCTCCAGGACGGCGGCAAAGTAGCGCCGGGCGCGGGCCCGCCGTCCGCTTCGGGCAGCCTCCAGGCCTCGTTGCATGAGGGCGGCGATCTGTTCGTTTGACGTAACGCGTACGTCCGGCTCTTTGGCCAATGGTCAGCTTCCCTTCCAGTTTTTTCGTCGTGTAGGAAGTGCTTCCTCGCTCCAAGCCCCGTCTCCGGGCGGACGCCACCGAAGGCGCTTTCGGGTTGACCTCCCGATTATACTCGAAAATGCGCCCGGTGGCAAGCTTGGAAGAACCCCAGCTTTGTGCTATACTGCGGCGCTCTACATGGCCCTGACCCGCAGCCTCATCCTGGCCGAGGCGCGCCGACCATCAGAGGGGGCTAATGTTCAAGTATCCCCTCGGGCTGTGCTGACGCGCGTCCACCACTTGCTTCAGGAGCTCGGCCAGCCCGGCCTCTTTGTGACGGTCTTTTACGACGTGATCGACGGGCCGGCGCGCCGGTTGACCTATGCCCGGGCCGGGCACGACCGGCCCTTCCTGGTGCGCGCTGCCGCGCCCGCTCCCCCTGCCGATCTGCCAACCTGTCGCTTGGCTCATTTGCTCATTTCCGTCTCTGCCAGGGCGGCACCTCGGGCAGCAGCGCCTCGAACTCGGCGACGAGCGCTGCCTCGTAGGCGCCCGCGTATTCTTCCGCCAGGAACCTGTGCACCGCCTCCTCGTAAAAGCGCTGCCACGACGCCTCCTCGTGGCCGGGGTTGATGGGATAAGAGAGCGCGTCGTTGACCCGCGCGGCGGCCATGTCGCCCGGCGCGTCGCCGATCATCAGCACGTGGCCCGGCGGGTACTTGGCCCCGGCGGCCAGCTCGAGGTGCAGCGCCTTTTTGCCCTGCTCCTGCCCGGCGATGAGGCGCACGTAGCGGGCGATGTCGTGCTCATGCCACTCGCGGCTCAGCGCCTCCAGCGGCGTGGCCGAGACGACGATCATGTCCGCCTTGTCGGCCAGGAATTGCAGACTCTGCCGCACGTAGGGAAAGGGCGGCACGCCGTGGTCCAGGCCCAGGCCCGGTCCAGCTCGGGGTCGGGCTGCTTCTGCATGTAGGCCGCCAGGCCGTCGTTGCTCTTGGGATAGGCGTCGGCGGCGATAAAGGCCCGGATGCGCGGCGCTTGCGGCGGCTCGACGCCCCGGGCCAGCACCTCGGGCCGCTCGCGCAGCAAATCAAAGACCATCACCAGCGCCGGCCAGCGGTTGATGCCCCGCCACTTCGAGTAGAGATTGACAAACTCGGCCGCCTCGCGCGCGTACTTGGACACCGCCTGGAGCCCCCAATGTTTGACGATATTCGGGGTGAAACACTCCTTGTGTTTGATCTCCGTCGTGTCGAACGCGCAGCCGTCCGAGTCGATGCCGACGAAAAAGCCGTGCTGCGGCTCGAGTTCCGCCAACGGGCGGGCTGCTTCTGTAGTTTCGGTCACGTGTACCCGTGAGTGTATCACGCTGGGGACAAGAAACAGGGGAAAAGAGCTGAGCATGGTTCGTAAAACGGGCCAAATGGGAGCAGATCCAGGATTACAATGAAAAGTGCCAGCCTTGAGGAAATGGGCTGCCGTCATCGTCCCAGATGACCGGCACAGGTTCCGTCGTGGGAAATTCAGTCGGCGGCGCGGCGGGACTCGTGCAGAAAAGCGCGAACGCAGCGAGCAGCAGCGCCGCCGCCGCTGGGTATCCGCATCGTGACTTAACCATGGTGCCTCCTCCCGAATCAGACCATGGGGGTCACCCGGCAGATTGCCTGAACTGGAGCCAGGCCGCGGGCGCAGCCAACATGCCAAACAGGAGGTTGGACAGGAGCGCGATTTCGCCCAGGGGCGTGGCGCTCTGCATCGGCGGCCAGAAAGCGAGGATCGAAGCGGCGCCCAGGCCCAGGCCCGTCACGAGCGCCAAGACCAGCAGGGCGATCCACGCCCCCCGGCTGCCGCCGGCAGCGGCCAGGAGCGCCCAGATCCAGACGCCGGCAAACGCCAGGTAGAAAAGCGTCCCCAGCCCGACTGAGCCCGGGCCCGACGGAAACTCCTCGGCAAAAACATACCGGTAGTCGAGGAACGTGCGCCCGAGCATACTGAGGAGCGCGATCACCGAGAGGGTGATGGCGCCGTTTCGAGATTTAAGCCAGGTGTTCATTGGGATTCTCCTTTCTCGTGTTAATGGATGCTACTGTTGATTGATGCTCTGCTGCATCACTGCTCATCTTCGCATGGCGCTACGTGCCCGGCCGCGAACAAGTGGCGTCTCCCATGTCAGGTGGCTGGCGCTGGCGATTGCTCGCTATTCTCACCTCGCCGCCAGATGACGATGCCCAGCCACACCACCCAGACAGGCACCAGGAAGAAGGCCATCTCCAGCCTGGCAAGTGGTTCGACTCTCAAGAGCCATCCGGCGCCGGCGGCAAGGATGGTGATCCCCAGCACCGCCGTGACGACCCCCAGGCCACGCCGCTCACCGCGCAGTACCAGCCCGATGCCCAGCCACCACAGACCCAAAAACCCGTATTCAAGAGCGAGCAGGCCCTCGAAGGCAAAATCGGTGACGGCCTGGAAGAGTACCAGCAGCAGCTCGCGTTGCGGCTCCGCGGCCTGTGAATAGGCGCTCATCATCGCCGGGAAAAAGCTGGCCCGCAGCAGTGTGGCGATTGTTCCGAAAAGGATGCTGGCCAAACCAAAGACGGTGTACAGGGTCACCATTCTGGGACTATGCGGCTTGAGCCAGTCCCAGAGATAGAGCGCAGCCGGTATGAGCAGCAGCATGGGAGCGCCCAGCTCGAGGATCTCACCCCAGCGGAAGATCTCCGCCGCTTGTGCACCGAGGGTGATCAGATCAGCCGGACTGGACAATATGTCGGGGTTAAAGTCTACGGCCATGGATAGGACAATGGTAGCCGCCAGCGTGACTGGCGCGGAGAGGATGGCCGTGATGGCCGCGATGCGTCTGAATGCAGTTTGATCGTTCATAGTATGTCTCCTAACCCGGCCAGAGCCGGAACCAAAAGGGCCATTCGTTGCCCACTCACCACTCCAACGTCTCATGCACGCCCCAGCCCAGGTCCTCGTCGACCAGATCGATGCGACTGGGCGTCACCCGCACGACCAGGTAGAGCGCATCTGGCTGCACGATGGAGACCCGGCGGGGCAACAGCCTGGCCCAGTCGGGGGCCTCGACCGGCCGGGCCGCGCCCTGAATTTGCAGCCAGCGCAAGCCGGCGTCAGATGCCGCCTGCACGACCAACACCACCCCGGGCTCCTGGGTCAGGTGGTGGGCCACGTCCGCCCAGCGGGGCAGCAGACAGTCCACTGCCAGATTGGGGCTGTCGGTACTCCCCGGCAGGGGGCAGTACCGGGCCGGCATGGCCCACACCCCCGGCGAACCGGCGGTGCTGATGACGCAACTCCACTGGTGGGCCAGAAAGGCGGCAAACCGCTTTCTCCGATCATCGTGTAAAAGAGAGTTCATGGGCCCCCACGGTTTCAACTGGAAAAGTCGTCCTGGCTCTTTCGGAACTCAGAGCGCCGTCGTCCTTCACCCCAGTTTACCCGATTGCGAGGACGTTGTCATCGCACCAAAGTGTGATATGGGCGAATAAGGGGGTGTGATTGGGGGGGGCCGGAGGCCGGATCAGCCCAGACCCAGATCGCGCGCCCAAGCAACGGCCTGCGTGCGCGAGTCCACGTCCAGCTTGCGATAAACTTTGGTCAGGTGGGATTTGACCGTCCACTCGCTGATGATCAGCTCGTTGGCGATGGCCCGGTTGCTGTAGCCGGCCACGACGAGGTGCAGAACTTGGCCCTCACGGGGGGTGAGGGTCTCCCCGGTGTGGGGCACAGGGACCGGAAGCGGTTCGTCGTCTGCGTCCAGCAGCTCTAGCAGATGGGCGGCGTAGCGCGCGTGGACGTCCCGCTCGACCGCCAGGCGCAGCAGGGGCACGATACTTTGGCCTTCCACCAGGATGGCAAAGGGAAGGCCCAGTTGCTCGTGGTAGGCCAGCGCGGGGGCCAGCTCGGCCAGCGCCTCCTGCTGTCGGTTCTGGCGGAGATAAAGGTGAGCCAGCATCAGGCGCGTGCTCCCGCCGATGGTGGAGCAGCGGTCTCGCTGCTCCAGGACCTCTGGCCGGCGCAGGGCGCGTTCCGCCTCCTCACAACGCCCTTCTGCCGCCGCCAGCAGGCCCGACATCCAGGCGCGATAGATTCGGGCATCCGGCGTTTCCCGTCGAGGGTCTTTTAGCTCACACATCTGGGCGTACAACTCGCGAGCCTCTTTCACGCGGCCCTGCAGCCAGCGCACCCGGCCGGCGAGAAAAAGGAAAAAGGCCATAGATGGCGGTAGCGTACGGGCCGAGTTCATCCCCAGAGACAGCCGATTGAACTGCCGCTCGACAGAGACATAATCCCCCCGGACGGCATAGGCGATGATCAGGAATAGAGCCGCGTCAACGTCAGAGAAGGGCTGGCCGCCCAGTCGCTTGCGGAGGACCAGCGCTCCTTCGCCGACGCTGATGGCCTCTGCCAATCGGCCTCGAAACAGGCGCAAGACCGAGGTCGACTCCTCGATGACCAGGCGCAAAGGGCTGATCTGATCGCCGACCTGGGCCCTGGCCTGGCGGCAGAGGCGTTCAAGGTGTTCCAGTCCCCCCGGCAGGAAGGCAAAAGTCAGGTCCAGCAAATAAAAGGTTACCAGGTCAGGCGAGCCCATCGCGCCCGATTGTTGAATCAGGGCCATGGCTGCCTCAAAGTCCCGCTCCGCCTGCGCCCAATCGCCAAACGCCAATTTCAGGGACGCCCGGCCCAGGCGTGATTCAACCTGAACGTGCGGGGGAAGGGGGCAGGCCAGGGCCTGGTCCAACAGCGCGCCGGCTCGCTGCCAGTCGGCCTGAGATAGGGCGCAGGTCGCCAGATCGACCAGCGCCTCTCCCTGCCCGGCCGCGTCACCGTCTGCCCGGAAGTTCTGCCTGGCGCGTTCCAGCAGCGACTGCACCTCCGTCCAGTCGCCCTGCCACAGGGCGCAGTTACTCAGGTAGTGAAGCAGGCGCGGGCGGCTGTCTCGCACGGAGGCCGGCAGGGCACTGATCCAGCGGCCGAGGGTATCCAGATAGCCCCGGGCGAGCATCTCGGCCCCGATTTGTTCAATCGCCTCGGCCGCCTCCGGCCACCGGGCCGCGGCCAGGTAATGGCCCACGGCGCGCATGGGATCGCTTTCGGCCCCGGCCGCCCGCAGGTGCAGCTCCGGCACGCGCTCCGGCAGCTCCTGTTGGAGCCGGTGGCGCAGGAATTCGGCAAAGAGGTCGTGATAGCGGTAAGCTGGAGAATGGAGATTGGAGATTGGAGATTGAAGATTGGTGACAAAGAGGTTGCGGCGGTACAGTTCGTCCAGGAGAACGCCGGCGTCGTCGCGGCCGGTGACGGCCCGGCACAGAGCGGGGGTCAGCTCGGACAGGATGGCGGTCTGCAGCAGGAAGGTTCGTATTTCCGGTTCCTGCTGATCGAGCACCTCGTCGGTCAGAAAGTCAAAGACGTGGCGGTGGGAACCCGCCAGGCGCCGGATGTGCGTTTGGCGCTCGGCGCCGGGGGGCAGACGGCTCAGCGAGCCGGCCAGCAAACGCAGCCCCACGGCCCAGCCTTCGGTGTGGGCGTGCAGGATGCCTACCTCGTCGGGCGCCAGGTCCAGCCCCAGGCGGTCGTTGAGGAAGGTCGTGGTTTCCTCGACGGTGAAGCGCAGGTCGGCCAAGCGCAGTTCGACCACCTGCCCCCGCGCCCGCAGCCGCGCCAGGGCCAGGGGCGGGTCGACGCGCGTGCCCGCCACCAGGTGCATCTGGGGCGGCACATGTTCGAGCAGGTAGTCCATCGCGGCAAAGATGGCCGGCTCGGTGATGTGGTGCAGATCATCCAGGATCAGGGCAAAGGGGTCGGGGAGGGTCTCCAACACGTCGTTGATCAACACGCTCATCACGCGCCACGGTTCGGCGCCAGGGCTGACGCGGCCGGCCAGCAGGGTTTGGGCGGCAGCGCCACAGGCCGGCTCCAGCCGCTGCAAGGCAGCGATGAACGCGCTCAGAAAGCGCGCCGGATCGTTATCTTCTGCGTCCAGAGACAGCCAGGCCACCCGATTTTCGACCCTTCGGCTTTGCTCAGGGCAAGTTTGCGATTTGCGATTTGCGATTGTTTGGTCGTTGGTAGAGCCCAATCGAAAATCGGCAATCGAAAATCGAAAATCCGAGAGCAGGGTGGTCTTGCCGTAGCCGGCCGGGGCGGAGAGGAGGGTGAGGGGATGGCAGGCCAGGGCCTCGTGAAGCAGCGTGAGCAGGCGCCGGCGGGGGATCACGTCCTCGCGCAGCAGGGGCGGGCGGAATTTGGTGTCTGCCAGCCAGGACAGGGGTTCGGTAGGTGGAGATCTCGTCGTCGAAATGGAGACCGAAGCGCCGCTCGCTCTCGCCCGGCTCGCAGGCCATGCGGAAGAAAAACGGTCGTTATGCAGGGTGTTCATCTTTGCTTCGGCGCCTGAAACAGCACCGTCTCGTAGGGTATGGTCACGCGGCCGCCGCCCTGCTCGCTGGCCGCGGCCACGCCGGCAAAAAGCCTCTCCCGCGTCTCTGCCTCCAGATTCCGGTGAAAGGAGTACGTCCTGAACAGCTTGAGGTAGCGCTCGGTCGTGTAGGTCTCGGACCAGGTGTATTGGCGCACAGTGACCGGGCCAAAACCGCCACACGTGCGAAAATTCTCGGTGATGACGCCGATCATCCAGTCGACGGTGGGGTTCCCGAGGGGATTCTCTATATCCAGTTCACGGTACACGCCGTCCATGGCCTGCGACCAGTCGGTGTGCGGGTCGGGCGTCACGTTCCAGTAGAAAGCGGCCGAGCCCCCGTCTTTTAGCGCGGCGGCCGCCTTGGGATAGCCGATCTCGGGCGGGATCCAGTGCATGGCCTCGGCCGAGATGGCCAGGTCGAAGGCCCCCTCTTCCAGCGGCCAGTCCTCAAAGCTGGCGGTGATGACCTGCACGCGGGGGAAAGCGGCCAGGTTGCGGGCGGCCAGCGCCGCCAGCCGCGGGCCGAGTTCAACGGCGGTGACGTGGTGGCCGCGCCGGGCGTAGGGCAGGGTGGAATTGCCCGGCCCGCAGCCGATCTCCAAGATGCGGCCCTTGGGCGGAATCCCGGACAGCACCAGCACGTCCTCCACCAGCGCCTCGGGATAGCCGGGCCGCGTCTCGTCGAACAAGTCGGCCGTTTCTTCAAAGGCGATGCGTTGGCTGCGGTCGATTGACATGACCGTCTCCTCACTCTCTCGACTGCTTAAGACTTGTCCAGAAATAACTCTGTTCGTAGTGCGCGCTTTAGCGCACTCGCCGTCGCTGTAGGCACGCAGAGCGAGGCGTGCCGCTGGCAAAGTGCGCACTACAAACCTGAAGCTATTTTGGGCTGGATGGTCTATCCCCTCCCAGGCCGTTCAGTTCTCAGAAGCGTTGTCATTCTGAACGACCGGAGGGAGTGAAGAATCTCGGTTGCTCACGCGGCATCAAAGAGATTCTTCGTCGCTCCGCTCCAGGTGCTACGGCGCAGGCTAGCCCCGCCCAAACATGCGCTGCACGACGGCTGGCAAGGGCGTCAGCGCACCCCCGGGTGTGGCCGTGACCATCAGCCGTTGGCCAACATGGCCATCAGCCGCTCGTACTTTTCCTCGCCGACGCACTGGCGGGCGTGGCTGCACCAGTCCACACACGACGCCCCCCGCGACTGGGTGATCTCGCGCCGGCAGTTGGGGCAGCAGGTGAACGGCTCGTCGGACCAGATCTCGGTCTCGGCGCCGCAGAAGGGACAATCGATGTACTCGGGCCGCACGTCGCGAAAGGTGACGGCCCCCGGACAGCTTTTGTGCACGGACATTTCTTCTCCTTTTCTGTGGGGCAAATTGGCAATTTGCCCCACAGAAATGGCAATTTGCCCCTACGAGCCGGCGGCCCAACTGTAGAGGGTTCGCTCCTCGACCGGCCGGGCCAGGAAGGCCTCAAAGCGGGCGTCGCCGCTCTGGCCAAAGCGGGCCGGGTCGTATTCGGGCAGGCCCAGGGCGGCGCGCTTGGCATCGATGTGGGCCAGCGAGCGGCGCACCATCTCCTCCGGGTCGGGCACGAACTCTAGCTTGCCACCGGTCAGCGCCTCCCAGCCGCCGCTGAGCAGGTCGGTGATCGCCTGGCTGGCCTCCACCGGCGAGCCGACGCCGAACAGGACGTAGGCCCCCGAGGCGACAAAGTAGGCGCCAATGGCCAGCGCCTTTTCGCTCATCCACTCCGGGGCCAGGCCCACCGCCGGCAAGTCGGCGATGTCGTCGCCCAGCCCGCCCTCGGTGGCCATCTGGGTCAGCACCGTCAGGATGCGCGAGTTGTCCACGCAGGAACCCAGGTGCAGCACCGGCGGGATGCCGATGGCCTCGCATACTTCGCGCAGGCCCGGCCCGGCCAGGCCTAGCCCTGAGCCTGTCGAAGGAGCCAGGGCCGCCTCGGGCCGCAACAGGCCGTACTTGGCGCTGCCCAGCGCCCCGCAGCCGGTCTGGGCCACCAACACGTCGTTGCGGATGAATTCGCGCACCAGGTAGGTGTTGGCCTCGTCCTGGGTGACGCGCGGGTTGTTGCAGCCGACGATGCCGGCCACGCCCCGGATGCGCCCGGCCATCACCGCGTCGTTCAGCGGGCGGAAGGAGCCGCGATAGTGGCCGCCCTGCATATAGTTCAGGTACTCGTGGGAAAAGCCGCCGACCAGCGCCTCGCTGAACTGCGGAATGTCCACCTGGCCCCGCTCGGGGAAGGCGTCCACGGCCAGGCGCACGATCCGGCGGGCAATTTCCAGCGCCCGGCCCTCGTCGAACTCGACGTGTAGCGCGCCGTCGATCTTGACCTTGGGCGAGGTGGTGATCAGCCGGGTGTGGAACTGCTGCGACAGCGGGGCCAGGGCTTGCATGATGCACTGCACGTCGACGACCATGGCCTCCACGGCGCCGGTCAGCACGGCCAGCTCTTGATTCAAAAAGTTGCCGGCCGAGGGCACGCCCTGGCGCATCAGCACCTCGTTGGAGGTGCAGCAGATGCCGGCCAGGTTGATGCCCGCCGCGCCTTTCGAGCGGGCATAGTCGAGCAGCTCCGGGTCGTGGACGGCGCGCAGGATCATTTCCGACAGGGTAGGCTCGTGGCCGTGGACCAGGAGGTTGACCTCGTCCTCGCGCAGCACGCCCAGGTTGACGCGGGCCTGGCCGGGGGCCGGGGTGCCGAACAGAATATCGGTCAGGTCGGTGGCGATGAGCGAGCCGCCCCAGCCGTCGGCCAGGGACAGGCGCAGCGCCTGGCGCAGCAGGTGGTTGGCGTCCTGGTCGTCGCCGATGTGGGTGCGGTGCAGGGTGTCCACCACCTCGCGGTCGATGCCGCGCGGGGCCAGCTCTTTCTCGCGCCACAACGCCTGGCGGCGGGCCGGGGCGCGGCGCAGGCCGATCAGCTCGCCCTCCTGCTGGCCGAACTGGGCCAGGGCGACGCGGGCCACGTCGGCGGCGACGTCGTTGGGTTCGCGGCCCTGGGTGGGCACCTCCATCTGCGCGGCCACGGCCAGCAGCTTGGTCACGTCGCGGACGTAATAGTCGGGGGCGTGGCCGGTGGCGGCCTTGAGCAGGGTCAGGGCCACGTCGCGGCCGTGGTCCGAGTGGGCGGCCGCGCCCACGGCGATGGCCCGCGCCAGGTTGCGGGCGGCCACCGTTTCGAGCGTCGCGCCGCAGATGCCGGTCTGGCCCGCCTTGACCAGGCGGCAGGGCCCCATGGCGCAGTTTTTGCAGCAGCGGCCATCGGCGCCGATGGGGCAGGGCTTCATCTCGTCCACGCGGCTAAAGGCGGTGGAATAGCCCTCGGCTGTGGCCCGTTCCAGGACGGCCAGGGCGGCGGGGTCGATGCTTTTGTTCTTTGTCATGTTATTCCTCCTCATTCGGCCCGGCCGATGCGTACTCGCCAGGCCTCCGGCCCCTGCTCCATATAGTCCCAGATGAACTGGTTCGGGCGCTCGTACATGAACGTGTAGTGCAGCGGTCGGGGGTCGTGGTCGTTGATCAGCAGGAACGCCTCGCCTGGCTCCAGGTCCTCAAAAATCTGGTAGACCTGCGGATGGCGCTCGGCTGGCGGGAGTGGACGCAGGTCCAGCTCGGTCTTGATGTCTTTCTCCGATTTACTCATGGGTTCCTCTCCTTTGGGGCAAGTTGCAAACTTGCCCTACGTTTCAGTTGCTCGTGGCGCAATTTTGTAAATTGCGCGTGAGTCGGCCCCGGCCCACGCTTTGGCCAACCCGACGGCGGCCGCCGGGTGGAACAGCCTGCGGGCGATAGCTCGATACGAGGCATCGCCGCTGAGGATCGCCCAGAGGGCCGGCTGCCAATGCCGCGAGCGGACGGGCAGCTCCCCTTCGACTAGCTCAGGGCTGGCTCCTTCGACTGGCTCAGGGCCGGCTCCTTCGGTGGCCAGCGCGGCCAGCACCGCCCGCCCCAGGCGCGGCGAGCGCTGGACCCGAGCCCACAGGCTGAACAACAGCCGCCCAAAGCGATTGTCGCTCTCGATGGCGCGGCAGGTGGGCGCATAGCCCCCGGCCAAGTCCCGGGCCCCGACCCCCTGCCGGACGGCGGTTTGCGCCGCAGCCTGGGCGGTGTGAAAAGCCGAGCCGATGCCGTCCTTGTATAGCCGGGTGACGGCCGCGTCGCCCACGGCGACAAAACGGTCGGCGAAAACGCCCCGCGCCGCCTGGACGATGATCTGGGGGCGACAGCCGCACAGGCGGGGCGCCGGCTCGCGGAGCACGGCCTGGACCTCCGGGTCGGCCACGAACCGGCGCACCGAACCGCCGGGCAGCTCGCGGCCCAGGATCGAAATGCTCACAAAGCGACCCTTGGGCACCAGGGCGGCGAACACGAGACCGGCTAGGCCGTCGAGAAAGACGTGAGCCGTGGCCGGCGAGTCGGCAGCGGCGGTTGGCTCCCGCCGGTACATCTCGCCCTGGGCCATTCGCTCGGTGCGCGGCGGGCGGTAGGCCAGGCCGGTCAGCTCGGGCAGACGACCGTTGGCGCCCGTGGCCAGGACGACGAGGTCGGCGGTCTGGCGGCCGCTGGCCGTCCGGACCTCGGGCCGCGCAGGGCCAAAGTCCAGGCTCTCGACGTATTCGTGGATCACGGTGGCGCCCCGCGCGACGGCTTCCGCCAGCAGCCAGCCGTCAAAACTGACAGGGGTGTCCATCTCGGCGCGCTGCGGGCCGCCGCCCCGGTACACGGTCACGGGCAGCGGCCCCGATCCCGGCGCGGGGACCAGGGCCACCTGCCCGGCCAGATGCAGCGCGAACCGGTCGATGCGCCCCATCTGGACCTCGGGCGGCAGGCGCAGGCCCGCCGCGGCCAGGCTCGACAACAGCGACGGCGACAGGATGCCGGCGCTCATGTTGCAGCCGGTCGGCCCCTGGGCCGAAAACGTCTTGGGCTCAAAGATGGTCACGGCCAGTTGTCGCCCGGCCTGCCGGGCCGCCGCCAGGACGTGGATGGCGAAAAAGCTGCCGGCCGGCCCGCCGCCGACGGTGGCGACGTGGGCGCCGTCAGTCAGTTCCAGATGGGTCACACTTCATCCTGAATCATACGGTGCCCCTCCGCCCTTTTTCGGGGCAGTCATGGATTCCTTTGCACCAGCGGCAAAAAGACGCGACGCATGGGCGGGTTGGCCGGGTCGTATTCGTAGGCCCCGATGTCGCAGGTCGCCGTGCCGTTCTGGTCGCCATCGAGGGGCCGGGCCACACCCCGCTGGTCGGTGGCCGGGCAGCCGGCGTTGGTCCCCTGATCGAGGGCCGGGCTGTCGGGCCATATCACGTGGGTTTGTGTCTCCCCCCCATTGTCCCCCAGCGGCCCGAGTTTGGGATCGCTGTTCGTCGAGTCGCTCGCCTGGTTGAGGCCACAACTGTTGGTGCTTTCCAGGTTGTAACCCTGCGACATCAGGGCAACCACGCCAAAGCTGGAGGTGTCGCAGTTGTCGCCGCCGTCGTTGTTCCCGGCCAGGATGCTGTTTTTGATGTGAAACGTACCGGTGTTAAAGACGCCAAAACCCGAGTTGTGGGCGACGGTGCTATTGAGGGCAGACAGGGTGGAAGGGTCCACGTTGGCAATCCCCAGGCCCGTATTGCCGCTGATGGTGACGTTAACCAGGGTGACGGCGCCGCCGTTCCGGCTGTGAATTCCGCCGGCCTGGCCCTCTGCTCCCCTATCGTTGTGGGACAGGGTGACCTTGTCCAGCGATACCTGCCCCCCATCGTTAAAGATTCCACCGCCCCCGCGGTCGGCGACGTTGTGGCTGATGGCGCTCTTGGTTACGGTCAAGGTCCCCGAATTAAAGATGCCGCCGCCCAGATCGCTGTTGGTATTGGCGGTGACGACGCTGTCAGAGACGGACAACGCCTCGCTGTTATAGATGCCCCCCGAGTTGCCGGCCCTGTTCTGCACCGTGACGCCGGACAGCGTCACGTGCAGCAGGCGAGAGACGTCATCGATAAACAGCACGCTAAAGTTGCCGTCGCCATCCAGGATCGTCTGCCCGGCGCCGGCGCCCACAAAGTGGAGGCTCTTGTCGACCCACACGTTCTCAACGTAGGCGCCGGCGGCGATCTGGATCGTGTCGCCATCGGCCGCGTGGTCATGGGCCTGCCACAGCGTCCGGCAGGCGGTGGCCGCCGACAGACAGTCGTTGCCGTCGTTTCCGGTGTTGGCGTCCACGTACCACGTGGTCGCCGAGGGCGCGGCCGGCGATGACTGCGCCCACAAGGGGTCAGCCCGCCCGCCCGCGCCGGCCAAAGCCGGCAACAAAAGCGACAACAAAAGCCAGCGTGCGATCTTGAGGCCGTGGTCGTGATTTACGCGTTGTTTTCGAGGCTCGACAGTCATGATTTATTCTCCTGTTGTATCCTTCTTGCTCAATTCATGCTTAAAGCATGTCATTCTCGTTACCGTCAGTACATCAAGCCGGCGGACTCGACTGCCACGTACTCTGGCTGTGACACGGTCTCCGCTCTGGCTGTGGCCGGTCTCTGCTCTGGCTGTGGCCGGTCTCTGACCGTGCCAC
>CAYLZO010000006.1:23765-39475 GCA_964387775.1 uncultured Anaerolineaceae bacterium
GCTCTGGCTGTGGCCGGTCTCTGCTCTGGCTGTGGCCGGTCTCTGACCGTGCCACCTCTGGCTGTGGCCGGTCTCCGACCGTGCCACCACCCCAGGCTCGGTCAGGAGACCGGCCTGAGCAGTCACGCCGGCGAACTCAACTGCCACGTACTATCACGGGCAAATACATCATCCGGTCAGGACGTCCCCTTCCGTCGCCGATCTGCAACAAGCCGCCGCTATCGGCCTGGAAGTCGCCCCCCAAACTGACGGTCACCTGCACTTCGCTGCCCACCGTCTGGGTCACCACGTCGTAGGCGCCGTTGGGGGTCAGGCCGGTGATCAGGTGGGTTTGGGCCGTGTTGGAGACACGATAGGTCAGGCTGCCAAAGACGGTGTCGAGATCGACCGGAAACAACACGACGGTGTCGTCCACCAACGCGCCGGCAAAGGGGGCGCCGCTGCTGCTCTGCACCAGGGTCGCCGCGTCGGCGCTGGCCCCGGCGTCGGCGCCTTGCAGCACGTTCAAGAAGCGCACGTCCACCGGACCGCCCCCTTCGACTTTGCTCAGGACAGGGGACGCTTCCACCTTGAGCCGGTACTGCATCGTCTCATCGACGGCCACCTCGTCCGGAAAGGGCTCCATCGCCACGGCCGTCGGCGTGGTGTTCGCCGGCAGCAGCGTTGTGACAAAGAGTTGCTGCCCGCCGGCCGTGGCGGCAGTGGCCCGGTTGCCGGCGAGGGTCGGCTGCTCGGGGAGATTGAGCCAGAATCGTTTGAAACGGCCGTCCGTTTTTGAAGTGGCCCGGTCGTACACGACGATGTGATCCGGTTGCAGCCACACCAGCGAGCGGCTGGCGTGGGAGATGTCGTCCGACAGCAAATCCGAGGCGTTGTAGAGATCGGTGGCGTCGCCGCTGACGTACACGTAGCCGTCCCCAAAGCTGTGGGCCAGCAGTTCGCCATCGCCGTCGTTGGTGTACATGTATTGCGAACCGTGCCGGTAACAATTGTATAAAAAGTCGTCGGGGTCGAGGTCGAGCGGGTCGTTTTCCAACGCCAGGCCGTTGTGATAGTCGGAGCGACCGATGTTGCAGCCCCACGGTTCCTGGGAACCATCCCAGCCCACGCGCGATTTGGTCAGCCATTCGCCGTCTCGATAAAAACCGAACTGGTTTCCCTCGGCCAGTTGGTGGTCGATCTTGATCCAACCGATCAGGTAACTGAGCCAGGCTGCGTCCTGGCTCCAATCGGTGCGCGCCAGGAGACGCCCCAGGCCCGGGGCGAGATAGTTGGGAGACATTCCAACGTGCGGGTCCGCGGGCGCCGCCGCGTCCGGGTCGAACAACATAAAGTACAGGATCGCGTCTCGGAATACCTCGGTCCCGGCGATGCGAGCGAGCAAGCGGGACTCGCCTCCCGGCGGGATGTAGGTCTGTATCCAGCGGACCGCGTCCAGGCGGGAAGCGTTGTTGGTGTAAGCGTCGTACAGCCCCAGGGGGCCGAACACGCCGACAAAGTCCGGCGCCCAGTATTCTTGCCCGTCGCCGTACCACGCCGGGCGGTACACCTGTTCCAGCCACGACGATCCGGTTTCGGCCCGCGGGCTGAGGGAGTGGAGATAAGCCGGGATGGTTTCGTCCCAGAACGGGTTGCCGCGCCAGTCCACCTGCGCGCCCCAGTCAGCGGGATCGTCCTCCCCGGCAGTGTGCAAGGCGAGCAAGAATTGGGCCGTGTAGCCGAGGGATTCCGGGCCGTACTGCCACCCCTCCGCGGAGAGACCGCCGCGCGCTTCGGTGCGGAGCAGGTGGTCGACCACGTATAACCACGCGCCGGTGGCGTTTTCAAGGTACGCGCCCAGCTCACCGTTGGGGTCATCGGCCGGGTCGAGGGCCATGCTCATCAGGCCGATCTGCCGCATGTGGGCCATGTAATAGTTGTTGGCCGCCCAGCGGACGCGCAGCGTGTCGTTGATGAGGACGGGGTCGTTGACCACGCCCACCGGCTCCGGGTGGTTGAAAGAGGTGACGGCCGCGTTCAGGTTTTCGTCGACCCAACGCAGGAATACCTGGCGGATGGTGGCCTTGTCTTGCGTGGTCAAGTAGGGGTAAATCCAGTCCACGGTCAGGGGAAAGCCCTCGCCCCACCAGCGCGAGCGATCGTAGGTGGAAAAGTCGGGATCGCGGAAGGGCCGGCCGGAGGCCGCGCCCTTGGCCGCCTCGTTCATGACGTACATCAGCAGCGTGCGGGCGCGCCCGGCATAGTCGTCGCGCGTCGCCGGGTCGTTTTCGATCAAGGACATAAAGGCGAACAACTGGGCATACATTTCGTTGGGATACTGTTCCCAGGTGATGCCGCCCTCGTCACCGCCGGGCAGGTTGCCGTCGTCCATCTCGACCTTGGCGTTGGCGGCCAGGGCGGCCAGCCCGTCCTGGTAGACGGGGTTGCTGTCCACGGCCCAGGCGCGCAAGCGAGGCAAATCTGACGCACGCACCCACAAGCGAGGATGGTCGGCAAATTGCTGGTTGTCTGATTCGGTTTGTGTGGGCGTGTCGGAGAGTGCGGCTGTATTTGTGACCGTAGCGCTAACCGTTGACGACAAGGGCTGGTCCCCTCTACTGCAACCAGCACCCAATAAAACAACAAACAGAAATGGCAGCGCCAACTTGTAGCTGTCAAGATATGTAATTCGCATGATTCATCTCCAATGTCCGCTCTTGAAACGGCCGTATGATTTAACCCCAATTTCGCTATCGGAAACTTTTCAGTAGAGTGCTCGCTACGGCCCGGCTAGACTGGAGACATATCTCCTCCTTCAGGTTAAACTGTAGTAGGCCCCACCGGCGCAGGCCCGGCAGAGCAGGTGGCCGTTGTTCCGCACCTCGCGGCGATCGTTGATCGCCTTGCCGCAGCGGTGGCAGCGCACCCGGCTGCCCGGTGGTCCGGGCCGATCCTCCTCCGGCACGGCCAGCCGCACCTGTTGGATGGTCAGCAACTCTTCATCGGGCATGACCCGGTAGGCGACCTTTTGCACCTCGTGGCGGTTGCCGTTCACGCCCGGCGCGTAGAGCCTGGCCCGCTCGCGGGCCTCCTCCAGGGCGGCCACCCGCACCGCCCGGCCGGTGGCGGTGTCGACAAAGGTGGCGGCCATTTTGCCATAGTCCACGAACTTTAGGGTGCGTTTGCCCAGCCGGCAGCCGGTCACGGCGCTGATGGCGTCGGCAGCGCAGCGGTCGATCTCGACGTAGACCAGCAGCCGTTTGCCGTTCAACGGCTCGTCAATGCCCAGCGCCCGGCAACCGGCCAGGGCCATGCGCACGCCCAACACCTGGCCGGGGCACAGGTGGCCGTGGGCGGTGGCGGCTTTTTCCAGCAGCGTGTGCAAGTCTCTCATCCCCATCCTCCCGTCGACAGACCTTTCGGCGTCGGCCCTATCAAAAGACGATGGCCCCGGCCTTGTCAGGCAAGAACCCCTTGGCCAGGCTGCCCAGCAACCCGGCAAAGGTGGCCATCCAGGCCAGCACCGCCACAAATACGAAATAGCGGGGAATCACCAGCAAAAAGCTCAAACCCGTCGCCCGGGCCAACTGAAACGTGCAGGTGGTGTACATCCCCAGCGGAAAGACCATCCCCCAGTATTGGGGATCGTAGCGCAGCGGAAAGCGCTTGATCAGGTGGCGCCATACGCCCAAGAGCAAAAGCAGCGGGATCCACCACGTCCCGGCAGCCCAGAAAAAGAGCGTGAACCCTTTCAGAAACGGCAAAAGCTCCTGCAAAAAAGCCCACTGGGGGGCGTGAAGCATGAGTGTGGCTCCGGCCAAGGTGGTGATGGCGACGGCGCCCATGTTGATCCAGTACGGCGGGGTCATCTGCTGGGGCGCCAGCGAGAAAAAGAGGAAACGGTAGAAAATTAGCGTAATGATGAGCAGGTAGAGCATACAGCCCAGCAAATACATGGCCAGTGTGGCAAAGAGCAACACGTCGGACCAGGCCGGGAAGCGTACAGACACCAGCGTGCCCAGAATCGAGATGGACTGCGTCGCCACCACGATGATGAGCCAGGCGCCGTTGAGCCCGGTGTCCAGGCCCGGTTTCAGCTCGCGCACGGTCACGGCGGTGAAGAAGGTGTAGATCAGGACGAGCCAGAGCAGGACCCCCAGGCCCCAAAGGACGGTGGCCGTGGTGAAATCCTCGCCGAGGATCACCAACTGGCTGCCCAGCACACAGGTTCCCGCGACGAGGGTAAAGAACCCGGGGCCCCGGGCGTGGTCGATCAGGTCGGCAGTCAACCGGGCCGGGTAGCGAAGCAGACGCGCCAGCGTGAGCAGCCACAGGATTCCATAGGCCGCCAGGTTGAGGTAGAGCAGCGGCCAGGCCACGGCGTCCATCCCCAGCAGATGGGTCGCGATGGAAACGATGCCTGTGGCCATCACCAGGGCAAAGTAGCCGGGGAACAGGTCGGCGATGGCGCGCCCGATCTGCTTGCGTTTGCCCTCTTTCATGACTGCGTCGTCCGCCGGTTCCAGATGACCACCTGGTAGGGCCGCCACAGGTAGGTGAGGGGATAGGCCACCAGGTGCACCAGCCGGGTGAAAGGAAAGATGGCGACCAGCAGGACGCCGCCCAGGATGTGCAGCTTGGGCACCAGGGGCAGGACGGCGACGTAGGTGGGGTCGGGCCGGAAGGTCGCCAACGAGGCCAGCCAGGGGGCGGCGGTGTGCAGATACCAGACCCCGCCCCAGCGGTAGAAAAAGGCGACCCACAGGCCCAGGATGACCTGGACCAACAGCGTGACCAGCAGCAGGCCATCGGCCACGGAGGTGGCGGCCGCCAGCCGCGGCTCGCTCAGGCGCCGCCAGATGAAAATCACGGCGCCGACGACGGTCATCAGGCCCAGGGCCATGCCCGTCACCTCCAGCACGTAGAGGCGCAGCGGCGCGGCGAGGAGCGCGCCCCAGGCCGTGGGGCAGAGGGCGGCCAGCAGGTGGGCCAGCAGGATGAGCAGGATGCCGTAATGCCACGGCACCGAGCCCCAGAAAAGCTGGCGGTTCTCCAGGAACTGGGAAGAGAAGCTGGAATAGGAGTACCGGTCGCGCGCGTAGCGGTACACGCCGACGACGACCGCCAGGACGACGGCCACGTAGGGAAAGACGACGAAAAGCAGCGTATCAATCATTGTTTGTTCTTCCTCCTGCTAATGTCCAATGTTAAGCTCTGGCTGTGGCCGGTCTCCGACCGTGTCACCCCAGGCTCGGAACGGACTACTCTGACCGGTAGTAGTTGCATAGTCGATGACCATGTGGGGGACGTCCCCCACATGGCCACCGACTGTTGGGCTACTACCCAACAGGGCATTTGGTCTACGGAGCGGCGCGCATGATCAGCGGCAGGTAGGTGATGCACCCCTCGCACGCGACCGGCTCGGTGACGTGGATGCTGGCGCTGGCCGTGGTCGAGTAGGGGAACGTGACAGGGAAGCCAAAGAGCGACGCCGTGAATTCGCCCGTCAGAATGAGGGTGTTGGTCAGCGTCGTGCTGGGCACGACCGTGGCCTCGACCTCGGTCTCCAAGGAGACGATACGCACGTCGCCCCGGGGCAGGGTGCCCAGCGGCAGCGTCACGTCCTCGCCCGAAGGTTGGGTGCCCGACTGGGTCTTGACCTTGAGGCCGTCGGGGATGTCGTCTTGCAGCTCGGCGTCGTCCACCGTCGTCCGGCCGGCGTTGGCCACGCCGATGCGCCACGTGACAGACTGGCCCGGCGCGACCTCGTCCCGGTCCGGCACCTTGAAGAGCCAGACGTCGGGCAGGGTGACGATGGGCGTGCTGACGCTGTCGCCCGGGATGGGCGTGTCGGGGATGTCGTCGCCATCGGTGTCCATCTCGCCGTCCACACTGTTGACCACGTCGGTAGCAGTGGGCGCCAGGGGACCGCCGGCGCAGACGATGACCTCGACCCAGCCCCCTTCCGGCAGGCCATTGGGCAATTGGATCATCGGCCCGTCGGGGCCGGGCGCGACCTGCACCGGCACGCCCGGCGGATGGGTGGTCACGTGCGCCACGTTGCCGTTCCAGCCGGCGGGTAGGTGGTCTTGCAGCTCGATGAGGCCCAGGTCACCCGGGCCGGGGTTATAGACCAAGATGCTCCAGCAGACGTTCTCGCCAAAGGGATAGGAGGGGTCAAAGAGGACAAAGTCGAGCAATGGCTCTTTGACGACGATGGGCGGCGCGGGCGGCGGCGGTGGGGGCGGATGCAACCAACCGAGCATGACCGACTCCTGGCGCTGGCCGCTGGCCGAGCCAAAGCCCTGGAAGTTGTCCCGGCCGCGCCGGATGTCCTTCCAGTGGGTGATCCAGGTGAACTCGCAGGTGGCCCAGTTGATCTTGTGGTCGGTCTCCCAGACGCGGGGGGCATCGGGCGCGAGGGCGTCCACCCGTCCCCCGTCGCTGACCAGGTGCAGAGGGGCGCCGGCCGAGGCCGAGGACAGCTTGTACTCGTAATGCCGGTTGTAGTTACCGGGCGGGACGAACAACGACGGCGCGCCTCGCGACGCCCCCCAGCCGGCCGCGGCCTGGAAGCCGGTCGGCGCGTCGTAATCGTCGCCCGGGTCGTCGACGCGGATGCCGTTGACGTGCACGCGAAAGCCGACGTCGCGCAGGCCCGGCTCCAGGTCAGGGTGGTAGATGTCGGTCGGCACTTGGGCGGCGTCCCCCTCGGCATAGACCCAGATTTCGATGTAATCCCGGTCATAGACGTCCTCGCCCGGGTCGTAGGCGCCGTTGAAGTTGACCTCCAGGTCGTCGTAGGCCAGGTAGGTGTTGGCCGCATAGACGTCCTCGCCGGGGTCGTAGCGGCCGTTCAGGTCCACCTCGCCGTCGTCGTAGCCCAGGTGGTGGGCGCTGGCCGAGAGGCGAAGGCCGACCTCGCCACCCGCCATGCTGCCCCGGACCAGGACGCGATCCACGCCGTCGCTAAAGGCGCCGTCGCCGTCGTCGTCGATCCACAGGCCGTCGCCGCTGCTCCAGAACCAATTGTCGTCGTCGAACACGTCGTACCAAAAGACATTGTCCTCGAACTCGAAGGCGGTCTGGCCCCGGCGGGCGGTGTTTTCGGCGCCGGGGCCGTCCGTGGCGTCGCCGTCGCCGTCCACCAGCTCGACCTGGAGCAGCTTGCCCGACTCGCCGCCGGTCATGTCGCCCCGGATCAACACGCGGTCCACGCCGTCGTCAAAGTCGCCGTCGCCGTTCTCGTCGATCCAGAGGCCGTCGCCGTCGTTCCAGTCGCCGTTGGCGTCGGCGTCCCAGTGATAGACCGCGTCGGCGGCCTGGAACCAGGTGTTGCCGTCGATGCGAGCCAGGGCCTCGGCGCCGCGGCCGTCCGTGGCGTCGCCGTCGCCGTCCACCAGCCACGACCAGCGGTCGTCAAAATAGTTCCAGTCGTAGGTTTCGTCGCCGTCCAGCGTGGCGATGTCCTCGCCGTCGTCCCAGGCGTCGTTGCCGTTGGCGTCGTCGTAGGTAAAGTTGTAGGTCGGCGCCGGGCCGTCGCTGTTCAGCTCGCGGCCGGCCTCGCCGTCGGCCAGGGCGCCGGTGTCGACGATGACCGCGTCGACGCCGGCGTTATAGACGCCGTCGTCGCCCACGTCGAGCCACAGGGCATCGCCAAAGGACGACCAGGTGTCGGTCAGCGGCCCGGTGGATTTCCAGTAGACGTCGTCGGCGGTGGAGAACCAGTGGCCGAAAAGCTGGACGCTGACCGTGCTGCTGACGGTGTTGGTGTAGGCCGGGAAGCCGATCTCGACCTGGGCGCCGGACCCGGTCGTGGCCGTGCCGTCGCCGTCGATCCAGACCGCCTCGGCGTCCACCATAAAGTCGTTGTGCATGAACACCGTGTCGGCGTTGTTGGCCACATAAACGTGGGCCAGCACCTGGCCCGGGTTGAGGGGATCGTAGACGATGCGCTGCATGGCGCCCCGGAACTCACCGGCGCTGTCCACCAGGTAGATGTCCTCGCCGTCGTCGTAGCGGTTGTTGTCGGCGAGCTCGGCGTCGTTGTAGGCCAGGGCCGTCTCGCCGGCCAGGGCATCGACCGGGCTGCCGGCCCCGCCCAGCAGCGGCGCGCCGAGGATCACGGCGTCGCCCGGCGGGCCGCCATAGATGCCGTCCCCGTCGTCGAGCCAGTAGTCGTCGCCGGCCGAGGCAAAGCCGTTGCCGTCGGTGTCCTGGTAGTAGACGCCGTCCGCCGCGTCGAAGGGTTTTTGCTCGACGAACTTGGTGGGGTGGGCGGCGCCAGCGCCGGCGGACGCCGTGCCGTCGCCGTCCAGCAGCGCGCCGCTAAAGACGCCGTCGATGGTGGGCGTGACGAGTGTAAAGCCGGTAAAGGCGTAGGGGACAGCCGCCGTCTGGGTTGTCTCGGCCGGAGAGACCGAGGAAGCAGGGCTGCGGGCGTGGCCCATCGCTGCGGTCAGGACCAGGGCCATCAAGGCCAGGGCCAGGACCAGTGGAAAAACTAGATAGCGCTTCATTTTTTACCTCCTGTCCCGGACAGAGCCGGAACTCGAAAAGATTACCAAGACACCAACCTCATGCTAACTCTTTTCCCACAAAAGCGCCGACAAAAAGAGGACGACCACGGCCAGGCCAACCTGCACCCAACTCAGCCCCTTCATCCGCGCCTGGAGCTTGACGAGTTCCGGCGGCGGGCCAGGAGGCGGCTCCTCCTCGCCGCCGCCGGCCGGTCCCGGCGCCTTTGGCAGAGGCGCAAAGGAGGCGAGTTTGGGTCCCACAACGAATCCCAGGTAGGCTCCGTTGAGGATCATGAGCGCCACCAGGGCGATCTTGGCCGGCAGGACGCCGCCGTAATCGATTTCAGAACTGAGGGCGATGGCCAGGCCGGTGACGGCCACCACGATGATGGCGCCCCAACTCAGGGGCGCGAACCGCTTGAGAAAAGCCCCCATCAACTTTCCCCGCTCCCCGGGGACGACGGCCTGCAGGCTGGGCATCAGCACGATGGTGTTGACCAGAATGCCCCCTGCCCAGAACGTGATACCCAACAGGTGCAACCAGAGTACTATGGCTTTCATCCCTACCTCCTGGTCCTATGCTGATAGAGCAAAGTCCCTGAAGTTCAGCTTCGGGCAGGCCGGTTCAGCCTCAAGATTCCAGTCATGCGTTTTTTACCCCCGTTCAGAGGTCATGCTAGTGCACGAGGGCGCAAGTCCTGCCCCGGTTCTGTCACAAACGGATAGTCCCGCCAAAGGCGCTAACGACATGTTCGGATTGCGAGCCGCAGCATCGTTTGCGGCGCCTGTCCCGCCCGTCCTGGGCGCGTCGCTCGCCCCGCTCGCTCCTCGCAATCCGATACGCCCGGATGTACTAGTGCTTCTTCAAGATGGTCTTGACGTACATGAGGCCCTTGAATCACTGAGGCACTGAGGCATTGAAAACACTGAAAAAGTATGTTTATAAGTGAATTCAGCCAATCAGTGGTTCAGTGATTCCATAGGAAAGCCTTTGGCTCCTGGAACTCGTACATCAAAATCGGTTTGAAAAGGTACTAGGCGCTTTAGCGCCGCAGAAGCGCGCTAAAGCGCGCACTACAAACGGGCCTCTCTGACAGCCTGCTAGGAAGAGTCCCTCAACACGAGCGGGAGAAAGACGGCATACCTGACCGGCGCGCACCAGTAGCCGCCGCACAGCTCATAGTTGGCGCTGGACCCGGGTCCGATGCTCCCCTGGCCGAGGGTCGTGTTCAGAGCAAAGTTGGTGGACGCGGCCGGCCCCCCTCCGCCGGCCATCACGTCCCAGTTGATGGCAAAGCTGTCCGAGTCCATGGCCGTGGCCGGGCCGACCAGGCCGGCTGTCACCAGCAGGGCCACGACGGCCAGCAGCACGGCGAGGGAGATCCATCGCTTAGAACGTTTCAGGCTTCTCATGGCTTCACCACCAGGACGTTAAAGGCCGCCCCCTCGGGCATGGCGGCAAAGTCTTGGTTAAAGATCTCCCAGTGAGAGCCGTCGTACCACACGCCGATGGGGTGGGCGTTGTACATTCCGCCGACTCCCCCCGGGTTCCAGTTCTGGGTGATGATCAGAATGGCGTCGGGATCGTCGTTGGTGAGGGGATGGTCGATGTCGGTGCTGTGCACCGTGATGTTCCCGGCCGTGGCCTGGTGGACAAAGACCGTCGTGTCCGTGCCCGGGCCGGCCCCCACGACCCGGATGGCACCTTCGTCGACGGCCAGGGCCGTGCCGGTGGCGCCGCCGCCCCGGGCATAGACGCCCACACCACCGCCGCCTGAGGCCGAGCCGTACACGCCCCGGCCATCGCCAGCCACCTCACCGTACACGCCCCAGCCGCTGCCGTCCTGCGACCCCCAGACGCCGATGCCCAACCCGCCTGTGCCGTTATTGATCCCCCGCACGCCGGCCGAGTAACCGCCCGGCAAGGTGGAGCTCATCTGGCCCACCACGGCCTCGGCGAACGCGTCGGTAGAGGGGTTGTTGACGACGGCCCCCGGCCGCAGGCTGAGGGCGTATGGCGCGGGGCGGACCTCCTGACGGGGCGTCATCCACGGATCCCAACTGCCGCCGTCTTCCCGGACCCGGACTCGCAGCCAGAGGGCCTGGCCGTCAAAGTCGGCCGGGTCCACTTCCAGGCGGACGTTGAACAACCCGCGCGCCACGGCTACGTCGTTGACGGCGATGGTGGCGCCCACCTGGCTCCCGCCGCCTTCGGCGTCCCAGAGCTGGAACTCCATGTCATAGACGCCGTCCAGCGGATTGCCGCCGGCGTCGGCCAGCCGGCCCTGGTAGCTGATGGCCGGCGCCACGGCGGACGCGGCCAGAGCGGCCGCCTGGCCCTCGACCACGGCCTCCTGCGCCGGCGGTTCGGTCGGCGGCCGGTTTTGAGCCAGTACCCCGCCGGCTACAACCAGGCCCGCTGCCAACAGCAGCGAACCGAGCAGCACGGCCAGGGTAGCGCGCGTGAATCTGATTTCGAGACGAATGATCTTGTTCTCCATGACAGTTTCCTCCTTACATCTCTTCATTTTCCTACTGCTGGCTGTGGCCGGTCTCCGACCGTGCCACCCCAGGCTCGGTCAGGAGACCGGCCTGAGCAGCAGTTACCATTTTTGGTGATCGACGCGAGTTCATAACCATTCTATTCACTTCCCACCACCACCTCTGGCTGTGGCCGGTCTCCGACCGTGCCACCCCAGGCTCGGTCAGGAGACCGGCCTGAGCAGCAGTTACCATTTTTGGTGATCGACGCGAGTTCATAACCATTCTATTCACTTCCAACGGATTGGAGCACGAGCAGCAGCGCCCGGAGGACGTGGCCGTAGGGGTTGGCCCCCTCGTCGCCCAGGCTGCCGGCCATTTTCTCCAGCGCCGGGCGTAGCCCCTCGCGGAGCAGGACCCGGCTGAATTCGGTGTCGCCGTCCGTGGCCAGAAAGCGCAGGGCAACGGCCACGTGGTCGGGCAATTCGTTGCCCGGGGCAAAGCTGCGGGCCTGGTACTCTGCGTTGAGGCGGGCCAGGAAGGCGCCGCGCTTGTAGCTCTCGCCAAAGAGGTGGTAGCCGACGTACGGCGAGCACGCCGGCTTCAGGTCAAAGGTGGCGGTGTACAGCTCTTCCAGGTGGGCCGGCGACGCGGCCCCGACGTGGGCGCCAAAGCGGCCCAGCAGCGCCGCCGCCTGGGGAGCGACCGCCGCCGTCGCCCCGGCGCAGACCCCCGCCTGGCGGGCCAGATCGGGCGTCGGATAGTCCAACAGGTCGGCAAAGAGTTGGAAGAGGCGCATCGCTCACCACTCCCGTTGCGCTTCGCGGCGAAAGCCGACGCCGGCCCGGGCCTTGTGGGTGAAGGGGTCGCGCAGCGTCTCGATGGCCGTCTCGCGGGCCAGCGGCGGGATGACGAACCGCTCCTCAAAGGTCGGCAGCGCGGTCAGGCGGTAGATGGCCTCCGCCGTCTCGGGCGTCAGGCCGGCCGCCTCCAGGGCGCGGGCCGCCTCGCTGTCGGCGACGTCGCCGACGGCTTCGGACCGTTTGAAGAGCCGCACGGCAATCAGCCTGCGATAAGCCTCGACGACCGGAGCCTCGTCGCCGGCAGAAAAGAGGCGCGCTAGGTAGCGCAGCGGCACCCGGGCGCTCTCCAACGAGCTGAACAGGTCGTCGGCCAGGCGGTAGGCGCCGCCCTCCTGCGCCGAAGCGACCACCGGCAGCAGCGGCGGCACGTAAAACAGCATGGGCAGGGTGCGGAACTCGGGGTGCAGTGGCAGGGCCAGCTTCCACTCCTGGACAAACCGGTAGACGGGCGATTTCTTCGCCGCGGCGAGCATCGCCTCGGGCAGGCCGTTCTGCCGCGCGGCGGCGATGACCTGCGGGTCGTGGGGATCGAGGATCAGGGCGCGCTGAGCATCGACCAGCCCCTCGTCGGGGGCTTTGGCCGCCGCCTCGATGCGGTCGGCGTCGTAGAGCAACACCCCCAGGTAGCGGATGCGGCCCACGCAGGAGTGAAAGCAGGCCGGGGCCTGGCCGGTCTCCAGGCGGGGGTAGCACAGGATGCACTTTTCCGATTTGCCGGTGGACCAGTTGTAGTAGACCTTTTTGTAAGGACAGCCCGAGATGCACATCCGCCAGGCGCGGCACTTGTCCTGGCTGACCAGCACGACGCCGTCCTCGCCGCGCTTGTAGACGGCGCCCGCCGGGCAGGCGGCCACGCAACCGGGATTGAGGCAGTGGTTGCAGATGCGCGGCAGGTAGAAAAAGACCAGCCGCTCGATCTCGAAAAGCTGCTGTCGCTGCTCGTCGGTCAGGCTCTCCAGGTTGAGGTCGTTGGCGGCGTAGAGGGGTGAACCGCTCAGATCGTCGTCCCAGTTGGGGCCGGATTCGATCTCGATGGGCGCGCCGCTGATCAGCGACACGGCCCGGGCCGTGGGCTGGTCGTCCCACTCGGGGGCGGTGAACAGGTCCTCGTAGCGGTAGGTCCAGGGCTCGTAGTAGTCGTCCAGGGTGGGCAGGTAGGGGTTGAAAAAGAGGTTGCCCAGGGCGCCCAGGCGACTCTGCAACTTGAGGCGCAGCTTGGACGAACGGCCATTGGCCCTTACTTCCCAACCGCCCTTGTACTTTTTCTGGTTCTCCCACAGGGTGGGATAGCCGGTGCCCGGCTTGGTTTCGACGTTGTTCCACCACATGTACTCGGTGCCTTGGCGGTCGGTCCAGACGTTTTTGCAGGCGATGCTGCACGTGTGGCAGCCGATGCACTTGTCCAGGTGAAAGACCATCGAGATTTGGGCGCGTACATTCATGATTGTCACTCCGTAGTCATAGGTTTGTGGCCTGGTAGATTGGGAAGCCCTGGCCCCAATCTACCAATCTACCAATCTACCAACCTGCCAATTGTTAATACTGCGGCTTGCCCTCCAGCTTACGCACCAGCACAAAGGTGTCGCGGTTGACGCCCGTCGGCCCCCAGTAGTTAAAGCCGTAGGTGAACTGGCCGTAGCCGCCCATCATCAACACCGGCTTGAGCCGGGCGCGGATCAGGCTGTTGTGGCCGCCGGCCCGCCGGTTGCCGCGCAGCGGCGACTTGGGCACGCCCAGGGTGCGCTCGGGCGAGTGGTACTGGAAACACACCCCGCGCGGGATGCGGGCGCTGACCACGGAGCGCGTCACCACCACACCGTGGTCGTTATAGACCTCCACCCAGTCGTTGTCGGCCACGCCCAGCGCCTCGGCGTCGCGGTCGTTGAGCCACAGGGGCTCGCAGCCCCGCGACAGGGTCATCATCCGCAGGTTGTCCGAGTAGGTAGAGTGGATGTGCCACTTGCCGTGGGGCGTCAGGTAGTTGAGCCTCATCGTGTTCCCCTCGGGCTGGCTCTTGACCAGATCGCCGTAGGCCAGGGCGTCGGGCCGGGGCTTGTAGGTGGGCAGGTGCTCGCCGAAAGCCAGGTAGCCCTCGTGGTCCAGGTAAAAGTGCTGCCGCCCGGTGAGGGTCCGCCAGGGCACCAGCCGCTCCACATTGAGACAGTAGGCCGAATAGGCCCGCCCGTCGTTGACCAGGCCGGTCCAGATGGGCGTGGTCAGCAGCCGGCGGGGCTGCTGCACCAGGTCCTTGAAGGTGAAGCGCACGCCGCGATAGGGCGCGGCCAGGTCGGCCAGGGGCCGGCCCACCTTCTTTTCCTCGGCCCGGAAGGCGCGGTAGGCCGACTCGCCGTTGGTCTCGGGCGCCAGGTAGAGGATGGCGTCGGCGGCGTCGCGGGCCTCGTCCAGCGAGGGGTAGCGCCCCCCGTTCCAGCGTTCCGCCGGGCCGGCCTCGACCAGCTCGTCGTACAGGTCGGCCACCGGCCAGCGCAGGCCGTGGGCGCCCAGGCCCTCGTCGCGCACCGCCGCGCCCAGGGAGACAAAGCGGCGGTGCAGGTTCACGTAATCGCGCTCGACGACGACCAGGTTGGGCATGGTCACCCCCGGGATCGCCTCGCACTCGCCCCTGGCCCAGTCCTGCACGGTGAGCTGGGCCATCTCGGCCGGGGTGTCGTGCTGCAAGGGCACGGCCACCAGGTCGCGCACCGGCTCGGGCAGGTGGGTCGCCGCCAGTTCGCTCACCTTTTCGGCCACGGCCTTGAAAATGTCCCAGTCGCTCTTGCTCTCCCAGCAGGGCGGCACGGCGGCGGTCAGGGGATGGATGTAGGAGTGCAGGTCGGTGCTGTTCAGGTCGTCCTTTTCGTACCAGGTGGCCGTGGGCAGCACAATGTCGGAATACAGCGCCGAGGTGTCCATGCGAAAGTTGATGTCCACCACCAGGTCGAATTTGCCGCGCGGCCCCTCCTCGTGCCACACAACCTCGCGGACCGAGTCGCCGGCGATCTCTTCGGCGATGGCGTTGGTGTGGGTGCCCAGGTAGTGTTTAAGAAAGTACTCGTGGCCCTTGGCGCTGGACATCAGGGCGTTGCCCCGCCAGATGAACCACAGGCGGGGCCAGTTTTCCGGCGCGTCGGGGTCCTCCACGGAAAAGCGCAGGTCGCCCGACTTGAGCTGCTCCACGGCCCAGGCCGCGATCTCGGCATTGGTCTCGGCCCCGGCGGCCTCGGCCTGGCACACCAGGTCCAGCGAGTTGCGGTTGAACTGGGGATAGAAGGGCAGCCAGCCCAGGCGCACGGCCTTGACCTGGAGGTCCATGGTGTGGCCTTGTGCCAGGTCGCCGTTCGTAGTAGCGGCTTCAGCTGCATTACGAGCCTGGCCCTGGGGGACAGGCTGGTACTCGGTAAAGGCGCGCTCGTAGCGCCACTGGTCGCTGTGCACATAGTGGAACGAGGGCGCGTTCTGCAGGCGCGGCGGCTTGAGCCAGTCGAGGGCAAAGGCGATGGGCGCCCAGGCGGCCACCGGCGCCAGTTTTTCCTGGCCGACGTAGTGGTTCAGCCCGCCGCCGTTGCGGCCTACACAGCCGGTCAGCATCAGGCCGACGATGCCGGCCCGGTAGATCAGGTTGTTGTGGTACCAGTGGTTGATGCCGGCGCCGATGATGATCGAGCACTGGCCCTGCGTCTTTTCGGCGGTGGTCGCCCACTCGCGGGCGAACTGGATGACCGTCTGGCGGTCCACGCCGCTGAAACGCTCCTGCCAGGCGGGGGTGTAGGGAAGATCGGGATCGTCATAATCCTTAGGATAGTCACCCTCCAAGCCGCGATCCACGCCGAACTGCGCCATCAGCAGGTCGAACACCGTGGTCACGGCG
>CAYLZO010000006.1:39485-48716 GCA_964387775.1 uncultured Anaerolineaceae bacterium
TGAAACGCTCCTGCCAGGCGGGGGTGTAGGGCTGTTCGGCGTCGTCGTAGCCGGCCGGATAGTCGCCGTCCAGCCCTTCGGCAAGCTCAGGACCCAGGCCGCGATCCACGCCGAACTGGGCCATGAGCAGGTCGTAGATGGTCGCCACGGCGACCCGGCCCTCCTCGGTCTCCACGTAGCGGACCGGCACGCCCCGCGTCAAGGCCCGGCCCTCGGCAAACTCGGAAAAGGTCACGGGCAGGACCTCGTCGCGGCCTAGTCCTGAGCTTGTCGAAGGGGCGTCCAGCCAGGTTAGCACGGGGTCGATCTCGCTGCCATCCAGGCCGTCCACCATCTCCAGGTTCCACTGGCCTTTGCGCTCCTGCCAGCGAAAGCCGAGGGTCCCCTGGGGCAGGCGGAGCTCGCCGCTGGCCCGGTCCCAGACCAGGTACTTCCAGTCGGCGTTTTCCACGTCGCGGGTGCGGGCCACCTGGCTGGCGCGCAGCATCCGGCCCGGCGCGTAGGTCTCGCCCCGCTCTTCCAGGACGACCAGGAAGGGCGAATCGGTGTAGCGCTTTACGTAGTCGAGGAAATAGGGCGTCTGCTGCTGGTGGTGGAACTCGGTCAGGATCACGTGGTCCACGGCCATCCAGAAGGCGCCGTCCTGCCCGGCGTGGACCGGGATCCACCAGTCGGCGTATTTGCTCACCTGGCTGAAATCGGGCGAGAGGACGACCAGCTTTGTCCCGGCGTGGCGCGCCTCGGCGGCGAAATGCACGTCGGGGGTGCGGGTCATGTTCAGGTTGGCGCCCATGACGGCGATGTACTTGCTGTTGTACCAGTCGGCGCTCTCGGCCACGTCGGTCTGCTCGCCCCAGATCTCGGGCGAGGCGGGCGGCAGGTCGCTGTACCAGTCGTAAAAGCTGAGGTTGACGCCGCCCAGCAGTTGCAGAAAGCGGCTGCCGGCGGCGTAGCTCAGCATCGACATGGCCGGGATGGGCGAAAAGCCGATGACCCGGTCGGGGCCGTGGGTTTTGACGGTGTGGATGGTCGACGCGGCTATGATCTCCAGCACCTCGTCCCAGGTCGAACGGCGAAAGCCGCCCTTGCCCCGCGCCACCTGGTAGCGCCGCCGCCGCCCCTCGTCGCCGACGATGGACGCCCAGGCGGCCACCGGGTCGGCGTGCTGTTTCTTGGCCTCGCGCCACAGGTCCAGCAGCGCCCCGCGCAGGTAGGGGTACTTGACCCGGATGGGGCTGTAGAGGTACCAGGAAAACGAGATGCCCCGCTGGCAGCCGCGCGGCTCGTAGGGCGGCAGGCCCGCCTCCAGCTCGGGATAGTCGGTGGCCTGCATCTCCCAGGTGACGATGCCGTCCTTGACGTAGACCAGCCACGAGCAACCGCCGGTGCAGTTGACGCCGTGAGTGCTGCGCACCACCCGGTCGTGCTGCCAGCGGTTGCGATAGAATTCTTCCCAGCCCCGAGCCTTGGGGGCGATGATGTCTTGAATCCAGCTCATGCGACTACCTCACCTATGCTCCCTCTTCAAAAGCCGCCCAGCGGTCGGTCTGCCAGCGGATCCAGAAGCCGACCTGTTGCGTCGGATAGTTGTCGTTTTTCAGGACGATGAACAGGCGCATCTCGCCGCCCTTGGTTTCCTGGATCTCGATGGTGATGTCGGCCACGCGCTGCTTGCTGGTGATCCAGTCCCAATACTCCACGAGTCCGTCAGGGCCTGGGGATTCGGCGACGGCCGAGACGTCGAGGAGTTGGTTGGCCCGGTCATAATCCCGCCCGTTGGCGGCCCAGATGGCGTCTTCCACCGCTTGCAGCGGGACCGTGGTGGCCAGGGGCGTGGTCGGCGGCGCGTCGGTGGCCGGTTGGCTGCCGCAGGCCAAAAGAATGACGGAAAGCAGACACCATATCCCAAGAGTGCCGATGCGTAAGCGCCTCATTGTTCATTCCTCCCTGTATCTATCTGTTCCACGGTAACAGAGTGGCCAGGGGGCAGTAGTTGGCCACCGCTTCGAACACCAGGATGCCGCCGATGGCACCGGCGACGACGACGATCCAAACCGACCAGCCTGCCAGCCCGGCGGCCAGGATCAAAGCGACGCCGATGATGCCTCGGACAAGTCTATCGAACCAGGCCAGTTTTCCACCCAGATCACTCATTTTCGCCTCCTTTTTTCGCTTTCAAAAATCGACGCACGCCCCGCAGCCGCCGCCGCCAGACCCCCTGCGAGAGGCCCATGAACAACACAAAGGCGCCGGTAGCCAGCCCGGCCAGCGGCCAGCCCGCCGGCCTGGGCTGCGCCTCGCCCGCCGCCTGGAAAAAGGCACGCAGGTCGGCCTGCTCTTTGGCGGTCAGGGGCCGGTCGTCGTAAACCGGCTTCATGGTCGGGAAGGGCAGGTCGGCCAGCACGGCGGCCAGGCCGGCCTGGCCGCCGTACTTGGTCAAGGCCGGGGTCAGGTCCGGGCCCAGGGCGCCGCCGCCCAGGCCCTCGACGCCGGCGATGCTGTGGCAGCTCAGGCAGGGCGGCCCGCCGTTCAGCAGGGCGGCCTCGCCGCGGAACAGCGCCCGGCCCCGCGCCGGATCGCCCGCGGCAAGCGCCGGCGTCGGAACCGCTTCCGCCGGCGCCACCGTGGTCGCCCCATCCTGGGCTTCCAGATAGGCGATGAGGGCCAGCACCTCCGTCTGGCTGAGGCCCAGGTTGGGCATGGGCACGTTGTTGAACTCGGCCAGCAGCTCGGTGGCGATGGGGTCCCCTTCAGCCAGCATCTGGTCCGGCTCGGCCAGCCAGCGGGCCAGCCACTTGGGGTCGCGCTGAGCGGTGACGCCCTGCAGGTCCGGGCCGGCCAGCGGCCCGCCGCCGACCGTGTGGCAGGCGGCGCACTTTTGCCGAAAGAGCGCCTCGCCCTCGTCCGCCGACTGCGGCGGGGGCGCCGCCGCCGCCAGGCTGTGAGGGCTGCCCAGCAAAAGCCCGACGAACAGCAGGGCAACTCCAACGCTTCGCCAGGTGGGATGGTCGGTCGAACTTCGCATGCACTCACTCCTCATTCAGCTCGGGCCGGGGTAGATCGCGCCAAGCCCTGGCGCGGCGACCTGCGGACGGCGTCGAGCAAGTCCTGGCTGCGAGCCGGCAACGTCGACGAGGTGTACACCCGCACCACGTTGTGGGCCAGCCCGACGCAGATCACCGGGACGTCCGGGTGCTGTTCCAGGATCTGGGCCACCAGGGGGCCTGTGACATGATCGGCTTCGTCACCCTGCGCCACCAGCACCACGTCGGGCTTGGCCTCGGAGAGCCAGGCGGACACCCGGCCGTTTGGCTGCCAGGGGCCGATCAATTCGATGGTTTCGTCGCAACTGAGAATCCGTTCCAGACTCTCAGCGAGCAAGGATTGGATGCCCAACAAAAGTACACGCTGTTTCCCCATGCCTGCCCTCTAGCTTTCTATCCAATCCGTAAACCCAAAAGCCGGATGTCCGATACAGACCAGCTTAGCCGTGGTTCCCGCCCTCGCAGCGCCAACCAACGGAATAGGGCACATTACGCCAGGTATTCGTGGATACTGGCCGCCACCCGGCGCCCTTCGGCGATGGCCATGACCGCCAGGTACGACTGGCCGGTGACGTCGCCGGCGGCAAAGACCCCTTCGCGCGTCGTCTGCCCCGTTTCCCCATCGGTCACAATCCAGCCCCCGGCATCCGCTTCCAGGCCGCGCACCTGGGCAGTCAGGTCGGGATCCGGGCCGGGCTCGGGGGCCAAAACCACCAGGATTTTGGCGAGTTCAGTCGAGCCGTCGGCGTCTATGGTGTGGCGGGCGCCTTTGACGGGAATGGGTCGGCGATGTTGGTCCCTGCTTCCCAGGCGCAGGTGCTGACAGAGGACCTTTACGACCCGCCCGCTCTCGTCGCCGATCAGCGTCGCCGGTTCCACGAGGGGCACAAAATTGACGCCTTCCTCCTGGGCGGCCCAGTAATCCTCCAGGCGGCAGAGCAGATGGGCCTCCGTGCCCCGGTGGTAGCAGGTCACCTCCCCGGCCCCCAGCCGGATCGCTGTTCGTGCACAGTCCACAGCGGCGTACCCCTGGCCAAAGATAGCCACCTTTTCGTTGCGCTTGATGCGGATGAGCGGTTCGAGGTGAAGCCGGAGATAGGAGCGATCCAGGTTGCTCTGCGCCAGAAACTCGGTCGCCAGGTACACGCCCTCCAGGTCCATGCCGGGCAAGTCGGACGCCGGCTCGCGACCGGCGCCGGTGCTCAGCAGCAGGGCGTGGGTTCCATCCCGGAAGAGTTCGTCCACGGTCACATCCTGACCGACCCGCGTCGACAACACGAACTTGACGCCCAGACGCTTCAGTTGTGCCAGTTTGGCCTTCATGATCTCCAGGGGCAGGCGGAAGCGGGGGATGGTATAGATCAGGGCGCCGCCCGGCTGGCGCTGCGCCTCGAATAGGATGACCTCGTGACCCCGGACCGCCAATTCCTCGGCTGCCGTCAGCCCCGCCGGCCCAGAGCCGACGATGGCCACCCGCTTCCCGCTGGCCGGAGGAATCGTGGGGAGGGGCAGACCACCCTCTGCCCGGCGCTGATAGTCGGCCACAAAGGCCTCCAGCCGGCCCATGCGGATGGCCTCGGAATGCCGACTCACGCCACAGGAAGCCGCGCATAGGGTCTCGTCGGGACACAGGCGGCCGCAGAGTTCGGGAAAGTTGCTCGTCTGGCGGTAGATGGCGGCCGCCTCCGAAAAGTTGCCCTGCGAGATCTCCCACATCGCCCGGGGGACGTCGTTGTTCAGGGGGCAGGCCAGGACGCAGCCCCTGGGTGCCGGGCACTGGATGCAGCGCGAGGCTTCCTCGCGAGCTTGCTCTGGCGTAAAGCCCCGGCACGCTTCCTCGAAATCCCGCGTCCGCTCCGCCACCGGCCGATAGTCCAACCATGCGGCGGGCAGATGCAGGCGCGCGCGCCGGTCGATCTCGCGTATTTCAACGTCATCGAGTGACATGTGGTTTCCCTTTCAATGGACTTTTCCGTCTAGCTTCTCTTGCCGTCAACCATCAAAGCCGAGCTTTGACCTTGACCGTGCGCCTCTCATGATACACCAGGCGGCGGGCCATGACAATCCCTCCTGACCGCCCGCAGGCATGAAAAAAGAGCGATCTGGCGACCGCTCTCGTGGGAGAAGAACTAGTTCTTGTGGCGTGGTACGTAGGGTGTATCGGCGCTTCGTCGCGAGACACGCCCTACGCACCACGGAACACGCACTGGCTCACACCAGCCCCCGATCCCGCGCCAGTTGGGCCGCCTCGTAGCGGCTGCTGACGTGCAGCTTGGCCAGGATGTTGCGCATGTGGCTCTTGACCGTATGCAGGCTGACGACCAGCACCTCGGCAATCTCTTTGTCGGCCTGTCCCTGGGCCGCCAGGCTCAGGACCTCTTGCTCGCGGTGGGTGAGGACCACGACCTCACCTTCGGGCAGTTGTGACGCTCGCTGGTCCAGGCGCCGGAACTCTTCCAGCATTCTTCCGGCCAGGGCCGGCGTGAGGGCCGCCTCGCCGCGCATTGCCCGCCGCAGCATGTCCAGCATGTCGCGGGAGCGGATGCTTTTCAGCAGATACCCCTGCGCCCCGCTGCGGACCGCCTCGAACAGCTTGTCGTCCTCGTCGCGCACGGTGAGGATGACGATAACGGCCGCCGGCAACTCGCGCTTGATGCAGCGCGTGGCTTCCAGGCCATCACAGCCGGGCATGTTGACGTCCATCAGGATCAGGTCGGGCGCCAAGTCGCGGGCCTTGACCAGCGCCTCCAGGCCATCGCCGGCTTCGCCCACCACCTCAAAGTCGGGCTGGGCGGCAATGAGGCTCGCCAGCCCCTCCCGGAATAGCGCGTGATCGTCGGCCAAAAGTATCCGGATCGGTCCCATCGTCATCCCTCCTTCAGCGGCCAGGTCAACGTGATCCGCGTGCCCTGACCGGGCCTCGAATCCACAGCCAGCCGCCCACCCAGGCGCGTGGCGCGGGCGCGCATGATGTCCAGACCAAAGTGCCGCCGTCCGTCGGCGGGGCTGCTCGCCGGGTCAAAGCCCCGGCCGTCATCCTCGACGGTCACGGACGCCTCGCCGGCCGACCGTTCCAGGCGGACGAGGATGCGCTGCGCCTGGGCGTGACGCTGCGCGTTGTGCAGCGCCTCGCCGACCACGCGGAGCACCTGTTCGCCGTCATCGGGCGGCAGGATGAGGGGCGCCTCGGACTCGACCACCAGGCTGAGCGGCGGCCCCTCCGGCCGGGCCGAAGCGGCGACGGCCGCCGCCAACCGGTCTCGCAGCCTTTGGGGCGGCCGTGGGTCCTGCTGGAGACTGGCGATGACCTGGCGCACTTCGCGGCAAGCCTGCTCGGCCGTCGTTTGCAAGCGGTGTAGTTGCTCCAGGGCCGGCTCGGCCTGGCCCGTTTCCAGCAGGTGGCCGATCTGGTTGGCGCGCATGTCCATGGCGCTCAAGGTTTGGGCCAGCCCGTCGTGCATGTCGGCGGCGATGCGCTGCCGCTCTTCCAGGGCAGCCAGGCGCTCCGCCTGCTCGTAGAGACGGGCGTTCTCCACGGCGATGGCCGCCGAGTTGGCCAGCTCGGTCAGCAGGTGGACCGTCCCGGCGGGGAACTGGCCGCTCGCCGCGCCGCCCACACACAGAGCGCCGATGACCCGCTCGCCGATGCACAGCGGGGCGACCAGGTGGCTCCGTCGGAACGGCGCCGCCAGGATGCCGCAGCACGCCTCGCACTCGTCCGCGCCGCAGGGCAAAGCCCGCCGGCCGGCCAGCACCCGGCAGGCCGGCTCGCGCCGGGCCGAGGTCTGATCGCCGCTCAGGGCCGGCCGGGGGCCGCTGACGGCCCGCCTGTGCAGGATGGGGTCCGACTCGTCGAGCAGGCAGAGGACGGCCACGTCGGCGGCCAGCAGCGCCCGCGCCTTGTCGGTGACCGATTGCAGGACGCGCTGGATCTCCAGTTGGGACGTGATCTCGAGGCTGACCTCGTGCAGGGCGGCCAGCTCGCGGGTGCGCCGGGCGACGCGGGCCTCCAGCTCGCCCGTCCAGGCCCGCAACTGGGTCCGCATCTGGTCAAAGCTGCGCGCCAGGCACTCGACCTCGCGCGGGCCGGCCGGCTCGACCGGCGTCTCCAGGTCGCCCTCGCCGATGCGCCGGGCGGCCGAGGCCAGGCGGTGCAGGGGGTGCACGACCAGCCTGTGCAACAGGACCAAATCCACGGTCAGCAGCAACAGCGCCCCGGCCAGAAAGGCGGCCTGCACCCAGCGCAGGCGGTCCAGCTTGTGCGCTGCCGCCGCTTCGTAGCGCCGCGCCGCTTCGTCGGCCTGGGCGACCAGGCGCGGCGCCAGTTCCTCGACGGCTTGCACGGCAACCGCCCGCTCGGCACTCTCCGGCGCGGCAGTGATGCGCTCCAGGTGGCCGCGAAAGACGGTCCACGTCTCGCGCACCCGGGCCAGCGTCGCCAGGGTTTCGGGGTCGCGCGTGGCCGGCAGGGCGACGGTCCGGTCCAGCGGATAGACGATGGCGCCGCCAGCGCTGAGGGCGGTCAGGGTTTCGTCAAAGGCGCGGGCCGCCGCTTGCAGGGAGAGGCGGCTGGCCGCGTCGCCGTCACGCCCCGCCCGCGGCGCGTCGCGGGCCATCTGCTGGACCAGCATCCGTTGCCGGCCGGCCAGGTTGACGACGAGGGCATCCTGCTTCTGGGTGTCTATGGCCCAGAAGGTGGCCGCCACCGACGCGGACAGCAGCAGAAAAAAGGCCAGGAACAGCAGGCCCATTCGCGCCCGCAGGCTGGCGAGCATAGCCCACTTCTACTTCCTGCCAGAGCGAGCGTTATTCGCGGACCCGTTCCGCTTCCAGGTCAAAGTCCCAGTAACCGGGTCCCTCGTTGAAAAAGTCGGCGTTCAGGTCGATGTCGTCACCGTACTGGGCCGGCACCTCGTCCTCGGGAAAGATGGCGTCCACGGGGCACTCGGGGGCGCAGGCCCCGCAGTCAATGCAGGTCTCGGGGTCGATGTAGAACAGCGTCCAGTCGGCGCCATCTTTGGGACCGGGGACGATGCACTCCACGGGGCAGACCTCGACGCAGGCCCCGTCGCGGACACAGAGACTTGTGATTACGTATGCCATGATTCACCTCCAGATTTTTCGTTGTACTCAGCCCGCCCACTCGTGAACAAGCTGGTGATATCGCTCGTGGGTTCCCTCGCCCATCTCTTCGGCTTCGACCCGCTCAAAGGCGGCGGCCAGGTCGGCCTGATCGGCAGGAGTCAGGATTTCGTCGGCCATGGGGTAGAGGATGTTGTTCTCCTTGTCGACGTGGGCCCGCAGCAGGCGGACAAAGCCCAGCAGGTTGGTCGCCAGGCGGGTCCGGGCGCCGGCGTCCCCGGCGGCGGCGCCGGGCAGCGCTTCGGCGGCGGTCCGCACCATCCGCCGGCCCTGGTCGTGCTCCTGGAGCATCACGCCGATGGGGCCGCCGTGGACGGGCATACCGCGCTCCCCCATCCGCACAAAGAGCAGCGTTTCCTCCTTGGCGTGGTGGCAGCGGTCGGCAAAGTTCTGGATAAAGTCGATCATCTGCCCGATGCGCGCTTCGGGCAGCGGTCCGCCGGCCTGGATCTGCTGCATCTCGCGCTCGACGGCGTCCAGGGCCATAAGGATGATCTGATGTTCGTGCTTGAGTACCTCTGTTGAGGTCATTACCACCTCCTCTATCATATTCCTCCCGGCCAGGGCACGTTCTCTCGCTCAAAACGGACAAATTTGTCCAAATTATATCATAGGTATCTAGGACTTGATATGACAAAAATCATACCCAGTGATTGCCGCGCCAGCCTGGGGATGTGCACAATGAGGTCCATGTCGTGGGGACCGCTCAACGGTACTCCTCGATGCGGTGCCGCGTCGCATAGGCCGCGGCCTGCGCCCGCGAGGCGAGTTTCAGCTTGCCCAGGATGCTGCTGACATAGTTGCGCACAGTCCGCTCGCTCAGATTCAGCTCGTCGCCAATCTCGCGGTTGGTCTGCCCCCGGGTCACGCCGGCCAGGACCTGCATCTCCCGGTCGCTGAGGGCGGCAAAGGCGTCGGCCCGCTCCAACTGGCGCATCTGCCGCATCCGGGCCAGCACCCGGCCGGTGATGGCCGGGTCGAGCAGGCTTTCGCCCCGGCCCACCCGTTGCAGCCGCTTCCTCTATGAATTGACCGGCAAGGCCGA
>CAYLZO010000007.1:0-4635 GCA_964387775.1 uncultured Anaerolineaceae bacterium
TTCCTTAGTATCCCTGCCCAACAAAGCAGCAAAGACAAAGAAGTCTGATTGAACAGAGAGGATCTACCGTTCTATGAAGAGCTATTATAACCGCTACCTGCAGATCGACCTCGGCAGCCGGTCCCGGTCGATCTTTTCTCTGTCCGAGGCGGTGCTGGCCCGCTACGTGGGCGGCAAGGGCATAGCCGCCTACCTGCTGGCCCAGCATCAGGATCCCCAGGCAGGACCATTCGACTCTGCCAACCCCCTCATCGTCACCACCGGCCCGCTGACCGGCACGCCGGCGCCCTCCATGCGCTCGGTGATGGCCTTCCAATCGCCGGTGACGCGCCTGTTCACCGACTCCCACTTTGGCGGCCATTTCGGCCAGGAGATCAAGGCCGCCGGCTACGACGGCCTGCTCCTCACCGGCCGGGCGGAGAAACCCGTCTACCTCGAGATCGACGACGACCGGGTGGCCATCAAGGACGCCGCCCACCTCTGGGGACTGGACACCTACGAAACCTACGACCGGCTGCGACCCGACTATCCCCATAAGGAGTGGCGCATCGCCTGCATCGGCCCGGCCGGCGAGAACCGGGGCAAGTTTGCCATGATCGACTGCGACTTTCACCGCCAGGCCGGTCGCGGCGGCGGGGGCGCGGTCCTGGGCGCCAAAAAGCTCAAGGCCATCGTCGTGCGCGGCAGCCACCAGCCAGCCATTGCCGATCCCGACGCCTTCAGCGCCCTGGTTCGGGCAACCATCAGCGACGAGATGAAGGACAACGATTATGTCAAAGGATTCCGCGCCGGGGGCACGGCGGCCTCCATCCCCTGGGCCGACGTCGAGGGCCTGCTGCCCACCCGCAACTTTCAGCGCGGCAGCTTTCCCCAGGCCGAGGAGCTGGGCGACGCGGCCCAGCAGGAGCGCTACTGGTACAAGGACGCGGCCTGCGCCGCCTGCCCCATCGCTTGCACCAAGCTGGGCCGGCTGACGGACGGCCCCTACGCCGGGCTGGAAGGCGACTCGCTGGAGTACGAGAGCGCGGCCATGCTGGGCGCCAACCTGGAAATCGGCAAGACCGACGAGGCGGTCTACCTGGGCCTGCTGTGCGACAAGCTGGGGCTGGACACCATCTCGGCCGGCTCGGTGCTGGGCTTTGCCTGCGAGGCGGTGGAAAAGGGCCTGCTCGACGCCGACGTGCGCTTTGGCGACGCCGAGGGCCTGGCCGCCATGCTGCACGACGTCGCCGCCCGGCGCGGCGTGGGCGACCTGCTGGCCGAGGGCGTGCGCGCCGCTGCCGCCCAGATCGGCGGCGGGGCCGAGCACTTTGCCATCCACGTCAAGGGGCTGGAGCTGCCGGCCTGGGGGCCGCGCGGCGTGCCGGCCATGGGCCTGGCCTACCTGACCGCCGACCGGGGCGGCTGCCACCAGCGGGCCTTTCCCATCCTCTACGAGGCCGGCGGCGAGGCGTGGAGGGGCCAGACCTACGAGCGCCTGGCGCTGGACGGCAAGGCCCAACTCCTGGCCGAGGTGCAGGACCGCCTGGCCGGGCTCGATACGCTCATCACGTGTGACTTTGCCCGCTACGCCGTGAGCGACGCCACCTACCTGGAGCTGCTGGCGGCGGCCGCAGACCGGCACCTGAGCCTGGACGAGTTGTACCGAATGGGCGCGCGCATCTGGAACCTGACCCGCCTGTTCAACCTCAAAGCGGGCATGACCAGGGCCGACGAGGACCTGCCCGGCCGTCTCAAAACCGAGCCGCTGCCCGATGGCCCCGCCGCCGGGCACCGGTTCACCGACGCCGACATCGAGCGGCTGCTGGCCGACTATTACGCCGTTCGCGGCTGGGACGAGGCCGGCGTGCCCCGGCCGGAAACCCTGGCAACGCTGGACGTCGAGTATCCGCGATCCTGAGACGCATCACGCATCACGAATCACGAATTTTGGAGGATTGTCAAAGATGATGGTTAACCTACGTTCCTTCGAAGTGCCCACCGTCGTCAAGCACGCGCCGGGGGCCATCACCCTCCTGGCCGACGAGGTCAAGGCCCTGGGCAGCAAACGCCCCATGCTCGTCACCGACGAGGGCCTGGTCAACGCCGGCCTGGTCGACGAGGCCACCCACGCCCTCAAGGCCGGCAACGTCGATTACGTCCTGTTCGACGGCGTGGTGGCCAACCCACCCATCGAGCTGGTGGACAATGCCGCCGCGCTCTACCAGTCCGAAGGCTGTGACGGCCTCATCGGCTTTGGCGGCGGCAGCCCCATGGACACCGCCAAGTCTATCGGCGTCGTCGCCGTCCACGGCGGCTCCATCCTCGACTTTGAGTGGGCCGACCCGCAGCCGATCAAGAAGCGCATCCCGCCCCTGGTCTGCGTGCCCACCACCGCCGGCACCGGCAGCGAGGTGACGCTCTGGGCCGTTATCACCGACCCGGAGCGCAAGATCAAGTACAACGTCGGCGGCACGGGCCTCATCGCCGCCCACGTGGCCCTCATCGACCCCCGCCTGACGCTGGGCCTGCCGGGGCCCATCACCGCCGGCACCGGTATGGACGCCCTGACCCACGCCATCGAGTGCTACACCTGCGCCTACGCCCAGCCCTGGCCCGACGCCGTGGCGCTGTGGGCCATCGAGACCATCGGGCAGTGGCTGCGCATCGCCTACGCCCAGGGCGCCAACGAGGAGGCCCGCTACCAGATGGCCATGGCCGCGATGCTGGCCGGCATGAGCTACGGCACCGAGAGCGCCGGGGCGGTCCACGCCATGAGCCAGACGGCGGGCGGCTACTACGACCTGCCCCACGGCGAGCTGACCGCCGCGCTGCTGGCGCCGGTGATGGCCTTCAACTATATGGGCGAGCCGCACAAGTACGCCCGCATTGCCCAGGCCATGGGCGAAAACACCTGGGGCCTGAGCGTCTGGGAGGCCGCCGAGTTGGCCGTCGAGGCGGTGGCGAGGCTGAGCGAGGACGTGGGCATCCCCACCTTGGCCGAGCTGGGCATCCCGGAGGAGGACATCCCCACGCTGGCCCGGCTCGCCTTCGACGACCCACAGACCATCGGCAACCCGCGCGACATCGACGTCGAGGGCTACGAGCAGGTTTATCGCAGTTGTTTTAACTAGAAGTAGCGGTCGCGGGACGCTGTCCCGCGACCGCCGGATCTTGCAGGTCAAGGTGCAAATAACAGAGACAAACAAGACCATTCCCGTCATCGCCCAGACGGATGTCCTCGTAGTCGGCAGCGGCCCAGGCGGCCTGGCGGCGGCGCTGGGCGCTGCCCGGACGGGGGTGGAGACGATGCTGGTGGAGCGCTACGGCTGTTTCGGCGGCGTGATCACCCAGGTCGGCGTCGAGGGAATTGCCTGGTACCGGCAGGCGGAGACCATCGATAGCGAGGGGATCGGCGTCGAGTTCGAGCGGCTGGCGGCCGAGATGGCCGGGGAGCAGAGGAGGCTCTACGGCCAGAGCCAGGCCCTGGACGCCGAGATGTTCAAGGTCATCGCCGACAGGCTCGTCCAGGAAGCGGGCGTGATGCCGCTTTTGCACTGCCTGGCCGTCGACGCGATCATGGAGGGGGAGAACATCCGCGGAATTGTCATCGAGAGCAAGTCGGGCCGCCAGGCCGTTCTCGCCCGGCGGGTGATCGATGCCACCGGCGACGCCGACATCGCCTTTCGCGCCGGTGCCCCCTGTCGCAAAACGCCCAAGCAGGAGATGATGGGCGTGACCGTCATGTTTTCGTGCGCCGGCGTGGACCGGGATCGGTTCCTGGAATACGTGCGAGCGCATCCATCTACGTATCGCAACTGGAGCCAAAACTGGGGGATCGTGACCTCGGGCAAAGAAGACGACCTGCTCACACCCTATCTGGAGGAACCCTTTGCCCAGGCTCGAAAGGATGGCCTGATCCCCGAGGGCCTGACCAGCATCGGCGGCACCTTTGGCACCCTCTCCGACGCAGGCGAGGCTACCTACTTGAACATGATCTACATGTTCGGCTACGATTGCACCGACGTCTGGGACTTGACCCAGGCCGAGATAGAGGGCCGGCGCCAGGCAATGCTGGCCATCGAGGCCCTCAAACGCTACGTTCCCGGGTTCGAAAGGGCAAAGCTCAGGACCCTGGGCATGACCCTGGGCACCCGGGATTCCCGCAAGATCGTGGGTCGCTACGATCTGACCGGGCACGACGTGCGCAACCAGGCCCGCTTCAAGGACTCGATCGGCATCTTTCCCGAGTTCCTGGATGGCTACGGCCTGCTGATCCTGCCCACGACCGGCCGCTACTTCCAGGTTCCCTTTGGGATCACCGTCCCGCACAAGGTACGGAACCTGCTGGTCGCCGGGCGCTGCGTCGCCGGCGACCCGCTGTCGCACGCCGCAACCCGGAACATGATGTGCTGCACCGTGACCGGGCAGGGGGCGGGGGTGGCGGCCGCCGTCTCGGTCAAGGATGGCGTGAACTGCGACGCCGTGGACGTCACGCGCGTCCAACAGGCACTACAGCAACAAGGCGCCCGAATCTGGTAGGCTGGATTGCGACCGGCAAACGGTAATTGCTCAGGCCGGTCTACGCTGCTCAGGCCGGTCTACGCTGCTCAGGCCGGTCTCCTGACCGAGCCTGGGGTGGCGCGGTCAGAGACC
>CAYLZO010000007.1:4735-48204 GCA_964387775.1 uncultured Anaerolineaceae bacterium
GCTTACGGTCAGAGACCGGCCACAGCCTGCGGTCGGCTCACTACGCTGCTCAGGCCGGCCCACTACGCTGCTCAGGCCGGTCTCCTGACCGAGCGGGTGGCGCGGTCAGAGACCGGCCACAGCTTGCGGTCAGAGACCGGCCACAGCCTGCGGTCAGAGACCGGCCACAGCTTGCGGTCGGAGACCGGCCACAGCCAGAGAGGCTGAGTAGTAGTAGTTACAGCAAAGGAAGAAAGGAGGGAGTCTATCGATCCTGCTCTCAATCGTCTGGCCAAAGACTGTGTGAGCCCTACGGAACATCTATGCAAAAAGGAGAGAGGAATACCATGAAAATCAAGACCCTGAGCATTGTCACGTTGCTGGTGGTGTTGAGCTTGCTGATCACGACCTGTGGCCCCACACCGACGCCGATCGTCCAGACGGTCGTGGTCGAAAAGGAAAAAGAGGTCGTTGTCACCCAAGAGGTCGAAAAGATTGTCACCCAAGAGGTGGAAAGGGTGATCACCCAGGAGGTCGAGGTCGTCAAGGAGGTTGAGGTCACCCCCGTGCCCGCTCCGCCAGAGCCCGAGGGCACGCTGACCATGGCCCTGTCCACCTTCCCCAACTCCATCGACCGGATCCAGGCCGCCGAGCGCCAGGCCGCGAACGCGTCGACGCAGTTGTGGGATTCCCTGGTCTGGGTCAACGAGGAGGGTGTGATCGAACCGGCCCTGGCCGAGAGCTACGAGATCTCGGAGGACGGCACCGAGTATATGTTCCACCTGCGGGAAGACGTCGTCTTTCACAACGGCGAGCCGTTCAACGCCGACTCGGTCCTCCTGACCTGGGAGCGGGGAGCCAATGCCGGCTATGAGTACAGCTACTACCTGCAGAGAGCGGTCTCGGTGGAAAAGATCGATGACTACACGGTCAAGATCACCACGCCGGAACCCGACGCCCTGTTCCTGAGGCTGATGGCCGACTACTGGGCCATGATCCCGCCCAAGTACTACGAGGAGGTCGGCGAAGAGGGCTTTCTCGAGCACCCCATCGGCACCGGCCCCTTCATGTTCGTCGAGTGGGTCAAGGGCGACCACATCACCATGGAAGCCAACCCCAACTACTGGCGCGAGGGTCAACCGAAGGTCAAAACCCTCATCTTCCGGCCCATCCCCGAGTCTGCCACCCGGGTGGCTGCCATCCAGACCGGCGAGGTGGACGTCGTAGGGCGGCTGAGCTCGGAGGAGGCCCAGAGCCTGCTCGGCGTGCCCAACGTCAAGGTCATCCGCTACCCCAGCACCCGCATCTACTACATCGCTTTCAACAACCTGACCACCGGGGTCGGCCAGCCGACGGAGGACCCCCTCGTCCGCCAAGCGATGAACTATGCCGTCGACGTCGATGCCATCGTCGACGCCCTCTTTGAGGGCTTTGGCCAGCGCGCTTCCGGCTACGTTGCCGCCGGCGAGATGGGCTTCGGTGCCGTCGACCCCTTCCCCTACGACCCTGACGAGGCCCGAGATCTGCTGACCGAGGCCGGCTACCCCGACGGCTTTGAGATGGACTTTGCTTGCCCCTCGGGGGCCTACATCTTTTTCGAGCAGGTCTGCGAGGCTGTCCAGGGCTACCTGCTCGACGTGGGCATCGAGACCAACCTGGAGTTCATGGAGTCGGGCCAGTACTGGGACTTGGAGGCCGAGAAGCAGCTACCGCCGCTCTTTGGTGACAGCTGGTCCTCGCCCCTGGGCGAAGCCTACAACCGTCTCATTGGCGCGCTGGGTGGCTGGGACGCCAGCTACTCCGCCTGGTCGGACCCGGTGATCGACGACTTCCTGGTGAACATCGAACAGGCCATCGACTTTGAAGCGCGCAAAAAGCTGTACGAGGACTTGCAGGTTTACATGCAAGAGAATCCGCCGTTTATCTACCTCTATCAGCTCATGACCTTCGAAGCGATCAACACCCGCGTTCAGAACTATACGCCGCGGCCTGCCGAGGACTATCACCTGAGAAACACCTGGGTCATCACCGAGGACTAGGCGCTATCTTCTCGGACCGTTCTCTCTCCGTGGGAGGGTGGGTTTGTCACCGAGTGACACCGTCACCCTCCCACGGTCATGGCCCTGCGTAGTGCCGGGGCATCCGCCGGCCGCGTGAAGGTCTTTACGCTATACAGGGAGGCGCTCATGCAACGATACTTTCTGATCAAAGCGGGGCAGTCGATCTTGCTGCTGATTGGCGTCCTGATCCTCGTCTTTTTCCTGGTGCGCATCACGGGCGACCCGGCGCGGCTGATGATGCCTCGCGAAGCCAGTGCCGAGGCGGTGGAAGCCTTCCGTGAGCAAATGGGCTACAACCGGCCCCTGCTCGTGCAGTTCGGCGACTACTTTCTCGGCGTCCTGACGGGGGACTTTGGCAAGTCCCTGCACTTCAAGTCGCCGGCCCTCGACCTGGTGTTGCAGCGCCTGCCGGCCACGGTGCAGCTCGCCACTTCGGCCCTCGTGTTCGCCATGATCATCGGCATCCCCCTGGGCCTGGTCGGCGGCTTTAACCCGGGCAGCGTGGTCGATTCGGTGGGGCGTTTCCTGGCCCTGCTGGGCCAGAGCATCCCCAACTTTTGGCTGGGCCTGCTCCTGATGCTCCTGTTCGCCGTCCGGCTCGGTTTGTTGCCCTCTTTTGGGCGGGACGAATTACGGTCGGTCATCCTGCCCGGCTTTGTGCTGGGCCTGCCGACTATGGGCCAGTTGGTGCGCCTGACCCGCTCTGCCGTGCTGGAGGTCCGGGGGGAGGATTTCATCCGAACCGCCAACAGCAAGGGCCTCCTGCCCCGCACGATCTATACAAAGCACGTGCTGCGCAACGTGGCCATCCCCCTGGTCAGCGTCACCGGCGTCCAGTTCGGCTACATGCTGGGCGGTTCGATCATCATCGAAACCGTCTTTGCCTGGCCCGGCATCGGCCAGTTGTTGGAGCAGGCCATCGGCTGGCGCGACTACCCGCTGGTGATGGCCATCGCCGTGTTTACCAGTTTCGCTGTGTTGGCCATCAACCTGCTGACCGACGTCGCCTACGCAGTCATTGATCCGAGGATTCGCTATGGCCGCTAACGAAAAAACACTGACCGCAGATAGTATGTTGGACGTGGAGCGCACGTTCAAGGACCGCCTGGCCTACCTGGGCCGATTCCTGTGGCGCGACCGCAGCGGGGTCGTCGGCTTGCTGATGTTCTTGGTGGTGGTCTTTGCCGCCGTTTTCGCGCCCCTCATCGCGCCCTACGAACCGTTGGAACAGAATCTACGCGCGGCCAAGATGCCCCCTGCGTGGAACGCGGAGGGGAGTTGGGACCATGCCCTCGGCACCGACAATCTGGGCCGCGACCTGTTGAGCCGCCTCATCTATGGCGCCCGGGTCTCGCTCACGGTCGGCTTTTTTGGCGTCATCATCGCCGCCAGCCTGGGCATGGTCTTTGGGGCCATCGCCGGCTACGTCGGGGGCCGGGTGGACACCTTCATCATGGCCGTCGTCAACCTGGTCCTATCACTGCCCTACCTCCTCTTTGTGGTCGTCATCGCCTCCATTCTGGGCCGGAGCCTGATCAACGTCATCCTCATCTTTGGCATCACCGATGCGCCCATCTTTGCCCGGGTCACGCGTGGCGAGGTGCTGCGCATCCGCGAGTCGGGCTACGTGGAATCGGCCATCAGCGCCGGGGCCGGGACGGGGCGCATCATCTTTGATCACATCATGCCCAACCTCATCGGCCCCCTCCTCACCCTGGCGACCTTTGAGATGTCGCGGATGATCTTTTACGAGGCCGGGTTGGGCTTCCTGGGCCTGAGCGTGCCCCCCAGCGTGCCGAGCTGGGGCAACATGCTGGACGCCGGCCGCAAATACCTGACCAGCTATCCGTGGATCGCCCTCTGGCCCGGTTTGGCCATCATGTGGACCTCGCTGGGCATGAACTTGCTGGGCGACTGGCTCCGCGACGTGCTGGACCCGCGCCTGCGACGCGCCAGAAAGTGAGGAGGCAAGACATGACCAGAATTCTGGAAGTCAGAGACCTCGTCACCAAGTTCTACACCCTGGATGGCGTCGTCAACGCCGTGAACGGCGTCAGCTTTGACCTGGACGAAGGTGAGACGCTGGCCATCGTCGGCGAGAGCGGCAGCGGCAAGAGCGTGACCATGATGTCCCTGCTGGGCCTGATCCCCTGCCCGCCGGGCAAGATCGAGTCTGGAGAAGCACTGTTCACGACGGAGGAGGGCACCCGCGACCTGCTCCAACTGTCGGTGGAGGAACTGCGCGACGTTCGGGGAGGGCAGATCGGATTCGTCTTCCAGGACCCCATCTCTACGCTGAACCCGATCCTGACCATCGGCGAGCAGATCTCGGAGACGCTGACCCGGCACCTGTACCTGACCCGGGAGGAGGCCCGGGAGCGCACCCTCAAGCTGCTGACCAACGTCGGCATCCCCGATCCGGAACTGCGCTACAAGGCCTACCCTTTCCAGTTCTCAGGCGGCATGCGCCAGCGGGTCGTGATCGCCATCGCCATCGCCTGCACGCCCAAGATCATCATCGCCGACGAGCCGACGACGGCCCTGGACGTGACCGTCCAGGCCCAGATCGTCGATCTGTTCCGCAAACTGCGGGAGGATCTGGGCGTAGCCATCATCTGGATCACCCACGACCTGGGCGTGGTGGCCGGCATCGCCGACCGGGTGCTGGTCATGTACGGCGGGCGGCCGGTCGAAATCGCGTCGGTGGACGAACTCTACGAGAATCCCCGGCACCCCTACACCCACGGCTTGCTGGGCGCCTTGCCCCGGTTGGACAGTCGAGAATCGCGGCGACTGGTGAGCATCCCCGGCACGCCACCCGACCTGTTGATCCCCCTCGATCACTGCCCCTTTGCCTGGCGCTGCGACTATGCCTTTGACCGCTGTTGGGAAGAGATCCCGCCCTTGCTGACGGTCGGGGTGCGACACCAATCGGCCTGCTTCTATGATTTGGAGACACATGCGCCTGCGCGCAGTGCAGGTGGAGGAGAACCGCGAGATGTCTGACAACGGTGCACTGCTCCGCGTAGAGGAACTCAAAAAGTACTTTTCCATCACCGGCGGCTTCCTGGGACGGCAGGTGGGTCTGGTCAAGGCCGTCGACGGCGTCTCGTTCCAGATCCAAAAAGGCGAGACCCTGGGCCTGGTCGGCGAGAGTGGCTGCGGCAAGTCCACCGCCGGCCGGGCGATCCTCCAGCTCCACAAGCCCACGTCCGGTGTGGTCTATCTGGGGGACACAGCGCTCACGGAGGCCAGCGACGAGGAACTGCGCGCGCTGCGGCCCCGAATGCAGATGATCTTCCAGGACCCCTACGCCTCGCTCAACCCCCGCCACTCGGTGGGCAAGATCGTCGGCGAGCCGCTGATCATCCACCGCGTCATGAAACGGGGCAGCCGGGAACTGCGGGACCGGGTAGCCGAGCTGCTGGAACTGGTAGGCATGGATCCTGCTTACGTGCGGCGCTTTCCCCACGAGTTTTCTGGCGGACAGCGGCAGCGGATCATGATCGCCCGGGCGCTGGCCTTGAGCCCCGACTTTATCGTCTGCGACGAGCCGATCTCGGCGCTGGACGTGTCGATCCAGGCCCAGGTGGTGAACCTGATGCAGGACCTGCAACAGCAATTGGGCGTGGCCTACCTCTTTATCGCCCACGACCTGAGCATGGTCAAGCACATCTCGCACCGCATCGCGGTCATGTACCTGGGCAAGATCATGGAACTGACGGGGCGGAACCGCCTGTTCGACGACCCGCTGCACCCCTACACCCAATCGCTGAACTCGGCCGTGCCGGTGCCCAACCCCAAACTGGAGCGGCGGCGGCGGCGCTTCATCCTCGAGGGAGAACCCCCCAGTCCGGCCAATCCGCCGCCGGGGTGTGTGTTCCATCCCCGCTGCCCGCTGGCGGTCGAGGAATGCATCAAAACCGTGCCAGAGTTCCGCGAAATCCGCCCCGGGCATTTCGTCGCCTGCCACCTGGCCGACGAACAGGGCAGCAGCAAGATCATCGAGGACACGGTCCTCACTTCAAAAATCGACTGAAGGCAGGCAAGCAGGGAGGAGAAGGCATGGAGATACCGCTGAATGTGGAGGTGCATTGCACCGATGGCCGCTGCGGCCGGTCCAGCCACGTCGTCCTGAACCCCACGACTGAACAGGTGACGCACATCGTGGTCAGGGAAAAGCAGCCTTCGCGCGTCGAGCGGCTGGTGCCCGCCATGTTGATCGGCCACACGGCGGCCAAAGTCATCGTACTCGACTGTACCCTGGAAGAGTTCGCCGCGCTGGAGCCCTTCAACCAGACCGAATTCGTCTATGGCGACCTGCCTCACCACGCCACCGATCCAACTCTGACGGCTCTGTGGCCCTACGTCGTGCCGGTCAAGCGGATCGTGGACGAAAAGATCCGGCCCATTCCGCCCGGCGAACTGGCCGTGCGCCGGGGCACGCGGGTAGAAGCGACCGACGGCCGCATCGGCCGCGTGGACGAATTCCTGGTAGATCCCGATAGCGGTGACATCACCCACCTCTGCCTGCGAGAGACGCGCCTGCGGGGGGATAGAGTGACTTGCATCCCGGTGTCCGAGATCGACGAGATCAAGGAAAAGGTCGTGCACCTCAAGCTTGACAAGGAAGCCGTCGCGTCCCTGCCGTCCGTTCCGGTGAAGCGGTGGTGGCAGTAGCGCGAACCCACAGCGTGCAAATAGAGGCCAACATGTCAGAAACCACGACTCTGCCCATCGCCGAAGGCGTCGAGTTGGTCAAAAACGTCCTGATCCCGATGCGCGACGGCGTGCGATTGGCCGCCGACCTGTACCTGCCGGTTGGCAAGGCTGGCACCGATCGGTGGCCGGTTGTCTTGGAATACACACCCTACCGCAAAGACGACGTCGATCTCGCCCACCGGCTGTTTTACACCCGCCTGCCCCGGCAGGGCTATGCCGTCGCCCGGGTCGACATCCGGGGCACGGGCGCATCGGAGGGCGTCAGCACCGACGAATATACCCTGCAGGAGCAACGGGACGGCTACGACGTCGTAGAATGGCTGGCCCAGCAGCCGTGGTGCGATGGCCACGTCAACGTGATGGGCATCTCGTACGGCGGCTTTACCGCGCTCCAGGTGGCCGCCCACAATCCTCCCCACCTGACGAGCATCATTCCCATCGACTTTACCGACGACCGCTACACGGACGACTGTCACTACCGGGGCGGTCTGCTCCGCCTATACTACGACGTCGCCTACTATGGCGGCCAGATGGTGGCCCGCAACGCCCTGCCGCCCTACCCGGAATGGTCGGGCGATGCCTGGGCCGAGACCTGGGCCCATCACCTGGCCCACGACGAGCCCTACCTGCTCCAGTGGTACCGCCACCAGACCGACGGCGCCTACTGGCGCAACGGCTCGGTGCGCGATGCGCCGGAGCGGATCCGATGCCCCGCCTTTCTCATCGGCGGCTGGCAGGACGGCTATCCCAACCCGCCGCTGCGCCTCTTCCAGGCGCTGGAGGTGCCTTGCAAAGTGCTCGTCGGCCCCTGGAACCACGCCATGCCCGATAAGGCCATCCCCGGCCCGCGCATCGACTACCTGCACGAGGTGGTCCGTTGGCTGGACCACTGGTGCAAGGGCCGGGATACGGGCATCATGGACGAGCCGCCGGTCGTGGTTTACGAGCAGCGCTACCAGCGCCCCCATCCCGGTCGCCTCGATGCCCCCGGCCAATGGCGGGCCGAAACCGCCTGGCCGCCGCCGGGCGCGGGCGAAAAGACTCTCTACTTGGGCGAGGGAGGCGTGCTCGAAGCGGACCCGCCCCCCACTGGAGATAGCCCGGCCAGGGCCGACGCCTTTGACTATGATCCCACCGTCGGCGTGACGGGCGGATTGTGGTCGGGCGGCGTGCCCTTTGGACTGCCCGGCGACCAGCGGCCCGACGAGGCCCTCTCGCGGGTCTACACCAGCCCACCGCTGGCCAAGGACGTCCACATCCTGGGCCGGCCGCAGGCCGTGCTTCACGTCTCGTCCTCGGCGCCCGTGATCGGCTTCGCCGCCAGCCTCAGCGACGTCGCGCCGGACGGAACGTCGCACCTGGTGACGAAAGGGATGCTGAACGCCACGCGCCGCGACTCTTTCCGGGAACCCGAGCCCTTGACGCCGGGCGAGATCTATGAACTGGACATTCCTCTGGACTGCACCGCCTGGATGTTTGGACAGGGCCATCGCATCCGGCTGAGCATCGCCAGCGCGGACTGGCCCAACGTCTGGCCCACGCCCTACGCGGCGACCAACCACGTGTACCGTGGGCCGGAGCATCCATCGCGCCTGGTTCTGCCCACCGTCCCGCCCCGGGGCAGCGCCCGGCCGCCCGAGTTCCAGCCCTCCCGCCGATCCGCAGCCCCTCACTCCGAGGCCATGGAGCCGCCAGTGTGGCGCGTGAGCCGCGACCAGCTCACGGGACGCACAGCCGTCGATCTTGAATTTGGTGGGCGCTGGCGCGTCGGCGACACGGCCCTCGTCGAGCGCAAAGCGGTATCCCGGTTCGAGGTCGATCCCCACGATCCCGGCGACGCCGCGGCCAAGGCCCGCCACGTCTTTCGCCTGGTCCGCCCCGACCACGTAACGGAAAGCTGCGCCGACGTGGAGGTCCAGGCCACGGCCACGCATTTCCACATCACCATCGAGCTGGTCGTGCGGGTCAATGGCGCCCTCCATTTCTCCAAGCACTGGGCCGAATCGGTGCCCAGGCACTACCTGTGACATGGGGGCGCCAGACCGGGGCCAAAGCCCACCCTCGCCGACCATGCGCCAACGCCTGCGCCGCCTCAACTTGCGCCTCCTGGTGCAAAAGTACCTGCTCCTGACCGCCGGCGCCCTGGTGGCCGCGGTGAACGTGAACCTGTTCCTGGCCCCCTCCAACATCGCGCCAGGGGGTGCGTCGGGCATTGCCATCATCCTCAACGAACTCACCGGCTGGCCGATTGGGCTGACCATGCTGGTACTGAACGTCCCCCTCATCGCGCTCGGATTCCGGCATCTGGGGCGCTTTCGCTTCCTGGCGTCCACGCTTTACACGGTCCTCCTCTTTAACCTGGGCGTGGACCTGATCGCGATCTGGTTTCCGGCGGTGGCCCTCACCGACGAGGTGTTGCTCAACGCCCTCTATGGCGGCGTGGTGGGCGGCATCGCCACCGGCCTCATCTACCGGGGCGGCGGCACGGCGGCCGGCACCGGCGTGCTGGCCCGGGTCATGCAGATGCGCACGGGAATGTCGATCAGCCAGATCTACCTGATCACCGACGGCGCTGTCGTCCTGGTCGCCGGCCTGGTCTTTGGCTGGGAGGCGGGTCTCTACGCCCTGATCACCCTCTTTGTGTGGGGCCTGGCCGCCGACTTTGTGCTGGAAGGCCCCAGCGTGGTGCGCACGGCCTTTATCGTGACCGACAGGCCCCAGGAGGTGGCCGACGCCGTGTTCCGCGAGCTGCGCCTGGGCGTGACGGCCTGGCCGGCCGAGGGGATGTTCACCGAAACAGAGCACGCGGTCCTGTTCTGCACGGTGAGCCGTCCCCAGGCTGGTGCCCTCACAAAGGTGGTCGTTGAGGCAGATCCCAAGGCATTCATGGTCGTTGGGCACGGTCACCAGGCCAGCGGCGGCGTCTTTGGGCAGCCCCGGCGCGGGGCGACCCCGGGCGCCAAGCGGAAAACCTAGAACATCCTTCGATTTTACGCGGCCGTGGAGGCGGGATGAGCAGTTGAAGCTGCCGGAAAATGGATCATGCAGAAAGGTCAGGTCTTGCTCGACAAGTGCGACGATACCCCTTTTGCCGGACCGGGAAGGTGGTTCAAGGGCCAGTTGCACGTCCACAGCACCGCCTCCGATGGTGAACTGTCGCCCGAGGCTGTACTCCACTGGTATCGGAACCAAGGATACCATTTCATGGCCCTCACCGATCACGGCGTGCTATCCAGGTCCCAGATGCTGGCCGACGATTTCATCACCCTGAGCGGCATCGAGGTAGAGGGCATAGACCCGGCGGCCGGACTCTTTCACCTGGTCGGCTTGGGGATGCAGGCGCCGCCCGACCTCGGCGGATCGACGACCCTTTCTATGCAAGAGACCGTCAACCAACTGCGGGCTGCGGGCGCCCTGGTAAGCATCGCCCATCCCTACTGGTCAGGCCAGATGTCCAAGGACCTTCTTGGTGTGAAAGGTTGCTTCGCCCTGGAAGTCTATAACGGCAGTTGCGAGATCCTGGAGTGTAAGGGCCTATCCGCCGTTCACTGGGACGATCTACTGGCTGCCGGCTGCCGGTTGTGGGGCCTGGCGGTGGACGACGCGCACTGGCGGCCCGGCCCCCTCGACGCAGGACTGGGCTGGGTCTGGGTCAAAGCAGAGGCGCTGACGCAGGGGGCGATCCTCCTTGCACTGGAACAGGGGCGCTATTACGCCTCCAGCGGCCCCCGGATCGATGACGTCCTAATCGAGCGGGATCGCGTCGTTGTCCGCTGCTCCCCGGCGGTGGCCATCGACTTTGTCGGCGCGGGGCCTTTCAGCCGCCGGGTGCTAGCCCCGCCTGGGGAGATGCTGACCGAAGCCAGCCATCAATTGCAAAGCTGGCAGCCATACGTTCGTGTGGCGGTCCAGGATGCTCAGGGGCGCCGGGCCTGGGCCAATCCCATCTTTTTGGACGAGTAGGGACTGGTCATGGCCCAGATCCAGTTTGGCGACGTGCGGTTCAACCCTGACCTGGTCGCCTTTGACAAGGACGGTACACTCATCGACTTTGACCAGATGTGGGGCCGCCTGGCCAGGGCCTGGGTGGCGCAGCTGTCCGCAGCCACCGGGGACCAGGATCTGGCGCAGGATCTGTATCGCTCGCTGGGATACGATCCCCGGCAAAAGCGGACCGCACCCGGGAGCCCGCTAGCCATCGCCACCACGGGACAATTGCAGACCATCGCCGCCGCCACGCTCTACAGGCGCGGCGCGCCCTGGACCGAAGCGGAGGACCGGACCCGGCTGGCCTTTCAGTCGGCAGGGACGGACCTGCCCCTGGCCGATCTGATCCATCCCGTGGGCGACGTGGCTGGCTTGTTCGGCCGCCTGCGTGGCGCAGGCGTGGGGGTGGCCGTCGTCACAACCGACCATCGGACCGAGACGGAGCAGGCGCTCGACTTGCTGGGGGTGGCCCACCTGGTCGATCACCTCGTCTGCGGGGATGATGGCTTTCCGTCCAAGCCGGCCCCCGACATGCTGCTGGCCGTCTGCGCCCGTTCGGGGATCGCGCCGGCCCGTTGCGCGGTCGTGGGCGACACGGTGGCCGATCTTTTGATGTCCCGTCGAGCCGGCGCCGGATTCAAGGCCGCGGTGCTCACCGGCGCCGGCGATCCCGTGCAGTTGGGCGCGCACGCAGACGTCGTTTTGGATTCCATCGACGAGATAGCGGTGGAACAGCAGCCCTAAAGAACGTTTGACTGTATTTATTTACCGGGTTGCGGGCTCGTGCCACCACACCATTGAGCCACTGAGACACTGAAAATGCTGAGGCCACTGAGAGCCCACCTCTGTCAGGATACAAGAATAACTATCCGCATCCAGCTAACTGTAACGCTCAGAGGGCGCCGGCCGAGTAGCCTCTCCAGAGTACGTGTTGAAGCCATGCGCCCGGTTTCCCTTCGACAGGATTCTCAGACAGCCTCTGAGCGTAGGTTGGAATCAGACAGGGCGTTCAGTGAAATCAGAGCCTTCAGTGTTTCAGTGGTTCTAGGGCTGGTGCGATGAACAGATACGTTTGACTTTGATTTCGCCTATGCTATAATCAGGCATAGAGGGTTCTGCATAAAAACACTACATCGAATGAGGAAATGGAACGAATAGAGGCTGCTGAGACAAAAAATGGGATCTGGTGAATGTGCATCCGCCCATTTTGCGCTGCGGACATTTTGCGGGGATGCCGAACACAAACGACAGACGCATTTTAGTTGCTCCACTGGGGTGAGTGAATGAACCAATTTGAGGCGAAAATTCGTTTCATTCTCAATTCGCTGTAGTGTTTCCGGCGGCGAAACTTTTATGCAGAACTCTCAGACAAGGCTACCATGATTCGTAAAAGATTGCTCATCTGGTTTGTGGTGATCGCCCTGCTGCCCGTCATCGGCGTGGGTATCGCCACGTCGCTGGTGAGCTATGTGAACGGTCGGCAGCAGTCCATCGACCGGCTGGAGTCGGTGGCCGCCCGCAAAGAGCTGGCCATCCAGGGCTGGGTCGAGTCGCTGCACCAGGATCTGCTCTTCGCCTCGCAGACCGACTGCGCCCCCCAGTTCGTCAACACGGCGTTGCGCCTGGGCAACGAAGACAAAGAATACGCCTGGTACTATGGCCTGGTGCGGAGGCAATTGGAGGCATTTGTCGACCGGTCCCCCCGCATCGAGGAACTCTTTTTGGTAGATCTCCAGGGCGAGGTGGTCGTCTCGACCGACGTGGCCCGCGAAGGGCAAGTCTACTACAACCAGGCGCTGTTCCAGCATGGCCTGCTGGTGCCCGCCACACAACTGCCCTTCCACTCTCTCGTCTCTGCCTCCGGCGAGGGGGGCTTTCTGCCCCAGGATCGGGCCTCGGTGATCGCCGTCGTCCCCGTTGTGGGCCCGGATCAGCAACTCAGGGGCCTCATGGGCGGGCGCGCACCCGTGGAGGACGTACACACCATCCTGGCCGAAGGGACCGGGTTGGGGGAGACGGGCAAAGCCTACCTGGTGGATACGGAGCATTCCGCGCTGGCCGGAACAACGCTGGCCCCGGCGAGCGGGGAGGTCTATGCCATCCAGACCCAGGGCATCGACGCCGTCATCCAGGAGGGCGCCAGCGGTTCGGGCGTCTATGACGACGCGCTGGGCACGTCGGTGGTTGGCATCTATCGTTGGCTCTCCCCGCTTGGGGCAGTGCTCTCGGTAGAACAGGACCTGTCCGAAGCCTTTCGCGCCGTATGGCTCACCACCGGCGTGAACGTGGTGATCGCCCTGGCGGCGGTGGCGCTGGCAGTTGCGGCCTCTCTGTCCATGACCCGCAGCATCGCCGATCCCATTGTGGACCTGGCTGACATGGCTACCCAGATCTCCAGCGGCGCCCTGGACCGCACAGCCAAGGTAGAGCGCCAGGACGAGATCGGCGCCCTGGCCCAGGCGTTCAACAGCATGACGGCCCAGTTGCGCGATCTGATCAACTCGTTGGAAAACCGGGTGGATGAGCGCACGCGCGCCCTACAGGAGGCCAACGCGGCGCTGGAGCAGCGCGCCTTGCAGTTGCAGACCAGTACCCAGGTGGGCCGCGAGATCACGTCTATCCTGGACATCGACGTGTTGCTGCCCCGGGTGGTAGAGACAATCCGTGAGGCATTTGGGTACTACCACGTGCAGGTATTCCTGGTAGATCGGGAGGCCAAGGAGCTGGTGCTGCGGGCCAGCAGCGACCGCAAGAGCCTGGAACATGGCCGGCTCGATCTGGATGCGGCCAGCATCAACGCCAGGGCTGCCCAAACCGGCCAAGCGGTGCTGGCCAACGACGTGCTGCGCGAGCCAGGTTTTTTGCCCGACAGCCAACTGCCCGAGACCCGCTCCGAACTGGTCATCCCCCTGCGGCTCGGAAAGCAGGTCATCGGCACGTTGGACGTCCACAATCGCCAGGTGGGCGCCTTTACCCAGGAGGACGTGGTGGCCGTCCAGAGCTTGGGCGATCAGATCGTCGTGGCCATCGAGAACGCCCACCTCTATGACCAAAGCCGGGAACTGGCGATCCTGGAAGAGCGCACGCGCCTGGCCCGAGACTTGCACGACTCGGTCACCCAGTCCCTTTACAGCCTGGTGCTCCTCACCGAGGGCTGGCGCCGCACGCTCAGTACAGCAAGTGAAGCACAGGTCCAAGATCGCCTGAGGCGGATCGGCGAGATCGCCCAGCAGGCCCTGTGCGAGATGCGGTTGCTGATCCACGAGCTGCGTCCGCCGATGCTTGAGCAGGAGGGCCTGGTGGGTGCGGTGCGCAAGCGGCTCGATGCCATCGAAAAGCGGGTGAGCATCGAGGCCCGGGTGGTGATGGATGATCTGGTCGAGCTGCCGGCCTCGCTGGAGGAAGGGCTGTACTGGATCACGCAGGAAGCCCTGAACAACGCGCTCAAACACGCCGCCGCGAAAAAAGAGACCGTGCGCATCTGCGTCGAGGACGGGCGACTGGTGCTCGAGATCGCCGACGATGGGCAAGGCTTTGATCTGGGGGCCGCAAGGAACAAGGGCGGGATGGGACTGGCCAGCATGGAGGAACGGGCCAGAGCGATGGGCGGGACCTTGATCATCGAGTCAGCCCCGGGCCGGGGCACGAGGGTCAGGGTCAGTGTCCCGGTCTCTCTCGCAGAAAAGTAGGGCTGCTACCGACGACAGTGAACCTTAGAGGAGCGTTGAATGGACGTCATTCGAGTTCTTATCGCCGATGACCATCCCGTCGTGCGCGAGGGACTGCAGACCCTGATCGCCAGCGAGCCCGGGATGGACATCGTAGGCGAGGCGGCCAACGGCGCAGAAGCCGTGTCGCTGGCTCGCGATCTACAGCCGGACGTGATTCTGATGGATCTGATTATGCCGGTGAAGGATGGCCTGCAAGCCATTGGCGAGATCAAGGACGAAAATCCCGATGTCCCGATCCTGGTGTTGACCAGCTTTGCCGAGGAGGACAAGGTCTTTCCAGCCATCCGGGCCGGCGCGCTGGGCTATTTGCTCAAAGATACCGCACCCGACCAGCTGTTGCAGGCCATTTACGACGTCCAACGCGGCGAGTCGTCGCTGCATCCCAGCATTGCCCTGCAATTGATCCGCGAGATCAACCAGCCCTCGGATCTGCCCCCGGCTGCCGACCCACTCACGCCGCGCGAGTTGCAGGTGCTCAAGTTGTTGGCCCAGGGGCTGACCAACCAGGAGATCGCCGACCGGCTGGTGATCAGCGAGTGGACGGTGCGCACCCACGTCCGCAATATCCTGGGCAAGCTGCACCTGGCCAACCGCACCCAGGCAGCGCTCTATGCCTTGCGCGAAGGGATTGCAGGCTTGCACGGCAACGGAGGCTGAACTTGCTATTTCGGTGTGCTGGCCGAAAACGTTCACCGGCGAAAGCGCAGTAGACTTGTTGCCGAATAAAGGATAGGGTGCAGATTCACAAATCCAGCGACATGACATCGAATCAAAGCGCGCCAGACCGCTATTCTGAAGAGTGGGATCGCACCAAAGAGGCGCTGGCCTGGGAGGCCAGTGTCAATGCCGCCATGGCCGAGCTGGCCCGCGCCCTCATCTCCAACTCGATGACGATTGAGGACATTTCGTACCGGGTGCTCAAGCACACCAAGCAGCTCACCGGCAGCCAGTTTGGCTACGTCGGCTACATCGACCCGCAGACGGGACACCTGGTGTGCCCCACCATGACGCGCGACATCTGGGATGCCTGCGACGTGCCGGACAAGAGCATCGTCTTTGAGACGTTTTCCGGCTTGTGGGGGTGGGTGCTGGAAAATCGTCAACCACTGCTTACGAACGCGCCGCTGGACGATCCTCGCTCGTCGGGTGTGCCCGAGGGACATCTGCCCATCCGCCGCTTTCTCTCTGCGCCGGCCCTGGTGGGCACCAGCCTCGTGGGGCAGATTGCCCTGGCCAACGCCGCCGACGACTATGTCCGGCAAGACCTCAACGTCGTCGAGCGGCTGGCTTCCCTCTACGCCCTGGCCGTTCAGCGCAAGCAGGCAGAGACGGCGTTGCAAGAGAGCGAGGAAAAGTACCGGACCCTCGTCGAGCAATCGCTCCAGGGGGTGATCATCGCCCAGGCCGACCCGGTGCGGCTCAGCTTTGCCAACCGGTCCATGGAGACCCTCTGTGGCTTTCCGCCGGACGAGTTGTTGGCCATGGAGCCCCGGCAACTGGCCGCGCTGATCCATCCCGAGGATCGGGAGATCTTTTTCCAGAATTTCCAGGACCGCGTCGCCGGCAAGGAGGTCGCCCCCCAGCGTGAGTATCGTTTTGTCCACCGGGACGGGGACATCCGCTGGGTCCTATCCCACAGTTCACGGATCGAATACGAAGGGGCGCCAGCCACCCTGACCGTCTTTGTAGACATCACCGAGCGCAAGCGGGCCGAGCACGCGCTGCGCCAGGCGGAACAGCGCCTGGACAAAATGTTGCAGACCATGGTCGATGGCATGGTGGTCGTGGACCTGGAGGGGCAGATCACCTACGCCAATCAGAGTGCCGAGCGAATTCTGGAAATCTATCGCGACGAAATCGTAGGCCGTTATTATAACGAACGGGAGTGGCGCCAGATCGACGAGGAAGGCAATCCCTACCCATTGGCCCAACTGCCCTTGGCTGTTGCCCTGCGCGAGGGGCGCGAGGTGCAGGACTTGGAACATGGGATTCTCGCGCCGGATGGCACGGCCAAGTGGCTGTCGGTCAACGCCGCCCCGCTGCTGGACGAACAGGGCCAAATATACGGCGCCGTGGCCAGTTTTCGGGACACGACCGAGCGCAAGCAGGCAGAGGAACTGCTGGTCCGCCAGGCGGAGGAACTGGCTCGTTCCAACGCCGAGTTGGAGCAATTCGCCTACATCGCTTCCCACGACCTGCAAGAGCCCCTGCGCACGGTATCGAGCTACGTGCAATTGCTGGGCCGGCGCTACGGCGAGCAGCTCGACGCCGAGGCTCAGGAGTACATCACCTTTGCCGTGGACGGCATAGCCCGGATGCAGGACTTGATCCGCGACCTGCTCGAGTATTCGCGGGTGGACAGGCTGGGTCAGACGCCCGAGCCGACCGACAGCGAGTTCGTCGTCGGCCTGGTGCTCGACAACCTCCAGATGACCATCGAAGAAGCCGGGGCGACGGTCACCCACGACCCCCTGCCCACGGTAATGGCCGACAGCACACAACTGGGCCAGGTGTTCCAAAACCTGATCAGCAACGCCCTCAAGTTTCGCGGAAAAGAGCCGCCACGGGTGCACATCTCGGCCAAAACGACCGCCACCGAATGGCTCTTTTCCGTTTGCGACAACGGCATCGGCATCGAGCCGCAATTCCAGGAGAAAATCTTTGACGTCTTTGGGCGCCTTCATACGCGAGACGAATATCCCGGCACAGGCATCGGCCTGGCCCTCTGCACAAAGATCGTAGAGCGGCACGGCGGGCGAATCTGGGTCGATTCCCAGCCGGGCCAGGGATCTACATTTTGGTTTTCGATTTCACGGAAAGGAAAAGCCCCCCATGCAGCGAAAAGCGGACCGTAGGCCAGTGGAAATCCTGCTCGTCGAGGACTCGCCCAGTGACGTACACCTGACGCACGTGGCCATCGAGGAAAGTGGGACCGGCAACAACCTCCACGTCGTCCGAAACGGCGTGGAGGCCATCGCTTTTGTGCGACGGCAGGGGCCGTACGCGACCGCGCCTCGCCCCGACCTGGTTCTGCTCGACTTGAATCTGCCCGGAAAGAATGGATTCGAGGTGCTGAAGGAGCTCAAGACCAATGGGGATCTGCGCCGTATCCCCGTCGTGGTCCTGTCCACGTCGGAGCTTCAAGAGGACGTCGAGCGCAGTTACGAACTTCAGGCCAACTGCTACGTGACCAAGCCCACGGACGTGGATCGCTTTATTGAAGTGATTCAGACGATCCAGGTGTTTTGGTCCGTCATTTCTGAATTGCCGCCCGGTTCAACCCCGGACCGGCTAGATGGCGGCAGGCGCCAACTCTCCATCCCAACGTGACGCTAGACCATCGAGGAGAAAGGAATGCAAGACACGCCGATCCAGGTGCTACTCGTCGAAGACAATCCTGCAGACGCCCGCTTGATCCAGGTGATGCTGAGAAACGCCAGTGCCGATTTTGCCATCCAGCACGCCAAGCGCCTCTCTGCTACGCTGAAATGTCTCTGTCACAAAGAAATCGACGTCATCCTCCTCGACCTCCGTTTGCCCGACAGCCGGGGGTTGGGCACCTTTGAGTCGGTTCACGAACGGGCGCCCCGGGTACCCATCGTCGTGCTCAGCGGCCTGGACGACGAGGACCTGGCCATCGAGGCGGTGCGCCTCGGCGCCCAGGACTATCTGATCAAAGGCCAGGTGGATCGCCCGCTGCTGGTGCGTGCCCTCCGTTACGCCGTCGAGCGCAAGCGGATCGAGACGGCGCTGCGGGCCAGCGAGGAGCAGTACCGCCGCCTGGTCGAGTCGAGCGACGCCCTGATCTTTAGCGTGGATCGGGAGGGCGTCTTTCACACGGCCGGGGGCACGCGCCTGCGAGACTATGGGCTTCAGCCCAAAGACGTGGTGGGCCACCGACTGAAAGATCTCTTTCCCCAGGCCCAGGCCGCCGTCTACCGGCAGCGGTGCGCCGAGATATTCGCCACCGGCCAGCCCCAGACCTACGAGCACAGCTTCGAGTACGCGGGCCTGACCAAGACCGACATGACCACCCTCTATCCCATCGAGGACGAAGGGGGCCAGGTGACGTGGGTTGGCGCCATCTGCCACGACATCAGCGGCCGGAAAAGGGCCGAAGAGGAGCGCGAGCGATTGCTGGTGGCCGAGCGGGAGCAGCGCAAGCTGGCCGAGACGTTGATGGAGGTGACCCACGCCCTCAACACGAGCCTCGATCTGGAGAAGGTGCTGCATCTCATCCTGGAACAACTGGCCCTCGTCGTGGACTATGACAGTACGTCGGTGATGTTGCTCTCCGATGGCGCGCTAGAGACCGTCGCCAGCCGGTGCATCCGGCCCGAATCTCAGCACTTGTCGCGGAGCGAGACAGAGGGCCTATCGCACGTCTGGCACGTCATTGACCGGCAGCACCCCGCCCTCATCTCTGACACACGCGCAGACTCGCGCTGGCTGGACCGTCCCGAGTCCCGGTACATCCGCTGCTGGCTCGGCGTGCCGCTGGTGTCCCAGGGGCAGGTCATCGGCCTGCTAAATCTGGACAAAAGGGAGCCGGGATACTATAATGAGCAGCACCTCCAGGTCTCGGTGGCTTTTGCCAACCAGGCCGCCACGGCCATCGAGAACGCCCGGCTGTACGAGCAGTTGCAGCAGCGCATGGAGCAGCTCAAACAGACACAGGCCCAGCTCATCCAATCGGCCAAGATGGCGGCCATCGGCCAGTTGGCGGCCGGGGTTGCGCACGAATTGAACAATCCCCTCCAATCAGTCGTCGGCTTTGCCGAACTCGCTCGGAGGAACGATGGCCTCGAGGCACGGATCAAGGAGGATCTGGACATCATCACCAAAGAATCGCGACGCGCCCGCGACATTGTGCGCCACCTGCTGGAATTCTCCCGCCAGTCCGAACCTTTCAAAGAGCCGGCCGACCTCAACCAGGTCGTGCGTGACACCCTGGCGCTGCTCCGCCAGCAACTTCACAGCAACGGTATCACCGTCGAGGAGCGCTACGCCGCCAACCTGTCTCCGGTTCGACTCGACGTCGGGCGCATGAAACAGGTCTTTCTCAACCTCTTTAGCAACGCCGCCCAGGCCATGGCCCACGGGGGCGTGCTGACCGTCCGCAGCGAATGGCAACAAGACGGGGTGGCCGTGCACGTCACCGATACGGGCACCGGCATCCCGCCTGAGCACCTGCCCCGCATCTTTGAGCCCTTTTTTACCACCAAGCCCGTCGGCCAGGGCACGGGTCTGAGCCTGTCCGTCAGTCTGGGCATCGTCCAGGATCACGGGGGGCGGATCGACGTGAGGAGCGACGAGGGCCAGGGCAGCACCTTTTGCGTGTGGCTGCCGACGAACGAAACATCTGGAAAAGCCACCGTGCCAGGGAAATAGACCATGAGCGACGAGAGCACGTCGAGAGAGCAGTTAATCCAGGAGCTGGCCGAGGTGCGCCGTCGGCTGGACGCCGCCGAGCAAGCCCTGCACCAGCAGGAAGCGAACGCTGCCGGGCACGAGCAGGTCGAGCAGGTGTATCGATCCATCGCCAACTTGGCCGTGCTGGACGTCACCGAACGCGAGCGGGCGATGGAAGCTCTGCGGGCCAGCGAAGAAGAACTGACACTGACCCTGGATGCCACCACCGACGGTATATGGAAATGGGACTTTGAGTCGAACGAATTCTTTTTCAGTTCGCGCTACTACACCATGCTCGGCTATGAGCCGGGCGAATTCCCCGCCAGCTACGAGAGTTGGATGAGCCTGATACACCCCGACGACCTTCAGCAAGCCCTCGCCGTCGCCGAGGAGTATCTCGCCACCAAGCCCGACAACTATGAGAACGAGTTCCGTCTCAGAACCAAGAGCGGCGACTATCGATGGATACGGACCGAGGCGCGGGTTGTGGCGCGTGACGAACGGGGCCAAGCCCTGAGGATGATCGGCAATCACTGGGACATTACCGAGCGCAAGCGGGCCGAGGAGGCGCTGCGCGAGAGCGAAATCAAGTTCAGGACCCTGGTCGATCGCGCCCCCGTGGCCCTGTTCCTGCACGACATGGCCGGCTACATCGTGGACGTCAACCAGGTGGCCGTGGAACGGTATGGGTATAGCCGGGCGCAACTCTTGCAGATGAAGGCCGGTGACATCGATCCCGATTACGTGGATCGTGAGGATGGCGGCGTCTTTTGGCGAAATCTGGCAAAACAAGGATACTTCCAGTTCAAAGCCCGGCACCGGCGGCAGGACGGCAGCATCTTTCCCGTGAACGTCAGCCTGTCAGCGATAGAACTCGGCGGCGAAAAACACGTCCTCGCGCTGGCAGAGGACATCACCGAGCGCAAGCGTGCCGAGGAAGCCCTGGAACGGCGCGCTGCCCAGTTGGCGCTCCTCAACGACATCGGCGGGCAGATCGTGGCCGAGTTGGACCTGGACCTGCTGCTGCCCCGGGCCGTCCGCCTCGTCCAGGAGAACTTTGGCTATCATCACGTGGCCCTGTTCACTCTGGATCGCAAACGGGGAGAGTTGGTGATGCGCGCCCGGGCCGGCAAATTCGGGCACCTTTTCCCGCCAGACCATCGCCTCGAGATGGGGCAGGGCCTGGTCGGCTGGGTTGGTCGCCAGGGACAGACCCTGCTGGCCAACGACGTGAGTACGGAGCCCCGCTACGTTAGCCTGCACCCCGACCAAATGCCCACCCGGGCGGAGCTGGCCGTGCCCATTCGGGCCGGCGGCGAGGTCCTGGGCGTACTCGACGTGCAGAGTCCGCTGCCCGACACCTTTGACGAGGACGACGTGCTGGTCATAGAGACGGTGGCCAACCAGATCGCCGTAGCGCTGGAGAATGCAAAGTTGTACGAGTCTGTGCAGCAAGAACTGGCCGAGCGCAAACAGGCCGATCAAGCCCTCCGCCGCCGCACCGAGCAACTGGAAGCCTTGCGCCAGGTGGGCCTGGAGCTGACGAGCGAGTTGGACATCACCACCCTGCTCGACTCTATCATCACGCGGGCGGTCGATCTGCTGGAGAGTAGCGTCGGCGGCCTCTACCTCTACCTCCCTGAAGAGGACGTGCTGGAATTGGTCGTGGCGACCGGACTGAAGCCGGACATGATCGGCACAAAGCTGCGCCCAGGTGAGGGAGTTGCCGGCCAGGTTTGGGACAGTGGCGAGCCCCTGGTCGTAGAGGACTATGGCCGGTGGTCGGGCAGGGCCCTGGCCTACGAAAACTATGCCTTTGCGGGGGTCGTGGGCGTACCTGTCCGCTGGCGCGACGAATCGCTGGGTGTTTTGAACGTGACGACCCACACACCGCGGACCTTCCCCGAGGCCGACGCCGAGCTGCTGAGCCTCTTTGCCACCCAGGCCGCCATTGCCATCCACAACGCCCGGCTCTTTGAGGCAGAGAGCCAGACCCGGCAGGAGGCCGAAGCCAGAGCGGTCGAACTGCGCAAGCGGGAGCGGCACCTGGCCTTGCTCAACGCCATCACCCTCACCGCCCTGGAGACCCGGACCGTGGAGGCCATGCTCCAGATCCTGGCCGACCGGCTGGCCCACCTGATCGGCGCCGACGGCTGCTACGTCACCCTCTGGGACGAGGCACGGCAACGGGTCGTCCCGGCGGCAGCCTCCGGCCCCATGAGCGAGACGTACCCCGCCCTGGAGGTCAAGGAGGGCGAGCCGACGGTGACAGAAGCGGCCCTCCGGCTGGGGCGCCCACTCGCCATCGAAGACGTGTTCGACTCGCCGCACGCCAGCTTGCGCATCGCGTCCCAGTTTCCGGCCCGCTCACTCCTGGGCCTGCCCCTCGTCGCCGGCGACCAGAAGCTGGGCGCGGCCCTCATCGCCTTCAACGAACCCCATCACTTTTCCCCCGAAGAGATCTCGATTGGCCAGCAGGCCGCCCGGCAGATTTCGCTGGCCCTGGCCAAGGGCCGCCTGCTGGAACAGGAGCGCGAGCAGCGCCAATTGGCCGAGACCTTGCGCCAGGTAGGGGCCGCCGTCAACTCCAGTTTGAACCGGGAAAAGGTGCTGGCCGTCATCCTGGAGCAACTGGCCCGGGTGGTGCCCTACGACAATGCCTCGGTCATACTGGTCACAGGGAACAAGCTGGAACTCGTCGCCCAGCGGGGATTTGGCACCAAGAAGCGCCTCCTGCCTCCCATGTCCGTCGACGAGCTGCCCCACGTCCAGCACGTCCTGAAGAGCCAGCAAGCGGCCATCATCGCCGACGTCCGGGACGACCCAGGCTGGAAATCCACGACCGCCAGCCAGGACGTCCGCTGCTGGCTGGGCGTCCCCCTGGTGATCCAGGAACGGGCCATCGGCCTGCTCAACCTGGGGCACGAGCAGGAAGGCTTCTACAGCGAGGAGGACGCCTCGGTTATCCAGGCATTTGCCGCCCATGCGGCCATCGCCATCGAGAACACCGAACTCTTTACCCAGGCCAAGCAGGCGTACGAAAAGCTGAAAGAGACCCAGGCCCAGCTCGTCCAGTCGGCCAAGCTGGCGGCCATCGGCCAGTTGGCCGCCGGCGTCGCCCACGAGCTGAACAACCCCCTGACCAGCGTCCTCGGCTTTGCCGAGCTGGTGGTCCGCAAGCTGGAGCCAGAAGACCCCAATCGTCGCGACCTGGAGATCGTGGCCGGGGAAGCGCGCCGGGCGCGACACATCGTGCGTAACCTGCTGGACTTTGCCCGGCAGAGTGAATCGCGAAAGCAACGGCAAGACCTGAACCACCTCGTCCGGCAGACTCTGGCCCTGACCCGCATCCAACTCGACAAGGACGGCATCGAGATCGAAGAGCATTACGATCCCGACCTGGACCTGGTGCCGCTGGACGCGGGGCAGATGCGGCAGGTCCTCTTGAACCTGATCACCAACGCCGCCCAGGCCATGCCCCAGGGCGGCACCCTGGCCGTCCGCACCACCCAGGTGGGCGACCAAGCCCGCGTCTCCATCGCCGACACGGGAGTGGGCATCCCCGAAAAGATCCAGGAGCGCATCTTTGAGCCCTTTTTTACGACAAGGTCGGCGGGCACCGGGCTGGGCCTATCGGTCAGCCTGGGCATCGTGCAAGGGCACGGGGGGCAGATCGAGCTCGACAGCCGGCTGGGCAAAGGGAGCACCTTCGTCGTAACGCTGCCCATGACAAAACAGAGCGAGGGCGAGACCCATGTCTGATGAACGCATCCTCGGCATTGTCGCCGGCCAGCAATCGCGGATCTTGGACCGCTTCTACCAGGTGAATGGCTCACTCCGTCGCCAATATGAGGGCAGCGGCCTGGGCCTGGCCGTGATCAAAGAGATCGCAGCGAGCCACGAGGGCACCATCGGCGTCGAGAGCCGCCCAGGAGAGGGGAACACCTTCCGGCGGTCACTGCCGGCAATGGCCCCGGCTGAGGAGCAGGCCCATGCCTAGAGAGCGCGTCCTGGTCGTAGATGACGAACTTCAGATTCTCCACTTCTGCCGCCGGGTCCTGGCCGGCGAGGGCTACCAGGTTCAGACAGCCGATCGGGGGCAGACCGCCCTGGAGATCCTGGAGCGGGAGCCCTTTGACCTGCTGGTGCTGGACGTCAAGATACCCGACATTGGGGGGCTGGATATCTTGCGCCGGGCCCGCGAGCGCGATCCGAACCTGACGGCCGTAATCATCACCGGCTATGCCACCCTGGACAGTGCCATCGAGGCGCTGACCTCGGGCGCGCGCGGCTTTGTGCTGAAGCCTTTCGGTGTGGAGGAATTCAGCACGGCCATCCAGGAGGCGCTGGCGCAGAGGCGGCGGGAGCTGGAACGGCTGCGCTTGCGAGCCCAGCTCCCGATCCTGGAGATCAGCCAGGCTCTGATGACCGATGGCAGCGTCGAGGCCATGGCCGGGCCTCTGCTCGAAGCCGTGGTGCGGCAGATGGCGGCCGCGCGGGCGACCCTCTCGCTGCACGACCCCGAGACGGACGAGCTTTGCGTGGCCCACGTCGTCGTCCCCAAGGAAAAAGAGGCCGAAGAACCATATGCGTGCTTTGACCCCGATCTCGCCCGGCAGGCACTCTCCCAGGACGAGACACAGGTGCAAGAGGCAGATTCGGCCTGCGTCGTGTACGTCCCGCTGCGCGCCAGGCAACGGACCGTCGGCGCGCTCTGCCTGAGCCGGCCGGCGGAAGCCCCGCCCTTCAATGCGACGGACCTGGGGCTTCTGTCGGTGATGGGCAGGCAGATCGCCACCGCCCTGGAAAACGCCCGCCTCTACGAGCAGATCCGGGAGGCCCGCGACTATGCGCGGACGATCCTGGACAGTTTGCACGACCAGGTGCTGGTCATCGACCGGGATTACGCCATCACCGACGTGAACGAGGCATTTCTACAGACGACCGGCTACAGCCGGGACGAGGTCGTCGGTCGGCCCTGCCATGAGATCAGCCACCGGCGTAAAGAGCCCTGCGACGAGCCCGACCAAGCCTGTCCGGCCCAGGCAGTCTGGTGCACGGGCCAGCCGGCCCGGGACCTGCACGTCCATCACGACCGGACAGGGCAGTCGCTCTTTATCGACGTGGCCGTCGCCCCCGTGCGCCGCGCCGACGGGCAAGTGACCCACGTCGTGGAGGCCCACCGCGACGTAACGGCCGAGTGGCGGCTGGAGAGCAGCCTGGCCGCCATCCGGGCCTTGGGGCAGCAATTGGTGCTGCTCCGCGACGAGGCCGAGATCGCCGGCACGGTGGTAGACACGGCTCAACAGATGCTGGGGTTCAGCATCTGCGGCCTGTGGCTGGTGGACGACGAGCGCCAGGCCCTGATGCGCCGGGCGCACGCCGGCGCCGCCAGGAACCAAGAGGCCCTAAGCCTCCCCCTCGATGGCGAACAGGGCATCACGGTCGCCACGGTGCAGAGCGGCGAGGCCACCTACGTGCCCGACGTGCGCCAGGACCCGCGCTACGTGCAGGCGGGGGCCGATACTCTCTCAGAGCTGTGTGTGCCCCTCATGGTCAAAGATCGGGTTATCGGCGTGCTCAACGCCGAAAGCCAGCGGCGCGATGCCTTTGAAGAGGCCGACCAACAGCTTCTCTCCACCTTGGCCGATCAGGCCGCCCTGGCCCTGGAGAACGCCCAGCTCTTTGACCAGGCCGAGCGCCTCAAAGAGTTCAACGAGAGTCTCATCCAGAACATGGCGGAGGGCATCGTCCGCGAGGATCCAGACGGTATCATCACCTTCGTCAATCCGGCTGGCGCAGCCATGATCGGCCGGACACCGGAGGAGATGATCGGCCGGCCCTGGATCGAATTCATCCCCCCCGACCAACAAGGCGCGATCCGCAAAGCCAACGAGCGGCGACGACGTGGCGAGAGCGACCGCTACGAACTCGTCATCCAGTATCGGGATGGCACCCGCCTGCCCGTCCTGGTGGCGGGCCGGCCGATGTTTGAGGGTGAGCGTTTCGTGGGCACCCTGGCCGTGTTCAGCAACCTGGCCGAGGTCAAGCAGCTACAGGCCCAACTTATCCAGTCGGAAAAACTGGCCGCCCTGGGCCGCCTGGCCGCCTCGTTGGCCCACGAAATCAACAATCCCTTGCAGGCCCTCAGCAGCGGGCTGGGGCTCCTGGTCAGCCGCGAGTTCGAGGAGAGGAAGCGAAAGCACTACCTGGAGGTCGCCAACCGCGAGGTGGAGCGCCTGATCAGCATCACCGAGCGGATGCTGAGCTTCTACCGCCCCTTGGCCGAGCGGCGGGAGCTGGCCGACGTGAACCACCTGGTGGACGAAACCCTGGCCCTGGTGAACAAAAAGCTCCAGCACAGCCACGTCACCGTGAGCCGCGATCTCGCCGGGCAGAACCTGTTGGTCGAGGCCATCTCGGACGAGCTCAAGCAGGTGTTTCTCAACATTATTCTGAATGCTCTCGATGCCATGCCCCGGGGCGGCCATCTCGCTGTCCGGACGTCGCGGTCCGAGAGCCAGGACGAGGTTTGCATCTCTTTCACCGACTCGGGAGAGGGCATTGCCCAGGAAAACATCCAGCGCATCTTTGAGCCCTTTTTCACCACCAAGGCCAAGGGCACAGGGCTGGGATTGGCCGTGAGCTATGGCATCGTCGAGCGACACGGCGGGCGTATCGAGGTGCGGAGCGCCGTCGGCGAGGGCAGTACGTTCGTCGTCTGCCTGCCCGGTGTGTAGCGCCGGGGCAAATTGCCAATTTGCCCTACGAGAGGAAAGGATATGGCCCAGAAAGAACACATTTTGATCGTGGACGACGAGCCGTCCATCCGCCTCTTTTTGAGCGAGGAGCTGTCACAGGCTGGCTACCGGGTCTCGACAGCCAGCAGCGGCGAGCAGGCGCTGGCCCGCCTGGAGGAGGAGCGGATCGATCTGGTCCTTCTCGACCTCAAGATGGGGGGCATGGACGGCCTGCAGGTGATGGCCGAGGTCAAAGAAAAGCCCCTGCCGCCGGTGGTCATCATGTTGACGGCCCACGCCAGCCTCGACTCGGCCATCGAGGCCATGCGGCGGGGCGGCCACGACTATCTGCTCAAGCCCTGCCGCACCGAGGAGCTGCTGGCCAGTGTCGAGCAGGGGCTGGCCCGGCGCCGGGAGCGGCTCCACCAGCAGGAGCTCCTGCGCCTGATCGAGCAGAGCGCCCGGCAGTTGCAGGCGGTTTCTGGCCAGGCCCAGGCGGCTCGCGAGCCCCAGGCAGAGACCGCGCCCCGCTTTCTCGAGGCACGGGGCCTGCTGCTCGATCTGACGAAACAGACAGCTAGCCGGCAAGGCGAGGCCCTGCACCTGACGCCCACCGAATTCCAGATTCTCCGCTGTTTGATGGAGCAGCCGGGGGAGGTCGTCTCCTATCCCGCGCTGATGGAGGCCCTCCACGGCGAGGAGGAAGCGCCAGCCTACGAAGCCCGGCAGGCGCTCAGCACCCACGTCTGGCGGCTGCGCAACAAGCTGGGCGAGGGGCCGAATGGTCGTCCCTACGTGGCCAACGTGCGCGGCCAGGGCTACAAATTCGTGGGGGAGGACGAGTCTGCCTGATCAAAACCTCTCGTAGGACCAAGGCGACCCTGTGGGTCGCCTTTTTTCTTTGCTCTCTGGGCAAAAGTTTGTCACGAAATCGGGAACCTGTCGTGATGATCCTGGAAACGTCAACTGGCCACTTTTGTGATATAGTGGACGTGGTTCAGAGGCGAAACCCGCCAGAGGATTCATAAAATGAGCAAGCGTATCCTGATCGTAGACGATGAAAAGAGTGTCGCCTTTTTCCTGGGAGAAAACCTCGCCGAGTTGCCGGCGGGCTACCAGGTCGAAACCGCTTGCTCGGCAAAAGAGGCGTTGGCCCAGATGGCACAGCGGCCCTTTGACCTCGTCGTCACCGATCTCAAGATGCCGGACATGAACGGCCTGGAGTTGATGGAAAAGGTCCGGGAGCGGCACCCCCACACGCGCCTCATCCTGATGACGGCCTATGGCAACGCCCGGGTCGAGTCGGCCGCCTACCGGCTGGGCGCCTGCCGCTACATCAACAAACCTTTCAAGATCGCGCAATTGGCCGCTGCCGTAGACATTGCCCTGGCCGAGGCCGAGGCACCGGGCCGGGACATCCTCATGCTCTCCGACCAGCAGTTCGACGAGATCGCCCAGTGCCTGGCCGATCTCCGCTTCGAGATCGGCGCCCAGTGCATCCTGCTGGCCGACGTCGCGGGCCAGATGGTGGCCCACGTCGGCGAGACCGAGGGCCTGGAGCTGGCGCCCCTCATTTCGCTGATCGGCGGCAGCTTTGCCACCTCCTTTGAGGTAAGCCGCTTGTTGGGGGAGAGCCAAGCCCTGACCCTAAACTACCACGAGGGGGAGCGATTCGACGTCTATTCCTCCAACGTGGACGAATCCCTCTTTCTCGTGCTCCTCTTTGACAAACGCCAGCAACAGAGCCGCCTGGGCATGGTCTGGCTCTACACCCGGCGGACTCTGAAGCAACTTCAGGCCCTGGTGGCCGGCGCGGAGCGGGTGGGGGCGCGGGATGTGCTGGACGACGACTTTGGCGCATTGCTGAGCAACAGCCTGGATCAGCTCTTCGTCGAGCCGTCGGCGCCCGGGAGGGAGGCCGGCCGAGGGGACGTCAAAGGCGACGAGCAAGATGAGGGGCTGACGCTGGAGGAGGCAACGGCACGATTGCATGACAGGCCCTCCGAAGCGCCGGCCCCTCCCCCCGCGCCAGCCGAAAACGACGAACCGCCCGCGGCCGAGACCTTTAGCCTGGAAAAAGCCCTGGAGATGGGCTTGCTCGGACCATCCTGGATGGATGGGGCAGACAGGGATGACTGAGGAGCTCGATGTTTATCAACTGGAAACTTCGCGAGCTGAATCTCAAGATCGTGTACTATGGGCCGGCCCTGAGCGGCAAGACGACGAACTTGCAATTTATCCACAGCCGGACCAACCCGCAACTGCGGGGCGACCTGATCTCGCTCAAGACGCGGGAGGATCGGACCATCTTTTTCGATTTTTTGCAACTGGAGCTGGGGCAGATCAAGGGCCTCAAGCCCAAGTTCAACCTCTACACGGTGCCGGGCCAGGTGATGTACGAGGCCACCCGCAAGCTGGTCCTGAAGGGGGCCGACGGCGTCGTATTCGTGGCCGATTCCCAGATGGCGCGCCTGGCCGACGACATCCAATCCTTCAAGATGATGCGCCAGCATCTGGAAGACCTGGGACTGGACCCTCAGAGGACCCCGTGCGTCATCCAGTTCAACAAGCAGGACCTGCCCAGCCTGGCACCGGTGCCGGTTCTCAAGCGGCTCTTTGCCCGCAACGGCACGCCGTGGTTCACGTCGGTGGCCACCGAAGGGACAGGCGTATTCGACACCCTGAAGGCGACCATCAACCTGGTCATGAGCAAGGCCCAACAGCAACTCTAGACACTTTTTCGAGGACAGGACGAGGATGACAAGCGATCCGAGCGGCGCGTCACAAGCGCCTGACAGTTTGGCAGAACAAGCCCTGGAGACTGGCATTCGCGCGGCGCGCAAGGGGAACAAGAACCTGGCCCGTCGATTGCTGCTCAAGGTGACCGAGCTGGATCCCTCGCGGGAGGAGGCCTGGCTGTGGCTGGCCAGCGTGGCCGAGGATTCCGAAGAGGCCCGCGTCTACCTTCAGACTGTGCTGGCGCTGAACCCCGACAACCGGCGGGCGCTGGAGGGGCTCCAATGGGTCGAGGGCCAGGCCCTGCCGGAAGCGGAGGCCCGGCTCTGCCCCGAATGCCAGAATGCAATCCCCGGGGGCGAGTCCTCATGCCCGCTATGTGGCCATCGCCCGGGGGAAGGCCAGGCGATGGCAACCGGAGGCGGCAAGCTGGACACCGCCCCCTTGCCCAGACTGAGCACCACCGGCGAGTTGGCGCCGAGTTTTGTGCTCTCTGTGGAACAGGCGGAGGCCATAGACGCCTGCCTGGAAAAGATGGCCTACGAGAGCGAGGCCCACTGCATCATCCTGGCCGACGTGACCGGCCAGCTCATCGCCGAGCGGGGCAAGATGGGCAACATGAACACCCAGGTACTCTCGGCGCTGGCTGCCGGGGAGCTGGCCGCCACCCACGAGATGGCCCGGCTGGTCGGCGAGGAAGCCCGCTTCAAGCTGCTCCTGCACGAGGGGGAGGAGCAGAGCGTCTACCTCTCGGACGTCGGCGAGCAGTTGATCCTGGTCATCGTCTTTGACAACGAGACGCCCATTGGCCTGGTGCGCCTGGTGCTCAAGCAGGCCGTGGAGGAATTGGCCCCGATCCTGCTCGAACCGGGGCAGGCAGGCAGTTCGAGTCCGGTCCAGGAGGCGCTGGGCAGCGACTTTGCCCAATTGCTGGAGAGCGAGTTGAACGCATCATTGGAGATTTAGGCGAGCTTTTCCAGGCTCGAAGCAGGAGAGGATCGAATGGCAATTCAAGGTCGCCTGAGTGACATGAGTTTACCGACGTTGGTCCAGTTGACGTGCCAGGAAGGAAATCGGGCGCAACTGAGCCTGCGCCAGAATGACACCGAAGCCGTCCTGTACTTTGACCAAGGAAACATCGTCCACGCCACCCTTCAGGAGGGAGAAGGCGGGGATGATCTAGAAGGAGAGGAGGTAGTCTATCGAATCCTTAGCTGGCAAGATGGAGAATTCCAGTTAGAAAGTGGGGTGGCCCCACCAACCCGCACGGTCCAGACGGCCTGGTCGGCGTTGATCATGGATGGACTTCAACGGCACGACGAGGAGCGGTGGGACACAATCGAAATCAAAGACACGAAGGAGGAATACGAAATGGCAGAGAATATTCAAGACATTCTCAACGAATTAGGTGGCCAGGTGCCCGGCTTTGTCGCGGCCTCTGTCACAGGGATGGATGGCCTGGGCATTGCCAGCCATTCGGCCACCGCGATAGACGTGGAATCCATCAATGCTCAGATGACGCTGCTCATCAAGCTGGTGGACACGACCACGGAAAAGCTGGGGGCCGGCGAGATGGACCACGGCCTGATGACGACAGACAGGGCCTATCTCGTGTGGCGCCATCTGGGCGACGACGACTACTACCTGGGCCTGGCCGCCGACCGGCAGAACGCCAACCTGGGCAACATGTTGTTGATGAGCCGAATCTATGCCGAGCGTGCCGGCAAGGCGATGCCCCGCTAGGGGAAGGAGATAAACGATGAACAAGCTGGAACAACTCTTGGGAGAAGTTCGGAGCGAGTTAGGGTCCGAGTTCGTCTCGGCCGACGTGGTGGGCATGGACGGCCTATCCATCGCCGGCGGCTCGGCCGACCCCAACTTTGACGCGAGCGCCGCCTCGGCCCGCTTTGCCATGGTCGTCAAGCTGGGCCAGAAGGTGTCGGACAAGATCAATATGGGCGAGATGGACGACCTGCTGGTCACGACCAACGGGGCCTACATCCTCGCCCGCCTTCTCGGCGATGGCTCCTACTACTGGAGTCTGGCCGTCACCAGGGACGCGACCCTGGGCATGGTCCGCATGTTGATGAACGAGTACGCGGATCAACTCTGGGACGCCATCCCCCGCTAACCAACGATTCGACGAATATCAAGGAAGGGAGATTTGCAACATGGCAACGGAAGAACAGAAAAAAGTCCGGCAAGTTCGGGTGTTCAACGACATCATTTTCGGCTTTGCCAAGGGCCTATACGACCTCTTTGGCGACTCGGCCCTGGCCACGGTGGACGCCATCGGCGAGGACATCCTGCAGGACATGGAGCACGAGCTCGGCTTGGAGATCCAAGGCGAGAACCCGCAGGACCTCCTGACCGAGATCGAGCGCCTGCTGGTGGACGAGTATGGCTTTTGCAAGGGCGCCCGGTTGGTCATCGAGGGCGACGAGATCGACATGTTCATCGAAGGCTGCATGTTGTGGAAGGCCACTACCCAACTGGCAGAGGCTGGCGTGCCGCCCTACACCTGCGTGCCGATGATGATGGCCTCAGCAGCGTTGCACAAACGGCTGGGCCAAAAGGCCAAGTTCGTCAGCATCGAGCAGGACACGGCCAAGTTCGTGTGCGACATCGATTTCCACGTGATGCACTAACGGCGTGGGCGGCAGGCGGCCCTCGCTGTGGCCAGCCTGCTCCAGCCACACCTTTGAAAGGAGCTCTAAATGGGAGCAACAAACGTTCACGCGTCGGTCAAAACGTCCTTCAGCCCCAGGATCAGCGAGCCCCACATCGACCGTACGGCCTACATCCACCCGTTGGCCGCCGTCATCGGCGCGGCCTACATCGGCCGCCGGGTGATGGTCTCGCCGGCTGCCTCGGTGCGCGGCGACGAGGGCCAGCCGATCTGGGTCGGCGACGAGGCCAACGTCCAGGACGGGGTGGTCCTTCACGCCCTGGAGACCTTTGAGCATGGTGAGCGGATCGAAAAGAACCTGGTCGAGCACGACGGCCGCAAGTACGCCATCTTTGTCGGGGAGCGTGTTTCCCTGGCCCACCAGGTCCAGATCCACGGCCCGGCCAAGGTGGGGGACGATTCCTTCATCGGCATGCAGAGCCTGGTCTTCAAGTCAGAGGTGGGCAAGGACTGCGTCGTGGAGCCCAAGTGCCTGCTGCTGGGCGTCAAGGTGCCCGACGGGCGCTACGTGCCGGCCGGCTCGGTCATCAAGAGCCAGTTCGATGCCGACCAACTGCCCGAGATCACCGAGGATTACGCCTTCAAGGACCTGAACAAGGGCGTCGTCCACGTCAACGTCCACCTGGCCGACGGATACAACGAACAGGGGCCGTAGCAGCGCCCGCCGTTGCAGCTTGCGAGGTGGCAACGATGGGACGCTTTCTGGCCAGTTGGACCTCGGCAATGCACCATCATTTCAACATCATCCCCGTGCGTTGCCGTTGTTCCAACGTGCGGGGGAGGCGGGGGGCAATCGACCCCGCTTCCCCCCACGATCGCGTCAGGGATGAAGCGCAGAATCTGAACCGATGATCCAGGGCTGTAAGCACACTGCAGGTGGGCAAGCATGAAGGAACCGATCCTATTCCGGCGCGACGATACGCTGAGCCACGAGCAGGCGCTCTACTGGAAAGACCTGCTGTACCGCATCGTCAAAGTCGGCACAGAGGTCGAGTTCGCCTTGCCCAAGGGGGTGCGCAAAGACGACTTTATGCCGGGCCTGAAGGAAAAGCTCCAGCCCAGCCAGGACTTGAACCACCTGGGGCGCTTTGGCGTGCTGGACGTGATCAGCGAGCACTGCGGCATCGAGGTCCAGGTCCTGGGCCGCCAGCCTTATTACTCGGCCCTGATCCGGCAATATCACGACCTCTTTGCCCAGTTTCCCAAAGGCATCCGCGCCCGGCCCACGTGCGGCCTGCACTACCACGTGCTGGCCGTCGGCCTGACCGAGCCCATGCCCGAGATCATCCTGGCCAACGTCTGGAACCTGACCCGGCGCTATGCGCCCGAGCTCCGCTTCATCACCAGCGCCGGCGGCAGCCTGGAGAGCCTTTGCCGGCGGCGCAACTATTGCAGCCACCTGGAGATGGTCCGCTGGACGCCCGGCAACCACGCGATGCGCGAGATCCAGAAGCGCCTCAAAGAAAGCCGGCCCGTACCCGAGCACAACAATTTCCTCAACCTGGAGCACGTCGTCTTTGACGACGACGGCGCCATCAAGGTCTTGCACTACGAGAACCGCTTCCCCGACGCCGACCTGAGCCCGACGTCCATCGTGGCCAAGACCTTTCTCTTTTTGGCCATATTGCTCAAAGCCGTCGATATGAGCCAATACGGCGTGATCCACGTGGGCAAGATCCAGCCCTGGCGGCGCAAGGTACAACTCCTGAACTGGCTGAGCAATAACGACGGCAGGCTGGCCACCAGCGACACCTCGCAGATCACGCCCGAGGTCGTCGAGGAGCTGCGCGTCGGCTGCCACGAGCTGCTGGAGCTCCTCAAGCCGGTCTTTGGCCGCTTCGAGCACAATCCCAGCTTTGAGGTGCTCTCGCTGCTGGCCGAGACGCCCATCTCGCTGTTGCGGGCCAGCGGCCGCTCCTGGGCCGAGATCGAGGACCTCCTGGCCGAGCGAGCGACCACCCCCGCCGGCGAGCTGGACGATACGGACAAAAAGTTGATGCGCTGCATCGAGCTGGCCGAGCTGACGGGGTATCTGGCCCTCGAATCGTGGAAATGGGCCACTGCCCGCGAGCTGTTCCTCACCCCCCAGGAACTGGATCGCCGCCTGGAGCAGTTGGACACGCTGCGGGGCCTCAACTGGGACGGCCAGGTCGGTGCCGTCGTCTTTGCGTGTTGAGTGGAATTGAGGGATGCGCATGTGTGGCCTGGCCGGCATTTTGCTCTTTCCGATGGAGCGCTCCGAGACGGACTGGCGCGCCATCCGGCGCTGTTTTACCCAGACCCTGGTCCACAACGAGGAGCGAGGCCGGGAAGCTACCGGCGTGGCCCTGATCCGCCGGGATGGGGCGTATGGGCTGTTCAAGCAGCCGGCGCCCGCGTCCCAACTGGTCGAAACTGATACCTACCGGGACCTGCTGGCCACGGTCGATGCGGGGACCACCTGCCTCCTGGGCCACACCCGGGCGCCGACCAAGGGCAGCCGCTGGGACAATGCCAACAACCACCCCCTGGTCGCCGGCCGGGTGATCGGCATTCACAACGGCCACATCCACAACGACGACAAGCTCTTTGCCGAGCTGGGCCTGCCGCGCAAAGGCCAGGTGGACAGCGAGATCATCTTTCGGCTGCTGGACACCATCTCGGTCTACAGCCAGAACGGCACTTATCTGCGGGCCGTGCGCCGCCGGGTGAACAGGCTCCGGGGCCGGTTCGCCACGCTCTCGGTGGACATTTGGCAGCCGGGCCGCCTGCTGGCGCTCAAGAAGGACATGCCCCTGTGCGTTCATTACCATCAGCCCTGGCAGGCGCTCTGCTTTTCCTCGCGTTACCTCTTTTTGCGCAAAGCCTTCGGCCGGTCGGTCATCACCGAGGCCCTGCCGCCCGAGCACGCCTACCTCTTTGACGCCGAGCAACTGTCCCAAAGGGGCAAAGAGCCCCTCGGCCAGTTGCCCTTTGTGCCCCAGCCGGAGGCTGCCGCCGATGCGGGCTAGGCACATCCTCATCGTAGACGACGAGCCCGACGTCCGGCTCATGGTGCGGACCTACCTCCAGTGGAAGGGGGACTATGAGGTGCTGGAAGCCAAGTGCGGGGAAGAAGCCGTCCGTCTGGCCAGCCAGCAGCCCATCGACCTCGTCCTCATGGACGTCAGGATGCCGGGCATGGGGGGGATCGAAGCCTGCCGCCTGCTCAAGGCGATGGACAAGACGCGCAACGTCCCCATCGTGTTTGTCTCTGCCTGGACGGCAGAGGCCGATCTGGCCGCTGCCAGGCACGCCGGCGGTGACGGGTTTTTGTCCAAGCCCTTTAGCTTCCGGGATCTCTCGCAGATGATCAACCAACGGGTGTAAACACACCCAATTCCGGCCGGGTGAACGGAGCGAATTGGAGAGAAATGACCAAGGAACAGATCCTTATCATAGACGACAAAGTCGAGATCATCACCTTCCTCAGCGACCTCTTGGAGCCGATGGGCTACCGGCTCTTGGTCGCCATGGACGGCAAAGAAGGTCTGAACAAGGCACTTGGAGAAAAGCCTGACCTGATCTTGCTCGACCTGAACCTGCCCGGCCTCTCGGGGATCGAGGTCCTGGAAGCGCTGCATCGCCGAGATTGCCGGGCGCCCGTGATCCTGATGACTTTGTACGGTTCAGAGAGTGTGGCCGTGCGCGCCTTCCGGCTCGGCATCCGGAATTATATCTCCAAGCCCTTTGACATCAACGAGCTATTGGTGGCCATCGAGTGGGCCCTGGAGGAGGGGCGGCTGCGCCGCGAGCGAGCCCGTCTGGTCAAGGAATTGGAAAAGAGCAATCGGAAACTCTCGCAGCAAATGAAAGAGCTCTCCACGCTACAGGCCATCGGCCGCTCGGTTGCCTCGCTGATGCCCAAAGAGCAACTCCTGCGCCGCCTGCTGGATGCCGCCACGTATCTCACCGGCGCTGAGGCGGGTGCCATCTTTCTCCTGGACGATGAGGGAGACAATTTGCACCTGGAGGCCATCCTGGGCAAAAAAGGGTATCACTTTAGCCCGCAAACTCGCATTCGCGATAGTCACGCCAAAGACGTCGTGAGAATGGGACGTCCGCTCTGGCTCCCCAGACCGACCAAGCATACGGGCATGACCGGCTACCTGGGATCTCAAAAACACTCCCTGTTCTACGCGCCCATCAAGTCAGGGGGAGAGGCCATCGGCGTCCTCGGTGTGGTTTGTCACAGAGCGAAAGAGGGGCTGCCCCCTGAATTCGAAAAGCGCCTGGTGGCCCTGGCCGACTATGCCGCTATCGCCTTGAGAAATGCCCGGCTCTACGAAGACCTGGAGCGCCAGACCCACCAACTGGCGACGATCAACCGCGTCGCCCAGATGATCGCCTCCTCCCTGGACCTGAAAGAGATCATGCGAACCGTGGCGAGGCGCGTCAAAGAGATCCTGGGGGTCGAGAGTGCGACGTTGGTCCTGCTCGACGAAGAAGGGAAGGAACTCACCTTCGAGATCATCCTGGCCAACGGAAGTGAGGAGCTGGGACCATTCCACTTGGACGTGGGGACGGGCATCGTCGGTTGGGTGGTCCAACAGGGACAGCCCTTGCGCGCCAACGACGTATCCGAGGAGCCGCACTTTTACCCCGGCATCGACGAGGCCATTGGCTCTCGGACCCGCTCGATCCTCTGCGTGCCCTTGCGCATCTCCGATCGGATCATTGGCGCCATGGAAGCCATCAACAAGCTCGACGACCGGCAGCCGGAAGGTTATGGCAACTTTTCAGAACGAGACGAGAAACTGTTGACCGAAATGGCCGCATTCGTCGCCATTGCAGTCCAGAATGCCCGGCTGCATTCGGCCATGCAGGAGACGATTGCGGCCCAGACCCTCCAGGATACGATGGTCACCCTTTCTCACCACCTGAATAACCCCCTCCAGGTTCTCTTGGGTTCTATCGAGATCCTGAAGGGGGATCGGGCGGATAGGCGAGCTATCGCCCAGGTTACGAACATGGTCGAGCGGGCCGTAGCAGAGGTTTCAGCCGTCGTTTCGGTCTTGAAAGAGATTACGTCCCCTGAAGGGACGATCTACCTGGGTTCCATCCAGATGCTCGATATCGAGGAGGAGCTCCAGGCTCGCTTGGCCAGCTCGGTCGATTAGGCGGCCAGCGAGGCCAACGCTCTGTCCGAGGTGCAGGCCGCCAGTCTGGCCACTCGGTGGCGAACCTGGGGGTCTCTGAGGCTCGAACGCCCCAGAGCAGGGGGCATGCCATGCGCTGCAAGGTTGTCCTGGGCCAGCACGTCGCCCTCGATATAGATCGCCTCGCAGTCGGTGACCGAGCCCTCCATACTGTACACCTCGCCGTGGGCGTCGGCGACCACGTTGTTGTAGGACGAGGCGCGCCGGGGGTGCAGGCAGGCATCCAGCGCCTCCTCCAGCCGCCGCGCCGCCAGGATGGCGCGCACGGTCAGCAGGCGCGGCACGCCGGGCCGCACATCGTTGCTCGTGACTTCGTTGCCCGTCAGGCTGATGCCCGCCGCGTTGAACCCGGCGCTGTAAGCCAGCCGGCCGTGCTGCTGCCCCTCGGCGCCGTCGAGGATCACGGGCCGCACCTGCCCCTCAACACCGACAACGTCATCGTCGAGGCCCTCTGCCTGGAGGCCGCCCGCCGCGCGCCGGGCGAGAGGCTGGTCATGCCCGCCGTGGCCTACGGCCTGGACGAGCACCACATGGACTTTCCCGGCACCATCACCGTCGAGCCGGCCAGCCCGCGCGACACGAATCGGGGTTGAGGCCATCGGTGTTCGGCCCCTCGCTGCGGACGGTGATGCCGCGCACCAGGACGTTCTCGGAATAGACGGGGTGGACGGTCCACGAAGATGAATCAAGGCCAAGCCGGCATCGTTCATGTACTTGAACAGGACGTCCAAATCGGTCAGAAAGTAGAACGATTGACCCGAGACCACCAGGCCCGCCGCGCTTCTGCCTGTTTCTTCTGTGGCTTGGGACCGGGTTTGCGATTTTTAAACACTTCCGGCAGAGACTCCTTCACCCTGTCCAAATCGTAACTCAAAGTGCTGGCTGGCACGCCAGCTTTGCGGGCTACCGCCGCAACGTTTATCCCACTCAGTGCCAGTTCCACCGGCTTGACTTTTTCCTTAATTTCACGTATCATGTTCGCCATGAAGGTCGCCTCCTGATAGCGCTTGTGCCGAGTACACAGAGTTTCTATCAGAGGTGGCCTTTTGTCAACTTTCAACCCACAAATATCTCGCTGACATCACAGCGTAGGGAACCATCCCGAACCTAAGCAAAGGAAGGGGAGAAGCTAATGAACCAAGAACACGGGTTGCTAGAACGCGTCGTTCTGGGCGACCAGTTCAAAGAGCACATCATGGAGGCCATCCTGAACGGCGAGTACAAGCCCGGCGATCGCCGGGTCGCCAGCGCGGTGGCGCGCCGTCACGAGGTGCTGCTCGAAGCCCTGGCCTCTCGCAACCCGCAGAAGGCGGGGCGGACCATGCGGCGCCACATCAAAGACCTGAGCAGGCCGCCCGAGGGGTACTCGGGTTCGCCCGCAAGCCTGGACAAGTGAGCAAAAACATGCCCTTCGAAATCACGATGCCCCAACTGGGGCTGACCATGGAAAAAGGGACCATCGTCGAATGGCTGGTCGGCGAAGGAGACGAGATTTCGGCCGGCCAGGAGATCTTTCAGGTCGAGACCGACAAGGCGGTGGTCGCCGTCGAGGCGCGCGAGACCGGCACCCTGGCCCGCATCCTGGTGCCGGCCGGCCGGGAAGTGCCCGTGGGCACGGCGCTGGCCGTCGGTGTGGTCGAGGGCGAGACGCTCCCTGCCGGCTGGCAGCCCAGCGCACCGGCTGCCGCCCAGGAAACGCCTATCCAGGCAAAAGCTAGGATCGAGGCCATACCGGAAAAAGACCCCTCGCCGGCTTCGTGGAAAGCGCGCCGGCTGGCCCGTGAGGGGGGAATCGACCTGGAGGCGGTCGCGGGCAGCGGTCCGCAGGGAAGGGTCGTCGCCGCCGACGTGGAAGCAGCCCTGGCAGACCGGGCAGCGACGCCGGCGCCCACCATCCGAGCCACGCCGGTGGCCGCCAACCTGGCCGAGGCGCTGGGCCTCGACCTGGCGCAGGTGGCCGGCCGCAGTGGGCCGGGCGGGCGCATCAGCCAGGAGGACGTGCTGGCCGCCGCCGCCGCCCTCCTCCGGCAGAGAGCCGGAGCGCCCCCGGCCGCCCGGCCAGGGTTGCCCCAGGCGGCGAGCACCACACCCCTCAAGGGCGTGCGCAAAATCGTCTCCGAGGGGATGGCCCGGAGCGTCCACACCACGGCGCGGGTGACGCTCTTTCGCGAGGTGGACGCCGGGGAATTCGCCCGAGCCCGTGAGCGATTTATCGCCCAGGGCGTGCGCGTTTCGTACAACGACCTGCTGATCCGCATTTGCGCCGTGGCCCTGCGCGAGCACCCGGCGGCCAACGCCCGCCTGGGCCAGGACGGCCATCAAAATGATGGCGTGATCGAGTACCTGGACCGGGTCAACGTCGGCCTGGCTGTCGATACCGAGCGCGGCCTGCTGGTACCCGTGGTCCGCGACGCCGACCGGCTGACCCTGCCGGCCATCGCCGCCGAGACGGCGCGGCTGGTGGCGGCCGCCCGCAGCGGACGCCTCGCACCCGACGACCTGGGCGGCGGCACGTTCACCGTAACCAACCTGGGCATGTTCGGCGTCGAGGGCTTTACGCCGGTGATTAACCTGCCCGAATGCTGCATCCTGGGCGCGGGCCAGATTGTGCGCAAGCCGGTCGTGATTGACGATGCCCCTCACGAGGGAGGCGATACCGTGGCCGTGCGACCGATGATGACCCTCAGCCTGGTTTTCGACCACCGCGTCCTCGACGGCGCCCCGGCGGCCCGCTTCCTGGACCGCATCGCCCAACTGGTCGAGGACCCGCTGCTGCTGCTGACGAGTGATGCGTGATGCGTGATGCGTGAGAAACCGTCACGTTTCACGCATCCCGCATCACGCCTTCTGGAGAGAGAGGATGAGCAAAGAAACCAAAGAGACACCCCCTGACGACCTGACAAAAGACCAATTGCTGGCCATGTACCGGCGGATGCGCCTGATCCGCGAGTTCGAGAATACGGCCCAGCGGCACTTTGAGGCAGGCGAGATCGCCGGCTTTTTGCACCTGTCGCAGGGCCAGGAGGCCGTGCCGGTGGGCACCTGCACCGCGCTGCGCGCCGACGATTACATCACCAGCACCCACCGCGGCCACGGCGACGTCCTGGCCAAGGGCTGCGAGCCCCAATACATGTTCGCCGAGCTCTACGGCCGGACGACCGGCTACTGCCGGGGCAAGGGCGGCTCGATGCACATCGCCGACTTTAGCCAGGGCATCATCGGCGCCAACGGCATCGTCAGCGGCGGCCTGCCGATCATCACCGGCGTGGGCCTGTCGATCAAGATGCGCGGCACCGACCAGGTGGCCGTCTGCTTTTTCGGCGACGGGGCCACGGCCGAGGGCGGCTTTCACGAAGCGCTGAACCTGGCCTCGCTGTGGCAGATCCCGGTGATTTTCGTCTGCCAGAACAACCTCTACGGCCTGTCGCAGCCCTGGGCCGAGACAGCCCACGACTGCGACCTGGCCCAGCGGGCGCGCTCCTACCACATCCCCGGCGAGTGCGTGGACGGCATGGACGCCATCGCCGTCTATCGCTGCGTGCAGGAGGCGGTGGACCGGGCGCGGGCCGGCGGCGGGCCGAGTTTCGTCGAGGCCAAGACCTACCGCTTCCTGGGCCACTACGTCGGCGACCCGGCGCTCTACATGCCCAAAGAGGAGCGCGAGGACTGGCGGGAAAAAGATGCCATCCTCAAGCTGGGCCGGCAGCTCCGCGCCTGGGGCTACCTGAGCGACGAGGAGGACGAAGCGATGGCCGCGGACGTCGAAGCCGAGCTACAGGCCGGCATCGAGTTCGCCCGCTCCAGCCCCATTCCCGCCCCGGAAGAGGCGCTGACCGACCTCTACGTCCACTTTGACCATGCGGGCAAGCCGCTGTAGGGCAAATTGGCAATTTGCCCCACCGACCGCAAGTTGCTGAAGGGCAAATTGGAAAATTGCCCAACAAACTGGAGAAGCATTAATGCAAAAGACAACGCGAGAAATCACCTATCGAGACGCACTCAAAGAAGCCCTGATCGAGGAGATGGAGCGCGACGAGCGCGTCTTTCTCCTGGGCGAGGATATCGCCGATCCCTTTGGCAGCGCCTACAAGGTCACGCTGGGGCTCTCGCCGATTTTCGGCGAGGAGCGCGTCATCCAGACGCCCATCAGCGAGCAGGGCTTTACCGGCGCGGCGGTGGGCGCGGCCATCACCGGCCTGCGGCCGGTGGTCGAATACATGTACATCGACTTTACGGCCATGGCCATGGACCAGCTCGCCAACCAGGCGGCCAAGATCCGCTACATGTCGGGCGGGCAGGCCGAGGTGCCGGTCGTCTTTCGCACCCAGGGTGGTCCGGGCAGGTCGTCGGCGGCGCAGCACGCCCAGAGCCTGGAGGCCTGGTTCCACCACCTGCCCGGCCTGTTGGTCGCCATGCCGTCCACGCCCTACGACGCCAAGGGCCTGCTCAAGACGGCCATCCGCCTCGACGACCCGGTGATGTTCATCGAGCAAAAGCTGCTCTACAACACCACCGGCCCCGTGCCCGAGGAAGAATACCTGATCCCCTTTGGCGTGGCCGACGTCAAGCGCGAGGGGACCGACTGCACCGTGGTCGCCACGTCGATGGCCGTGGTCAAGGCACTGCGGGCCGCCGATCTGCTGGAAAAGGAGGGCATCAGCGTCGAGGTGGTCGACCCACGCACGCTCTTTCCGCTGGACATCGAGACCATCGTCGAGTCGGTCAAGAAAACGTCGCGGCTGGTTGTGACCCACGAGGCACCGGAGCGGGGCGGGTTTGCCGCCGAGGTGGTGGCCCAGGTGGCCGACCGGGCCTTTGGCTACATCGACGCGCCGATCCAGCGGGTGTGCGCACCCTCGGTGCCACCACCCTTTGCCCGCAACATGGAAGATTTCACCATGATCGACGAGCACAAAGTCGCCGACCGGGTGCGTAAACTGGTCCGGGGCGAAATCTAAAACACCAATAATGAACATAGCTTCCCGGTCCCCACCCCGCCGCCGCCCGGCTATCCGGCCGAGCCAGCGCCCGACACCTACGCCCCCGAGCCCATCGCCCCCGAGTTCGTCGGCCTGGCCAACTATGCCGCCCTTCTCGTCGAACACGTCATGTTCGAGGGCACCGGCAGCCGCGACGCAGATCGCCCGGCTCATGGACGAGGGGGGCGGCAACGCCGGCGCCTTTACCACCCGCGACTATACCTGCTACTATGCCACCGTGCTGGATGTGATTATCGCACCTACGCCCTCGACCTCCTGGGCGACGTCTTGCTCAATTCGACCTTTCCGCCCGAGCACGTCGAGCGGGAAAAGATGGCCATCCTGCGCGAGATCGCCGCCCACCGGGACCTGCCCGGCCAGCGGATCAATACGCTGCTCAAGGACTTTGCCTGGCCCGACCACCCGCTGGGCGGGCCCATCACCGGCCGCCCCGACGTCGTCGAGGGGCTGACCCGCGAGGACGTCATCTATTTCGTCCACGAGCACTACCTGCCCGACCGGATGATCGTCGCCGCGACGGCCCGGCTCCAACGCCAGGCCAGGGTGCAGGCCGGCGCCGGGCCGAAGGACGACGGCAAGCCGCCGATCCGGGGCACGATCCTGGTCGTGGACGATAGCCCGACGGTTTGAAACTTGCCCAGGCGCAATTTACAAAATTGCGCTACAATCGACCGGCCACGCTTCACGCATCCGCGCTAGGTCGAGCAGGGAGCGCGGACCCATCCCACCGTCCAGCCGGAGTGAAGGGACAGGGAGCACAGCGAGGAAATCGCCGCCTGGTCGGCTAGGGCGTGAACTGGGCAATGGCCAGGAGCACACTCACCACCGTGCCGATGAGGGCCAGCGACCCAATCAGCCAACGGGTCTGCACCGCCATCTGGTGATGCATCCGGTCAAAGCGCTCGTACACCTGAGCAAAGCCTTCGTTCACCTCGTGGCGCAGTTGGGCCAGATCTTCCCGAAACTCAGCCCGCATCTGCGCCTGTTGCTCCCCAAACTCGGAACGCACCTGGGCCAGGTCCTCCTTGAATTCGGCCCGCGTCTGGGCCTGTTCCTGGCGGAGCTCGGTCCGTGTGCGGAATAGTTCCTCCTTGATGAGCACAACGTCTTTGTCCAGCCCGTCCAACTGCGAGAGGATCACCTGAAACTCGTCGCGGCTGACCCCCTCGGCCTGGATCAAATCGTAGACCTTGGCTTCCAGCCAGGGCTCAAACTCGGCGGCGACCTCCTCCCCCC
>CAYLZO010000008.1:0-47729 GCA_964387775.1 uncultured Anaerolineaceae bacterium
GCGCGAAGAGGAGCCCTTCCTGCGCGGCCTGGGGGCGGAGAAGGTCATCGGCCGGAACGCGGCCCGCGATACGACCGGCCGGCCGCTGCTCAAGGGGCACTGGGCCGGCGGCGTGGACACCGTCGGCGGCGAGTACCTGGCCACGACCCTCAGGTCGACGCGCTACGGCGGCGCCGTCACCTGCTGCGGCCTGGTGGCCTCGCCCGACCTGGACCTCACCGTCTATCCCTTTATCCTGCGCGGCGTCAGCCTGCTGGGCATCGATTCCCAAGAGTGCCCCATGGACCTCCGCCGCCAGATCTGGGGCAAGCTGGCCACAGAGTGGAAGCTGCCTGGCCTGGACCGTCTGGCTTCGGAGGTCAGGTTGGACGAGCTGGAGCCCGAGATTCAACGCATCCTGGCCGGCAAGCAGCGTGGCCGCGTCGTCGTCAACCTGACAGGATAGTTCGACCATGTCATTGCGAGCGAGCGGAGCGAGCGAAGCAATCCCCCTCTATGCCAGCGCCGAGAACTGCGCAAAAGACGCGCCGCGCAACGACATGACCGTGTCAAAGTAAGTGGCGATGGGTACCCTCTACGTCGTCGGCGCGCCAGCGGGCGATCCCGACGACCTGACCCAACGGGCGCGCCGTATCCTGGGCGAGGTGGCCCTCGTCGTCGCCGTCGAGGCGGAGGCAGCCCGGCGGCTGCTGGACCACCACGGCCTCGCCACGCCTCTGAGCGCTGGCGCGGACCTCCGGGCGGCTCTGGAGGAACTGCCGGAGGGCGACGTGGCCTTGCTCCTGCCCGGTTGGTCGCCTGTCCCCTCCGGCCCGGGTCTGGAGCTCCTACGCACCGCCCTCGAACGGGGCTATCCCCCCGTCCCGATCCCCGGGCCGTCCCTGCCTGCCACCGCCCTCGTCCTCTCCGGCCTGCCGGCCGATGCCTTTGTCTATCTCGGCGAGCTGCCCCGCCAGCCGCAGGCCCGCCGCGCGTTGCTGGCCTCGGTGGCCGACGAGCCACGGACCCTGGTTGCGGGCGTTGGCGCCGATCCTCTGCCCGACGCGTTGGCCGATCTGTCTGCCGTCCTGGGCGACCGCCCCCTCTTTCTCCAGGCCGGGACGGGGGAGACCCACGCAGAGCCCTGGCGCGGCTCCCTCGCCGAGGCGCTGGCAGCCGGGGCCGAGCTGGGGGCGGAGGGGCGTTTCATCCTGGTCATCGGCGGGGCCACGGACGAACCTGCTGCCTGGTCCGAGGAGCGGCTCCGCGACGAGATCCGCGGGCGCCTGGCTGAGGGGCTGCGGACGAAGGAGATCAGCCACGAGCTGGCCGAGGAGTCGGGCTGGCGACGGCGCGAGATCTATCGCCTCACCGTGGAGGAGAGCAAGCTTTTCTCTCCTCACTAGCTGTGGTACAATCCTGGGCAGTGGAAACAGGTGCCACACACCTGACTGATTTCGGAGGAGGTAGATCACCCATGACCGACCTGGACAACCTGTCGGCGCTGCGAAAACTCGATTCGGAGGGAATGCTCGACCACGTGGCAGCCCTGCCCCAGCAGTGCCGTGACGCCTGGGCGGCCACGCGTGACCTGGAGCTGCCCACCCGCCACCTGCGGGCCAGCAAGGTGCTGATCACGGGCATGGGCGGCTCGGCCATCGGCGGCGACCTGGCGGCCGCCGTCGTCGCCGGCAAGTGCCCGCTGCCGATCCTGATCCAGCGCAACTACGACCTGCCGGCCTACGTGGATCGCAAGACGCTGGTCATCGGCTCCAGCTACTCGGGCAACACCGAGGAGACGCTCTCCACGTTCAAGGCGGCCCACGGGCGGGGCTGCCCCCTGGTGGCCGTCACTACCGACGGCGAGATGGCCCGGCTGGCCCGGGAGTGGACCGTCCCCCTCGTCACTTTTGACTATCCGTCGCAGCCGCGCGCGGCGCTGGGCCATTCGCTTCTCTCCCTGCTCGGCGTGTTGCACGCCCTGGGCGTGGTCGGCAACCTCGACGGCGACCTGGACGAGGCGCTGGCCATCCTGGAGGAACAGGCGCCGCAACTCGCGCCCGACGTCCCCCAGGCGCAGAACCGGGCCAAGCAACTGGCCGCCGGCCTGGCCGGACGCATGCCGGTCGTCGTCGGCGCGGGTCCTTTGGAGGCGGTGGCCCGCCGCTGGAAGACCCAGGTCAACGAGAACGCCAAGGGCTGGGCCTACTTTGAGGTCTTGCCCGAGATGGACCACAACGCCCTCTCGGGCATTCACTTTCCGGCCGGCGCGCGCGATTGCCTGTCCCCCATCTTTCTCCGCAACGGCGGCCTGCACCCGCGCAACGAGCTACGCCTCGAACTGACGCAGGAGATTTTCGAGGAGCAGGGCCTCGTCTGCTACCGGGTGGCGGTGCCCGGCGAGTCGGCCCTGGCCCAGATCCTGGCGGCGGTGCAGATGGGCGATTACGTGAGTTGCTACCTGGCCCTCGGCTATGGCGCCGACCCCACCGAGATCGCCGGCATCGTCGGGCTCAAGGAGCGCATGAGCGACCGCTGAGGCAAGGTCCAATGGGCAAGAAAAAGAAAAAGCGCGAGCTGGGCAACCGCATCCTGGTCGTCGAGGATGATCTGACCCTGCTGGAGACGCTGGAATACAACCTGTCCGGCGAGGGCTACGAGGTCCTGAGCGCCGCCGACGGGCGGACGGCCCTGGAGATGGCCCGGCAGGAAGAGCCGGACCTGATCGTGCTCGACATCATGCTGCCCGGCCTGGACGGTTTTGAGGTGTGCCGCATCCTGCGCCGCGAGACGTCGGTCCCGATCCTGATGCTCACGGCCCGGGCCGAAGAAGTGGACCGGGTGGTCGGCCTGGAGATGGGGGCCGACGACTATTTGACCAAGCCCTTCAGCATGCGCGAGTTCATGGCCCGGGTCAAAGCCCTGCTGCGCCGCGTCCGCCTCATCCGCGAGGAGGTGGCCGAAGAGGGGGGGCTGGCCGAGCCAGACGAGTTGGCCTTTGGCGACCTGGTCCTCGACCTGGAGCGGCACGAGGTGACCTACGGCGGCCGCGCCCTCCATCTGAAGCCCAAAGAGTACGATCTGCTCGTATTCCTGGCCCGCCACAAGGGCATTGCCCTCTCGCGGGACCTGATCCTCGACCGGGTGTGGGGCTGGGATTACGGCGGGGGAAGCCGCACGGTAGACGTCCACGTGCGCTGGCTGCGGGAAAAGGTCGAGGAGGACCCGGCCAATCCCGAGCGCATCGTGACCATCCGCGGCGTGGGGTATTGTTTCGAGGGGTAGATTTGGAGTACCCGCCAGAAGCCTCCTCATTCCTGGCAGGAGTTTGTGAATGTTCCGCAGTCTCCGGTGGCGCATTGCTATACCCTACGTCGTTCTCATCCTGGCGGCGACGCTGGGCCTGACCTTCTACGTCTCGGACCAGGTCCGCCGGGTCCGCCTCGGGGACCTGGAGGGCCAATTGCTGGCCGACGCCCGTCTCCTGGCCGACAATGTGCGACCGCTGCTGGAATCGGGGGGCGACCCGGAGCGGCTGGAGCCCCTGAGTCAACGCTGGGCCGAGGTCCTCGGGGCGCGGGTGACGGTCATTGCCGCCGATGGGCGGGTGCTGGCCGAGTCCCACGAGGACCGGACGCAGATGGACAATCACCTGAACCGGCCCGAGGTCCAGGAAGCGCTGGCGTCCGGGCAGGGGAGCAGAATCCGCCACAGCGCGACGCTGGACCAGGAGATGATGTACGTCGCCCTGCCGGTCTGGAGCGGCAGGGCGGGGGCGGGGGGCGAGGTGATGGGCTTTGCCCGGGTCGCCCTGCCCTTGCGCGAGATCGAGGCCAGCGTGGGCCGGGTGCGGGGCAGCCTCCTGACCGCGGGCGTCCTCTCGGCCGTGCTGGCCGCCCTCCTGGCCCTCTTTGTTGCCGAGGGCACCGCGCGCCCGGTGCGCCAGCTAACCCGGGCCGCCCAGCGCATGGCCGACGGGGACCTGGCCGCCCGTCGCTTTCCCCTTCGCCGCGACGAGATCGGCCAACTGACGCGGGTGTTCAACCACATGGCCGACCAGCTCCGCGAAAAGGTTACCACCCTGGCCGAGGAACGCAGCCGCCTGGAGGCCGTGCTGGACCACATGGCCGACGGGGTCCTCATCGCCGACAGGCTGGGCCAGGTGCAGCTCATCAACGTCGCCGCCTGCCGCCTGCTGGACACCACGGAGGAAAAGGCCCTGGGCCGCTCCTTTGCCCAGGTTGCCCCCCACCATCAGCTCATCGACCTCTGGAAGCGGTGCCGCGAGGAGGGGGCCGAACAGGTCGAGACCATCGAGATCGTCCACCACGACCTCTTTTTGCAGGCCATCGTCACGCCCTTTGGCTACGAGGAGGAGGCCAAGGCCGAGGGCTACCTGGTCATCCTCCAGGACCTGACCCGCATCCGCCGCCTGGAGACGGTGCGCCGGGATTTCATCAGCAATATCTCCCACGAGCTGCGCACGCCCCTGGCCGGCTTGAAGGCGTTGGTGGATACGCTGCGAGGCGGGGCCATCAAGGATCCGCCGGCGGCCAAGCGTTTCTTGAAGCGGATGGACACCGAGGTGGACGCCCTGACTCAGATGGTGCAGGAGCTGCTAGAGTTGTCGCGCGTCGAATCGGGGCAGGCGCCGCTGCGGCTGGTGCCCACGCCGGTGGCCGATGTCCTGGTCCCCCCGGCCGACCGCCTGCGGCCCCAGGCCGAGCGGGCGGGCCTGGAATTCACCATGCTCCTGCCGCCGCACTTGCCCGCCGTGCTGGCCGACGCCGAGCGGGCGCAACTGGTGGTGACCAACCTGGTGCACAACGCCATCAAGTTCACCCCGCCGGGGGGACGGGTCCGCATCTCGGCCCAGCCCTCGGGCCAGGAGGTCGTCTTGTCGGTGGAGGATACGGGCGTCGGCATCCCGGCCGAGGCCCTGCCCCGTATTTTCGAGCGCTTTTACAAGGCCGACCGGGCGCGGAGTGGGGGCGGCACCGGCCTGGGACTGGCCATCGCCAAGCACATTATCCAGGGGCACGGCGGGCGGATCTGGGCCGAGAGCGTCGAGGGGCAGGGGAGTACGTTCTTTTTCTCGCTGCCGGCGACGGACAAGGCGCTACCCGAAGGTTGAGCCCTTTGAGACAGCAGCGGGAATCGCTCGCTACTCCTCCTCTTCTACGACGTCCTCGCCCCAGCCGATGATCCAGGCGCACAGGCCCGCCAGCCCGACGGTGGCTCCGATCAAGGCCGCCCACTGCCCGGCGTCAAATCCCTCGTTGCGGGCCGACCAGACCAGGATGATGACCATGCCGACGGCCAGCACAGCCCACATGCTGAGTTGAGGGTGACGGTTGATCCATTCTTTGAATGACATAATCTTGGACTCCTCCGTGATGCGTGATGCGTATTTCGTAATTCGCAGGTGTGATGGGTGTCATTCTACGCAATACGGAATACGTGCTAGATCGGTGCCATGACCATGCGCTCGCGGAGCCGCTTGACCACCAGGTCCGCCTCGTCGGTGTCAAAGTCGCCCAGCACCTCGCGCCAGATGTAGTGCAATTCGTCGAATTCCTTCGGCTCGTAGCCCTGGCCCTTGAGGAAGGTTCGCACCGCCTTGGACGTCCAGGTGGGCAGGAGGATGACGTTGGCTTCGGCCATGAGCGTATTGGCCTCGGCCTCGACGGCGGCCAGCAGGCGGCCCCCGGCCTCGGCGCGCAGCTTGGCCGGCGAGACGTGGAAGACGTCGGTGACCGACAGCAGGTTCTCCGTCTGCCAGGCGGCAACCCCGACCAGGGCGTCGCCGCGCACGGCGACCATCAAGCCCCGGCTGAACAGCCACTCCATCACGTCCGCCTCTTCGACCGCGATCTTGGAGCGGGTGGCCTTGCGCACCAGGGCCGCGATGTCGGCCAGGTCCCTTCGCCGGGCCCGCCGGACCTCCACGTTCTCGCTCGTGCTGTCACTCACTTTCAACCGCCCTCCCCCAAGTGCATCTCCATAAAGACCTCGTCATAGTATACGCCGTCGATCTGGGTCTGGCGCTCCAAGACGCCGCGCGCCTCAAAGCCCAGGCTGCGGTAGTAGGCCAGGCCGCCCTCGTTGTGGGCCAGCACATAGATGACCGATTTCTCGTAGCCCTGCTCTCGGGCAAAGGCCAGCGTCGCTTCGGCCAGCCGTTGACCGATCCCCTGGCCCCGGTACTCGGCCAGGACGTAGGTACCCACGTGGCAGACGTGGTCCATCGTCGAGGTGTAAGTCACAAAGGGCTCGATGACCTGGAAGCCGGCGATCCGCCCCGCCACCTCGGCGACGAAAATCTCGCTGCGCGGCCTCAGGCTCTGCAGGAAGGCCAGCTCGTCCTCGGCGGTCCAGTGGCCGGTCAGGGCCGTGTAGCGCCCCTCGGCGATGACGCCGTTGAGCACGGCGGCGATGCCCGCCGCGTCGTCCAGATCGTCGCGTCGCACCGGCCGGACCGTCACGTGGGGCAACCCTTCGCGTTGCTCAGGATGATAATTGACAATTTGCCCTACACGATCTGCTTCCATGCCGTCTCCACTTTTTCCCGCAATTCGTCCAGCGTGCCGTCGTTGACAATGACCACGTCGGCCACGGCCACCTTTTCCTCCTGCGGCGGCTGGGCGTCCACGCGCAGCGCCGCTTCCGCCTCGCTCAGGCCCCGGGCCTCCACCAGCCGCTCGATCTGGAGCGCGCGCGGCGCCGTGACGACCCACAGGGCGTCGTAATCGCGGTGCATCCCGGCCTCGATGAGCTTGATGGCCTCGACGACGATCACCTGGGCACTCGCTTCGGCGACGCGCCGGTCCACCTCGGCGATGACGGCGGGATGCACGGCGGCTTCCAGCCGGGCCATGGCCTCGGGGTCGCGAAAGACGATGGCGCCCAGCTTGCTACGGTCGATGGTCCCGTCGTCGGCCAGGATGCCCAGGCCGAAGGCGGCCACCACGGGGCGAAAGGCCGGGCCGCCGGGCCGCATCACCTGGTGGGCCACCTCGTCGGCGTCGATGACTTGGGCGCCCAGATCGGCCAGCATCCGGGCCACCTCGCTCTTGCCCGTGGCGATGTTGCCCGTCAGGCCGACGACGCAACGTCCCTCAACGCTCACGCGGCCAGCTCCGACCACCGCTCCATGTGTTCCTGCAATTGCTTCTCCAGGTCGTTGTAGATCGTACCCAGTTCGTGGACGCGCATCGTCTGCTGGCTCGAACTGGCCGCGGCGATCTCGGCCTCCAGGGACTTGATCTCGTTTTCCAGGCGATGGATGTCGGCCTCGACTTGGGCCAGGCGTTCCTGGCGGACCTCGGCCTGGCGGCGGGCGCGGGCCTCTTTGCGGCGGGCCCGGCGCTGGGCCGCCGTCCACTTGTCCTTGGATGCCTCTGCCTCGGCGTCCTCCGCCTCCCGGCTCCGAGCCTGGGCGTACTCGGCCCACGAGCCCTTGAACACCTCCAGCCGCTGCGACTCCGGCTCGATGATCCAGAGTTGGGTCGCCAGCCGGTTCACCAGGTAGCGGTCGTGGGTTACGAGTAGGATCGTGCCTTCAAAGTCGTCGAGCACGCTTTCCAGGATCTCCTGGCTGGCGATGTCCAGGTGGTTGGTCGGCTCGTCGAGCAGCAGCAGGTTGGCCCGCTGCAAGACGAGTTTGGCCAGGGCCACCCGGCTCCGCTCCCCGCCCGAGAGGGCGCCGACGCGCTTGAATACGTCGTCGCCGGTAAAGAGAAAGCGCGCCAGGGAGCTGCGGGCCTCGCCGACGGGCAGGTTCTTCACGTCGAGGATCGTGTCGAGAACGCTGCGGTCGGGGTTCAGGTCGGTGTGGACCTGGGCAAAGTAGCCGACCTTGAGGCTGGCGCCCAGCCGGGCGTAGCCGTCCAGCGGCTCGACGTCGCCCAGGATCGTCTTGAGAAACGTCGTCTTGCCCGAGCCGTTCGGCCCCAGCAGGGCCACGCACTCGCCCCGGCGGAGATCCAGGTCGGGCGCCTCAAAGAGCGGGTCGTCGGGGTCGTAGCCGACGACGAGGTCCTGGCTCCAGACGACCCGGTCGCCGCTGCGCAGGGGGCTCTGCAAGCGGAGGTGGATGGTGTGCTCCTCGCGGGGCTTGTCGATCATCTCGTCCCGTTTGAAACGCTCCAGCCGCTTGAGGCGGCCCTGGGCCTGGCGCGTGCGCTGGCCGGCCATGTAGCGCCGGATATAGTCCTCCTCCTTGGCGATAAATTCCTGCTGCGCCCGGTACTCTTTCATCCGCCGCTCGTGGCGTTCCTCCCGCTGCTGGGCATAGTGGCTGTAGTTGCCCGAATAGGTCTCCAGCGTGCCAAAGGCCAGCTCCCAGACCTTGCGCACCGTCTTGTCCATAAAGTAGCGGTCGTGGGCGACCATGATGACCGTGCCGTCCCAACCGTTGAGGTAGCCCTCCAGCCACTCGATGGCGCCCAGGTCGAGGTGGTTGGTCGGCTCGTCGAGCAGGAGCAGGCTGGTGCCCAGCGTCGCCGACGGGCTGGTTGCCTGCTGCCCGTCCGAAGGGCCGGCGAATTCGAGGAGGAGGCGGGCCAAGAGCGCCCGCGTTTTCTGCCCGCCGCTGAGGTGGTCCAGGGGCATGTCCTGCTCCTCCGGTGAGAAACCGAGGCCCATGAGCACGTGTTTGGTCCGGTCCTGGTAGGTGTAGCCGCCCAGCAACTCGAAGCGGTCGCGCAGCGGGGCGTAGGCCTCCAGCGCCTCGTCGGCCTGGCCGGGATCGGCCATTTGGGCCTCCAGCTCGTAGAGCCGGGCCTCCATCTCGCGCAGCGGGGCAAAGGCGGCCATCATCTCCTCCCAGAGCGTGTGGTCGCCCTCTAGCGTGGCCTCCTGGGGCAGGTAGCCGATGCGCAGCCCCTTGGCCCGGTGCACCTTGCCGCTGCTCGGCGGCTCGTAACCGGCCAGGATCCGCAGCAGCGTGGTTTTGCCCGTGCCATTGCGACCCACCAGGGCGATGCGGTCGCCGTGGGCCACGCTACACGACACGTCCCAAAAGATGTCCTCCGGACCGTATGATTTTGCCAGTCGTTCGCCAACGATGATAGACATGGTTTGTCGTTCTCCAAACGCGCCCATTATACCACATCGGCCATCGCCGACCAATTTGACGCGCTGCAAAGCACGGGTCCGGGCTCTTGCTCACCCGCCAGGAACGTGGTACAATAGAACTGGCCGCAGGAGCCAGGGTGCCTGGGCCACCACTCGCAGGCAAGCCAGTCAGGAGAGGAACGTGGAACACAGAGAGAGCACATTCAAAGGCGAGGGAGACCTCGAACTCTACTACCAGCGCTGGCGGCCCGACGAGGCGCCCAAGGCCGTCCTGGCCGTCGTCCACGGCTTTGGCGAGCACAGCGGGCGCTATGGCAACGTCGTCGATTGGCTCGTGCCCAAGGGCTACGCCGTCTATGCCTTCGACCAGCGGGGGCACGGGCGCTCGCCGGGGCAGCGTGGCTACGTCGAATCCTTTGCCGACGTCCGGGCCGACGTGCGGGCCTTTTTGGACCGGGTGCGCCGGGAGGCGCCGGACCTGTCGGTCTTTTTGGTGGGGCACAGCCAGGGCGGGCTGACCGTCCTCAACTACGCGCTGCACGATCCCTCGGGCTTGGCCGGCGTCGTTGCCTCGGGACCGGTGCTGACCCAGCCGGATGTTTCTCCCGTTCTTCTCCTGCTTTCCAGGCTCCTATCGCGGGTCTGGCCTACCTTTTCGCTGGAGGTCGGCCTGGAGGCGGCGGCCCTCTCCCGCGATCCGGCGGTGGTGCGCGCCTACCAGGACGATCCCCTGGTGCACGGCAAGGGCACGCCCCGCCTGGGCACAGAGATCATGGCCGCCGCCGACTGGACCCAGGCCCACGCCAGCGACTGGTCGCTGCCCTTGCTCCTCGTCCACGGCGGCGCCGACCGCCTCAGCCCGCCGGAGGCCAGCCGGCGCTTTTTCGAGAACGTGACTTTCCCTGACAAGAAGCGCATCGAGTACGAGGGCTACTACCACGAGGTGTTTAACGACGTTGGCAAGGAGCAGGTCCTGGCCGGCGTCGAAGCGTGGCTGGAGGGGTACCTGGGGAGCTGAGCATGGGCGAAGCAGGAGGCGCGGATTCACGGTGGCCCGGCGCGCAAGAGCAGTTGCTGGCCGCTCTGAGCTGCGCGCCCCTCATTCTCTTTGCCACCGACCGGGCCGGCGAGCTCACCTTCCTGCAAGGCCGGGGCTTGGATGCCCTCGGCTTGGAGCCGGATCGGCTCCTCGGCAAGTCGATCTTTGAGCTGTGCAGCCCGTCGATCTCTGACCTGGAGCCGCGTTTCGAGCAAGCACTGGCCGGTGAAGTGTTGCACGCGGTTTTCGAGTGGTCGGGCCGCGTCTTTGAGGCCGAGTACCAGCCCCTCCGCGACGAGGGGGGCCGCGTCACCGGCCTCATCGGCGTGGCCAACGACGTCACGGAGCAGACCGAGATCGAGGCCGAAATGGCCCGGCGCGACCGGGTGTTGCTCACCCTCCAATCGGCCGGCGCAGCGATCACGTCCAGCCTCGATTTGCAGGTCGTCCTCGAAACGGTCACCCGCGAGATGGCGGATCTCTTGCAGATGAAGGCCTGTGCCATTTGGCGTTGGAAGGAGAGTACGCGTGACCTGCGCCTCCTGGCCCACCACGGCCCGGAGGCCTGGTGGAACGGCAAGCTCTCCTCTGGCAAGTACGACCCCCTCGACTTCTCGAGCACCCAGGCGGTGCTGGTGGCACAACGGGGCCGCCAGATCGCCCCGGACCAAGCGGACCTCAGTTTGGCCGAGCGCGACTTTCTCCAAGAGGCCGGCATCCACATCCTCCTACGATTGCCGATGGTCTACCAGGATCGCGTGATGGGCCTGGTCGAGGTGATGGACGACCGACCCGACCGGCTGGTGGAGGAGGTGCAGGTAGACCTGGCTCAACTGCTGGCCAATCAGGCCGCCAGCGCCATCGAGAACGCCCGCCTCTACGACGCCGTGCGCCGCCACATCGCCGAGGTGACGACGCTGAACCGCATCAGCCAGGTGATCACCTCCATCCTGGACCTGGATGAGACGCTGGCCATCATTGCCGACCACGTCCTCTGGTTGCTCGACGTGGCTGCCGCTTCGGTGATCCTGCACGATGACCGGTCCGACGAGCTGTGGTTCGGCGCCGCCTCGGGGGAAGGGGCTGAGTTCATCCGGGGCAAGCGCCTGACGGGGGAGCAGGGTATCGTCACCTGGGTGGTGCAGCAGGGGGAGCCGCTGCTGGTGCCTGACGTGACCCAGGACCCTCGCTTCTACGGTGATTGGGACCGCGAGTCAGGCTTTTCGACGCGTTCGATCCTCTGTGTGCCGCTCCAGACCAAGGGCCGCACCATCGGCGCCATCGAGGCCGTGAACAAGGCCAGCGGCGACTTTGACACCGAGGATCTCTCGCTGTTGACCTCGATGGCGGCGTCGGCGGCCATCGCCATCGAAAACGCCCAGCTCTACGAACAGGCCCAGCAAGAGATCTCTGAGCGCCGGCGCGCCGAGGCCCGGCTGCGCAACGTCAACCGGGCGCTGCGGACGATGAGCGAGTGCCACGAGGCGTTGGTCTGGGCCAGGGACGAGGCGCAGTTGCTGGACGACGTGTGCCGCATTTTGGTCGAGATCGGCGGGCACCGGATGGCGTGGGTTGGCTTTGCCGAGCATGACGACGAAAAGCGCGTGCGGGTGCTGGCCAGCGCCGGTCACGACGAGGGCTACCTGGAGACCCTGGAGTTGACCTGGGACAAGACCCCTCGGGGGCGCGGTCCAACAGGTACGGCCATCCGCAGGCGGCGACCGTGCCTGGTGCGGGATATGCGTTCTGACCCCCGCTTTGCGCCCTGGCGGGAGGAGGCTCTGGCCCAGGGATATGGGTCTTCGATTGCCCTGCCCCTGATCGCCGAAGGCAAGATGCTGGGCGCGTTGAACATCTATGCCGGTGAACCTGATGCCTTTGACGAGGAAGAAGTCGAATTGCTCAAGGAGCTGGCCAATGACCTGGCCTTTGGCCTCGTCGCTCTGCGCACCCGCGCCGAGCGCGACCGGGCCGAGGACGAGATCCGGCGCCTCTACCGGGAGCTTCGGGATCACGCCAGCAACCTGGAGCAGGTGGTGGCCGAACGCACCCGCGAGTTGCGCGCCGAGCGAGATCGCACCCAGGCCATCCTCGAAGCGGTGGGCGAGGCGGTCATTGTCACCGATCTGGAGGGCACCATTCGCTACCTGAATCCGGCGGCCGTGGAGTTGACCGGCTATTCGGCTGAGGAGGCGGTGGGCCGCAAGCCCCGCCTGTGGCAGCCCGAGGAACCGCAGGTGCGTGGGGGGAGGTCGGACCTGGCAGCCGAGATCCCGATGCAGCGGGGCGAGGTGGTCAGCCGGCGCAAGGATGGGACCCTCTACGACGCGGCGATGACGGTGGCGCCTCTGCTCGACTCGCAGGCGGGCGATCAGCCCGTCGGCTGGGTCTGCGTCCAACGGGACATCACGCCCATCAAGGAGGCGGAGCGTCTGAAGGACGAGTTCGTCTCCAACGTCTCCCACGAGTTGCGCACACCTCTCTCGGTCATCACCCTCATCAGCGGCAACCTGGAGCGACTCTACGACCGCCTGGACGACGAGCGGCGCCGCAAAATGATCCACGACATCCGGGACCAGGCGGACACCCTCAACGACCTCGTGGCCGACATCCTCGAGATCTCGCGGATCGAGAGCGGGCGCATCTCGATGGAGCGCGAACGACTCGATCTGGCCCGCTTGCTGGCCAGAGAGGTCGAAAAACAGGGGCTGCTGGCCAAGAACAAGTCGCAGTCGCTGCAGGTGGAATGTACTCCCGGGCTGCTGGTTTGGGGCAACGCCAACCAATTGCGGCAGGTGATCCGGAACCTGTTGAGCAACGCCATCAAGTTCACGCCCGAGGGGGGACAGATTCTGTGCGAGTGCCGGGCGTTGGCCAGCGGTGGGGTGTCGGACGCCAAGTGGCCAGAGGCGTCCCAATTGCCGGCGGGCCGCTGGGCAGCGCTGCGGGTCGTGGATACGGGGATCGGCATTGCTGAGGAAGATCTGCCGCATCTGTACGAGCGATTCTATCGGGTCGAGGCGCAGAGCACCGTAGCCGGCACGGGCTTGGGGCTTTCAATCGCCCGGGAACTGGTCCAGTTGCACAATGGCTCGATTGCTGCGACCTCGGTGTTGGGCCAGGGGAGCACCTTTGCCATCTATTTGCCGCTATGGGAGGGCTAGACATGGATGACATCGCAACGATCTTGGTCGTGGACGACCAGCCCGGAATCCTGGAAAACCTCGATCTGCTGCTGACGGCCGAGGGATACGGCGTGCTGACGGCCCGGGACGGTCTGGAAGCGCTGGACGTGCTCGAATCCGAGCCCGTGGACCTGATCGTGGCCGACATCGCCATGCCTCGCCTGAACGGCTACCAGCTCTACGAGCGCGTCCGGGAAAAGCCTGAATGGCTGACGATCCCTTTTCTCTTTTTGACGGCCCGGGCGATGGACAGCGACATCCGCTATGGCAAAGAGCTGGGCGTGGACGACTATCTCACCAAGCCCATCCAGCCTGAGGATCTGCTGGCCGCCGTCCAGGGCCGGCTGCGGCGGGCCAAGCAGTTGGCCCGGATCGCGTCCCGGGTGATGCCCCTGCGTGCTGAGGGTCCACCCGTTCTCGGAGCCGGCTCCCTCAAGATCGACCCCGGCCAGCACCGGGTGTGGATGGGCGAGCAAGAGATCGACTTGTCGGCCCGGGAGTTTGTCCTCCTGGAGCACCTGGCCGAGAACTTTGGCCAGGTGGTCTCGCCCGAGGAGCTGGTCAAGGCCACGCACGACCTGGAGACCGACTCGGTGGAGGCCGGCTCGCTGATCCGTCCCCTGATCCGCTCCCTGCGCCGCAAGTTGGGCTACCCCGTCGGCGAAACGGGCTGCGTCGAAAACGTGCGCGGGGTAGGCTACCGCTTGGTGACGCCTGAGGATTCGTAGCGCTGTCCCTGGCCAAAGCTCCTCAGCCTTGCACGAAAGCCGATCACAATTTGCACAAAACGACCATAGATTTTGCCCGGTGGGTCGGGTACAATGGGCCTATCTGATGCGAACGGACCAGGCCCTTTCTTCTCTGATGTGCACGACCTCGGAGAAGGGGCGCAGTTGGACACCAGGATGGGAGCATGGACGACAACTTGGAGGGGAAAGTGAGGCAGGATCGAGGCTCCAACGGTCGGTTGAGCCACGGTGAGAGTCCTTTGCCAGGCGGCCCGAACGGCGATCTCGAGGTCGATCTCTCCCACGAACTCAGGACGTCGCTGGCGATCTTGACCTTGGTTAGCGGCAACTTGGATCGCCTCTACGATGGGCTGGACGACGGCCAGCGCCGGAAGATGATTCAGGACATTCGCCGGCAGACGTGCCGGCTGACCGCTTTTCTGGACGAGGTGCTCGCTCTGTTCTATGAAACGGATTCTCTGCCTATGTAACCCCCACAAACTCCAAACGAAACGCGGTCGTCTGCCGCCCCGGCATGAAGGCTTTTGATGCCGGGGTGTTTGTCTGTCCTGATCATCGGCTTTCGCTCCATTGCGGCAGTGCGCGCTTTGCACATTCCTGCACGAAACCCCGTCACAATTGCACACAAGAGCCATAGACGCCGGCGGCCTCCTTTGTTAAGATAAACTCGGATTTCGAACAAGGGAGGTCCTAGATGACAGAAAAAAGTTCTCAGTTTGTTACAATCGTGATTGCGATTTTGTGCGTCGTAGCTTTTGCCGTGCCTACTCCCACCTATGCCAGGGCCGAGCCGGAGCGCGTATTCGTCGAGTTTGTCCCGGGTCGCCAGGCGCAGGTGTTGAACTCGCTGGAGAGCCAGGGGGCCGAGGTTCACTACCAGTTCGACGAGCTGAACGTCGTGGTCATGACCCTCCCGGCCGAGGCCCGCCAGGCGCTCTCGCGCAGCTCGGACGTCGTCCGCGTCGAGCCCGACGTCCGCCGCTATCTGGCCGATCAGGTCGTGCCCTACGGCGTAGACGCCGTCGAAGCGCGGGACGTCTGGGACGCAGATCGCGATGGCGTGGTGGACCCTGGTGCTCCGACGGGGGCCGGCCGGATGGTGTGCATCATCGATTCGGGCATCGAAGCCAGCCACGAGGATTTCTCCGGGGTGAACATCGTCGGGGGCTATCCCAGTGGCTGGGATACCGACAACTATGGCCACGGAACCCACGTGGCGGGGACCGTCGCCGCTGTGAACAACGACACCGGCGTCCTCGGCGTGACCCCCGGCGAGGTTTCGCTCTACATCCTGAAGGTCTATGGCGATAACGGCGAGTGGATCTATAGCTCGACCCTGATCGATGCGGCTTATCGCTGCCGCGATGCCGGAGCCGACATCATCAGCATGAGCCTGTCGGGTCCCTACTACAGCTCCTACGAAAACACCCACTTTCAGACCTTGTACGACCAGGGCCTGCTCCTCGTCGCCGCGGCGGGGAACAGCGGCGGCACAGCCTACGGCTATCCCGCTTCTTACGACGCCGTCATCTCGGTGGCGGCCGTGGATCAGAACAACGTCGTCGCCAGCTTTTCGCAAAAGAACGACAAGGTAGAATTGGCAGCGCCCGGGGTGAGTGTTTACAGCACCTACAAGGGCGGCGGCTACGCGTACATGAGCGGCACTTCCATGTCGACGCCCCACGTCTCGGCGGCGGCCGCCGTCGTCTGGAGCTCGGACCCGAATCGTTCGAATGCCGAGATCCGCGGGGTCTTGCAGCAGACGGCCTTGGATCTGGGTGCTGCCGGCCGCGATAACGAATACGGCTATGGCGTCGTCAAGACGGCGTGTGCCATCGCCGCCCTCCATCCCACGGCCGTCGAGCTGGCCCGTTTCGAAGCCCGTTCCCAGTCCGAGGGCATCCTCGTCGAGTGGGAGACGGCCTCGGAGGTGGACAACCTGGGCTTTAACCTCTATCGCTCCGAGTCGCCCGAGGGGCGGCGGGTGCAGATGAACCGGAACCTGATCCCCAGCCAGGCTCCAGGCGGCCCGGTAGGGGCCACCTACACCTGGTCGGACACCCGGGTCTCTGCAGGCACCACGTACTACTATTGGCTCGAAGCCGTGGACGTCCACGGCACCGCCACGGGGCATGGGCCGGTCTCTGCCACGGCAGAGGGGGCACGGAGACGACCCAGAAGCCGTCCCTAGCGACGGACTCGGCTCCTTTGCAGACTTCTGACTCCGGCCCCGGGCTTTTCTGGGGCCGGAGTTTTTGCGAGCCTGCAACGATAGTGCCTCAAAACGTGTGCGATGCCCTTGCCGTCCCTTTAGACCGAGGGCATTCGATTTCCCAGATCCTTTGACCTATGGTATACTCCTCCAACAGACGACGCGGTTGAAGGATCGGCAGGGGGAAAAAAGTTGGCAGAGACAAACGTGTTGCGCATTCATCTCCTGGGGACTCCACACGTGCTAGACGGCGATAGGCCCATCGCACTGCCGACGCCCAACAAGGTCTTTGCCCTGTGGTCCTATCTCCTCCTCAATCGTCACCAGCCCCTCCCTCGCGACCGCGTGGCATTCACCCTCTGGCCCGACGTGCCCGAGCCGGAGGCACGGGCCAATCTGCGCCGCCACTTGCACCAACTCAACAAACAGCTTCCAAAAGCATCCCCTGACCTGCCCTGGATCCTCGCCACACGCACCACCCTCCAGTGGAACCCCGATGCGGCTTATTGGCTGGATGTGGCGCTTTTGGAGGACTTGGACGAGACGAACGCCGATCCGGCCCGCTGGCCGGCGGTGATGGACGCGTACCGGGGGGCTCTGCTCGAAAACCTCTACGACGACTGGGTCCTGACCGAGCGCGAGCACTTGCACCAACACTTTGTCCGCCTCTGCGAGGTGCAGATCGACCGGCAGCGGGCAGCCGGCGACCTCCAAGGCGCCATCGCGACGGCTCGCCATCTGCTGATCCACGAGCCGCTGCGCGAAGAGCCCTATCGTTACCTGATGGAATGCTACTACCGCCTGGGCGACCGCGCCGCCGCGCTGCGGGAATTCGAGCGTTGCGAGGAGATGCTGCGCGCCGAACTGGACGCCGAGCCGATGCCGGAGACGCTGGCCCTGCGCGACGAGATCCTGGCCGGCGAGACGTGGACCCCGCTGCCGGCGCCGGTCCCCCAGGTGCCGCAGCCAGATTGCCCGCTTCCCACATCCAAAGTCCAGGCTCGCCCGACGAACCTGGCGGCTGCTCGGTCGGCCGCGCCCTCATTGTTGCGACGTTTCCGGGGATGGATGCTGGCAGGCGTGGCGCTGATCTTGCTCGCCCTCGCCGGGCTCCTTCTCAAAGGTGCATTCTCTCCGGCCGAGCCCGTCACGACCTCGATCTCTGGGCCGGGTGTCGTGGAAGACACCTGGCTCAACGGAGAGACCCCCGGCTTGAATTACGATCCGGACTATCCGGGCGACCCATACGCCATTTATCCCCAGGTCCATCTCGCCTATTGGAACTATCCCTACGACCGGGTTCTGATCCGCTTTGACCTGCGAGATATCCCCGCGGACGCCAGCATCGAGCAAGCCGCTCTCTGCATCCAACTCGAATCTTTTCTCAACGAGGATCTGCCCGAGCCCCTGCCTGCCACCGTGTCGGCCTTTCGCCTGCGGACCCCCTGGCAGGCCGCGAGTGCGACATTCGATCAGCCCTGGTCACAGCCGGGTTTGGCCCCGGGCACAGACTACGCCCCCGAGCCTCTGGGCAGCGACTCGCTGCTCGGCACCGATTGGATCTCGATTGACGTGACCGACGCAGTTCGCGCCTGGCTGCAGAATCCCGACGAGAACTTTGGGCTATTGGTGATGATCACCGAGGCGCCCCAGGGCGCACACTATTGGGTGAACATGACCGACTACCCGTTTTCGACTCACCGGCCCTGGCTTGATGTAACTTACAGACCCTGATTGTTCCACTTACCGGAAAAACTATATAACCGGATGGAGCGTGGACGCTGGTCGGACGCGCGCCGGACGGGCCTGTGTTAGCCTGAGGCCGATGGTTCCCCCGGCTCCCTGGCCGGCAGTGGGCATGGAGAGGACTGCCAATCAAGCATCATTCACACAAAGAAAGGAGTTCTGCAATGAAAAGGAATCGAGTTGTAGCCAGCACATTGGCTTTGGGGCTATTGCTGTCCCTGATGATCGGCTCTGGATGGGCCCAGGAGGGAGGGCGGCCCGTTGCCCCTCAGGGTGACGTCTCCATCGAGGCGAACGTGAGCAGCGCCATCACCTATCAGGGCATGTTACTGGAGGATGGCAGCCCGGTGAACGGCTTTCGAGACATGACCTTTGGCTTTTTCGACAACGATGCGTGTGCAGGGCTGCCAGCCATCATCACCGTGGTGCCCGACGTCGAGGTACAGGAGGGCGTGTTTAGCGCCCACGTGAGCGTCTCTCACGGCTATTTTGACGGCAAGGGCCTGTGGCTGAAAGTGGACGTCGAAGGTACCCCCCTCGGCTGCCAGGAGATCCTGCCGGTGCCCTACGCCCTGAGCCTGCGACCCGGGGCCGAGGTCATCGGCGAAGTGACCAACCTGGAGGTTCTCTTTGCCCGGAATACGGCCACCACAGGCCCATCGTATGGCCTCTATGGCCTGACCGATTCCAACGCCGGGATCGGCGTGATGGGCTCGGCAGCAGCGGCTGGCGGCACGACCTACGGCGTCTATGGCTTTAGCAACTCGGCCGAAGGCGCTGGGGTTTTCGCCCAGGGCCAGGAAGGGGGCGCTGACCTCATCCTGGGCGGTAACGCTGATACTGTCCACGGCGACGATGGCCGCATCACGTCCGACCCCAGGTATCCAAGCAGCGATCTCAACTTTGTCACCAACGACGGCATCCGCGTGGACCTGGACGAGAATGGCGACGGCGAGGACGCGGACTTTGGCATTCGCGACAAGGACGACAACCTCATCTTCCAGGTGGACGAGAGTGGCGATGTCATCCACGGAGGCCCGGGGGTGGCTGCGTTTCCGCGGCCGTCTTACGACAGTGGCTGGGTCGCTATCGCTCAGAACACATGCGAAGAGCTTACCCATAACCTGGGTGGGAATGTGGACAACTACGTCGTGGATCTTCAGTTCCGCGTAGGCACCAGCATCCACGTGGTTGGCTTCGGGGGGGTCAGCGACAGGGCGGCGGACAACTACGACGAGGGAGGCTGGTGGAGCGGCCTTACCACTACGAGCATCGAGGTCTGCCGCAACTATTCCGATTCCCTGCTCGACAGCTTCCGCCTCCGGATCTGGATGTATCCATAGTGGACGGAGAGGGGAAAAGATGAACGCGAAAGCTCAAAGGATCGTCATCCTGGTCCTGCTCGGTTGTTTGGCACTGGGCAGCATGACGCTCGCCGCGCCGCTGGAGATCACCCTGGAGCGTTGGGTGTTGCCTGGCGGCGGCGGGATCGTCGAGACGGCGCCCTACAATCTGCACGGCACCATCGGCCAGTCGGTGGTGGGTGGCATGCACAACGCCGCCTATGAGCTGGGTGCTGGCTTCTGGGGCGGATTGGGGGCCGTGGAAGGCCATAGGTATAGAATCTATCTGCCGATTGTCTTGAACGACTACTCACCGTGAAACCGGATAGGGCCTAAACTCAGGACAGCGGGCCGACGGGGGGTGCACCTCGTCGGCCTGTTGAACATGCGAACATGCGGGCAAATTTGACAAAGTAGGTCCGATATGTTACACTTTGCCCCGACCCCTCCCCCTGGGGGGTGGGGTATTTTGATGGGGGCACGCGGGATGAGTGACGAACACAAACAGGCGATTCTGAACCGATTGAGAAGCATCGAGGGACACGTGCGGGGCATTCAGCGCATGGTGGACAAAGATGCCTATTGCATTGACGTCATCAAACAAAGCCTTGCCGTGCAGCGTGCCCTGGAAAAGATGAATGCCCTGGTCCTGGAGCGCCACCTGGAAACTTGCGTGACCACGGCCATTCGAGGCGACGACGCGGCTGAACGGGAGCGGGTCATCGACGAGATTTTGAGTGTATTCGAGACGACGGGCAAGATGTGAGAGCGTGATGCGTGATGCGTGATGCGTGATACAGCACGTATCTAAGAGAAAGGGAGCGAAACGTGGAGACGATTACTTTGAGTATTCCGAATATTAGCTGTAATCACTGCGTGATGACGGCAAAACGGGAGGCCGGGTTCGTGGCCGGTGCCGAATTTGTCAGCGGTGACGTCGAGGGCAAACGGGCTACGTTCAAGGTCGAGGGCGACGAGTCATTGGCCTCGCTCAAGGAGACCTTGGCCGAAGCCGGCTACCCAGTTGCGTAGGGAATCAGGTAACAGGTACCAGGTATCAGGGCTTCTTTGAGTCCGCCCGATACCCGATACCCGATTTCCTGATACCGCAGCTATGGACACAAAACAAGTAAGCTTGCCTGTCACGGGCATGACCTGTGCCAACTGCTCGCTGACCATCGAGCGCAACCTGAAGCGCCTGACCGGCGTCGAAGAGGCGGCGGTGAATCTGGCGACGGAAAAGGCGTCGGTTGTCTATGATCCTGCGGTCGTCAAAGAGAACGACTTTCTTGCGCTCATCCGCGACATCGGGTATGATGTTGCGACGGCCAAAGCCGAGCTGCCCATCACGGGCATGACGCGGGTCGGCGGCCCGGACGCCAATTTCGCAAATACGATTGAACGAACCTTAAAACGATTGGACGGCGTAGTCGAGGCCAACGCCGACTTTGCCAGCGACGCGCCAGTGGCCAGCGTCGAGTATCTTCCGGGGACCATCAGCTTGGCTGCCATTCAGCAGGCCATCCGCGACGTAGGCTACGATGTGGTCGTGCCCGGTGAGGGAGACACGGCCGAAGACGTGGAGCGGGCCGCCCGCCAGGCCGAGATCCGCGACCAAACTCGCAAGTTTTGGGTCGGCGTGGCCTTTGCCCTGCCGCTCTTTTTGATGAGCATGGCCCGCGACTTTGGCCTGTTGGGCGATTGGGCCCACGCCGCCTGGGTCAACTGGCTCTTTTTGGCCCTGGCGACACCGGTGCAATTCTACGTCGGCTGGGACTATTACGTGGGCGGCTTCAAGAGCCTGCGGGCCGGCTCGGCCAACATGGACGTGCTCGTCGCCATGGGCTCGTCAGCCGCGTACTTTTATAGTCTAGCCGTATTGGTCTTCCCGAGCCTCGGCGGCCACGTCTATTTTGAAACCTCGGCCGTCATCATCACCCTCATCAAGCTGGGCAAGATGCTGGAGGCCCGGGCCAAGGGCCAGACGTCGGAGGCGATCAAGAAGCTGATGGGCCTCCGCCCCAAGACGGCCCGCGTGATCCGCCCCTCGACCGGGCTCGGGACAGGTGATGGCGAAGAGATGGACGTGCCCATCGAGTCGGTCCGGCTCGGGGACGTGGTGCTGGTCCGTCCCGGCGAGCGCGTGCCTGTAGACGGCATCGTCACGGAGGGCCACTCGGCCGTGGACGAGTCGATGCTCACCGGCGAGAGCCTGCCGGTGGACAAGCGTCCCGGCAGTGAGGTGGTCGGCGGGACCATCAACAAGCAGGGCTTGCTCAAGTTCGAGGCGACCCGGGTCGGCGCCCAGACGGCCCTGGCCCAGATCATCCGCCTCGTCGAGGAGGCGCAGGGCTCCAAGGCGCCCATCCAGCGCCTGGCCGACCAGGTGTCGGGCGTGTTCGTGCCGGTGGTCATTGGCATCGCCACGCTGACGTTCCTGGCCTGGCTCGTCATCGGCGGGGTGGGATTCACCCAGGCCATGATCTTTATGGTCGCCGTGCTGGTGATCGCCTGCCCCTGCGCGCTGGGCCTGGCCACGCCGACGGCCATCATGGTTGGCACGGGCAAGGGCGCCGAAAACGGCATCCTGTTCAAAAACAGCGAGGCATTGGAACGCGCCCATGAGCTCAAGACCGTCGTGCTGGACAAGACGGGGACCATCACCCGCGGCGAGCCGGCGCTGACCGACGTGGTGGCCGGAAATCCGGGGTCTGGGGACCCTGATTGGCTGCTCCGCCTGGCGGCATCGGCCGAGCGGGGCTCGGAGCACCCGCTGGGCGAGGCCATCGTCCGTGCGGCGGAGGCCAAGGGCCTGGTGCTCAGCGAACCCGAAGCCTTTGAGGCCGTGACCGGCCAGGGGATCGCCGCGACGGTAGAGGGGCAGCCGGTTCTGGTCGGCTCCCGGCGGCTGTTGGAGAGCCGGGACGTCGTGCTCGACGGCTTTGACGCCGAGCTCGCTCGCCTGGAGGAAGAGGCCAAGACGGCCATGTTGGTTGCCGTCGACGGCCAGGCCGCCGGGGTGGTGGCCGTGGCCGACACGGTCAAGGCCGGCTCGCTAGACGCCATCCGCCAGATGAAGGCGCTGGGCCTGGAAGTGATCATGATCACGGGCGACAACCGGCGCACGGCCGAGGCCATCGGTGAAGAGGTGGGCCTCGACCGGGTGGTGGCCGAAGTGCTGCCCGGCGACAAGGCGGCCCAGGTTCGGGCGCTCCAGGAGCAGTCCGAGGGGCTGGTGGGCATGGTCGGCGACGGCATCAACGACGCGCCGGCCCTGGCCCAGGCCGACGTGGGCATCGCCATCGGCACCGGGACCGACGTAGCCATGGCCGCCGCCGACGTGACGCTGATGAGCGGCGACCTGCACGGTGTGCCCCGGGCCATCGCTCTCAGCCGGGCGACGATGCGGACCATCAAACAGAACCTGTTCTGGGCATTCTTTTACAACGTCGTCCTGATCCCGCTGGCGGCCGGGGCCTTCTATCCCTGGCTCGGCATTCGTCTGCATCCGGTCATCGCTGCCGGGGCCATGGCCTTTAGCAGCATCTTTGTCGTGACCAATTCACTGCGCTTGCGGCGTGCCGGATTCTAGATCGTCCCAAGCTGTTATTGAAAGGGGAAGTGGTTACACGTTGACTGATGGGGGTGGGCAAAACCCCACCCCCATCAGTCAACATCTTGCCGCTACTTGAAAGGGGAGGAATGAAGAGATATAGCTGGTTAGTACTGTGGGTTGTCGCCGCGTTGCTGGTGGCGGCCTGTGGGCCGAGCATGGTCACGCCGACGCCGGACGAAGGTGTCACGGTCGGCAATACTGAGACGGCGGCCCCCACCCAAGAGTCGCCCGCGGAGACGGCTCCCGAGGCCACTCAGGAGGAGGGTCCGGAGCCACCGCCGGAGCGGCTGGTGAGCGAGGATGATTGGCGCGTGCTCGGCTCGCCCGAGGCGCCGGTGACCATCGTCGAGTATTCTGACTTTCAATGACCGTACTGCCTCCGATACGTCCGTGAGACGTTTCCGCAGATTGAATCGACGTACATTGAGAGTGGTCAGGTTCAGTACATCTTTCGACACTTCCCCCTGAACTCGATCCATCCCCAGGCCCAGAAGGCGGCCGAGGCCGCCGAGTGCGCGGGCGAACAGGGTCAGTTTTGGGAGATGCACGACGCGCTTTTTGACAGCCAGCAGGAATGGGCCGGCCAGCAGACCGCGGTCCAGGTCTTTAAGGGCTTGGCGGGGGATCTGGGGCTCGATCAGGTCCGGTTCGACGCCTGCCTGGACAACGGCGACTATGCGGGCAAGGTCCAGGCTGATTTGCAGGAGGGGGTCGGCCAGGGCGTGACCGGCACGCCGGCCTTTCGCATCAACGGCGCCGAGTTGTCGGGCGCCCAGCCCTTCACGGCCTTCCAGCAGCAGATCGAGTATTACCTGGCAGGCGGCCAGCCGCCCAGCCTGGAAGTGGCAGCCGACAGCTACCGCAGCCTGGGCGAGCCGGACGCGCCGGTGGTGCTCACCGAGTTCTCGGACTTTCAGTGACCGGCTTGCGGCCAAGTCGCCCGTGAGGTGATTCCAGAAATAATCGAGCGCTACGTCGAGACCGGCCTGGTCCGCTACGTGTACCGCGAGTTCCCGTTGCCTTCCCTGCATCCGAACGCTCCGAAGGCTTCGGAGGCGGCCGTCTGTGCCGGACAGCAGGACCGCTACTGGGAGATGAACGAGAAGCTATTCGAGACGGCGGCCGAGTGGGGCGCCCAAGGCGTCGATCCGGCCCCCTTCCTCAAGGGGTACGCCAAGGAGCTGGGCCTGGATATGGCGGCCTTTGACGAGTGCCTGGACTCGGGGGCTGCGGCCTCGGCCGTCCAGGGAGATCTATTGGTTGCTCAATCCTTGGGTTTGAGAGGCACGCCTAGTTTCTTTGTGAACGATCTACAGATCCCGTTCAATGTGCCGATTACTGTTGACTCCTTGGGTTTCCTCATCAAGTATCTAGCTGCCGGGGGAGACCAGCCGGAAGTTCTGCCGGCTGGAGAGGATTGGCACGTGCGAGGGAATCGGCAGACGGCGCAAGTCGCCGTGGTGGCTTTTACCAACTATGCCAGCCCCGAGTCGGCGCAGCATGCCCTGGAGGTATTGCCTGGCCTGGCCGAGATGTACATCGACTCAGATACACTGGTTTATATCCTTTATCCCTGGGCGGAAAGCATCGATAGCCCTGGGGGGCAGGCGGCACTCGCGGCCGAGTGTGCGGGGGAGCAGGACAAGCCCTGGGAGATGTACACTCAACTCTTTGAGGAACAGGATACTTGGCTGGGGGCAGACGAGCCCCGCTCACTGTTCATCGACTACGCTCAGGACTTGGACCTGGACACGGACGTGTTTGAAGCATGCCTCGATTCCGACGCGGTGGCACTGCGCGTGCATGAAGGGGGCGCTCTTGCAGTCCTCTTTGGCATCGACAGCGCGCCGGCCTATGTGCTCAACGACAGGCAGGGGCCGCGCCGATTGTCGACCCTGGAGGAGTTTGTGGAAGCTATCGAAGCAGTTCTTAATCAATAGTCCGCCAGGCCTGCCGGGTAACCACCCGAAAGGGGCCGGGATGCTTGGAACCCCCTGGACTATGTGCAGTCCCGGAGGTTCTAGCCGCAACCAAAGCGACCGAATTATGAAGCGACTGGTTTTGATTACATTTTATCTGGCGTTGCTGGTGGGGCCGGTTCGAGCCCAGGAGGTCCCTCCCCTGTCCAGCGTCGAGATCTCGCTCTGGCCGGAGTTTGACCGGCCAGAGATGCTCGTGATCTATAGCGGGCTCTTTGCCGCCGGGACCTCGCCGCCCTCGCCGGTCGAGATCCGGATTCCGGCCAGTGTCGGTTCACCGACGGCGGTGGCCTATATCAGCCCCGAGGGGCAGCTTCTTAACCAGCAATACACCACCCGCGTCGAGGGGGATTCACTGGTGATCTCCTTCGAGTTGGCGGCCCAGGGCTTTCACGTCGAATATTATGCGCCCTTGGCCATCGACGAGGCGGGCCGGCGTTCCTTCACGTTCGAGTACACGGCGGACTATGCCGTGGAGACACTGGCCCTGAAGGTCCAGGTGCCGCCCACGTCCGAGAATTATATGCTCGAGCCGGAGGCGGACTCGGTGGCAGAAGAGTCCGACGGGCTGGTCTATCATCGCGCCACGGTGGGGCCATTGGCCCCGGGGGAGACACGGACCTGGACCGTTTCCTACGACAAGTCGGGTGAGGCTTTGACGAACGAGATCTTTGCTCAGGAGGAGAGCCAGGCGGGGGCGCCTGGCTCCGGTGCGTCGGGGGAGGATAATACGGCCGTTCTCCTCTTTGCCGTCGCCTTTGTCGCGCTGGTGGCCGTGGGCGGGGCTGCCTTCTGGCTGGGCAAGCAGACCCAGGCTGCGCCCGAACCGGTGCCCCAGCAGCGCAGCGAGCGGCGAGGCAGTGGCCGGGGCGCGGGTGCAGCGGTTTTTTTCTGCCATCAGTGCGGCGCGCAGTTGCGGGCCGACGCCGAGTTCTGCCACAAGTGTGGCGCAGAAGTGAGAGAATAGAATCGATAGTAGGTGATTACTTTTTTTGAGGTGAGAAAATGTCTTCAACGATGAAATTTCTGGTCGGTGGTGTCGTCGTGGCTGTGGTCATCGGCGTCTTGATCGTGACCAGTTTCTCCGGCTCGACGAGCGACTATCTGAGCGTCGCCGAGGCCAAGGCCCTGGCGGCCGAGCAGCCGCGCGATTCCCGCGTTGCGGGCGAGATCGTGGAAGATTCGGTCGAGTACAATACCCGTGAGTTGCACCTGACCTTCGAGATCCGCGACGAGACCGGCACACTGCCTATTTCCTATCACGGTCCCCAGCCCGATATGCTGGTGGACGCCGTGGAGGCAGTGGCCATCGGCAAGTACGATCCCGAGGCCCAGGTGTTCGAGGCCGACCAACTGCTGATGAAGTGCCCGTCCAAGTACGAGGAGAGTGGTCAGTGAGTAGTGGGTGGTGGATAGTAATCCGTGCAGGAGTCTCAAGCGTTGAAAGTGGGGCATCCCTGGCAACTGACCGCTAGCCACTGATCACCAACCACCGATCATGATGGAGGGAATTGTTTGGTCCTAGCTGACATCGGATACGGGGCGCTGCTGCTCACGCTGGCCGCGGCCATGTGGGCGACCGTCTCGTCGCTGCTGGGCGCGCGGGGCCGCCGGCCGGAGTTGGTGGCCAGCGCCCGCAATGCCTTGTTCGTCACGGCCGGTCTCTCGACCCTGGCGGCCCTTCTGCTATTAATCTTGTTAATCAACCGCAACTTTGAGGTCGCCTACGTCTACGAGCACGTGAGCACCTATCTCGATCCGGCCTACGTGCTCTCGGCCTTTTGGGCGGGCATGGAGGGCTCGCAGCTCCTGTGGCTGTGGATGCTGGCCCTCTTTGCCGCGTTGCTCGTCAAGGGCCGGCCAACCTGGGATCGTGAACTGCGGCCCTACGCTATGGCCGTGTTGGCCTTTACCCAGGCCTTTTTCGCCCTGCTGCTGGTCGTGTTCAGCAACCCCTTCGAGTTGCTGCCGGTCGTGCCGGCCGAGGGTGTGAGCCTCAATCCCTTGCTCCAGAACTTTTGGATGATCATCCACCCGCCCATCATCTTTGCCGCGTACGCCCTGTGGACCATCCCCTTTGCCTACGCCTTTGCGGCCCTGGTCACCGGCAAGCTCGACGCCGTCTGGCTGCAAGGCTCCCGGCGCTGGACGCTGGCTGCCTGGGCCTCGCTGGGCATCGGCATCCTCGTCGGCGCCTGGTGGGCCTACCTGGAGCTGGGCTGGGGCGGCTATTGGGCCTGGGACCCGGTGGAAAACTCGTCCTTTATCCCCTGGCTGGTGGGCACGGCCTTTGTGCATTCGGCCATCATCCAGGCACGGCGGGACATGTACCGGGCCTGGAACGTGCTCTTGGTTGCGTTGACCTTTGCACTGACGGTCTTTGCCACCTTTGTGACGCGCTCGGGCCTGATCCAGTCGGTCCACGCCTTTGCCGAGTCGCCCATCGGCTGGTACTACCTGGGCTACATCGGCCTCGTCCTGGCCGTGACCGTGGGCCTGGTGCTGGCCCGCCGGCGCGAGCTGGAAGGGACGGGCGAGCTGGGCGACCTGCTCTCGCGAGAATTCGTCTTTTTGGTCACCAACCTGCTCTTCCTCGGCTCGGCGGCGGCGGTGCTGCTGGGCACCCTTTGGCCGACTTTTACCGAGGCGGTGCGCGGCGTGGCCGCCAGCCTCACAGCCGAGAACTATAATCGCTTCATGGGACCCCTGGGCCTTGTTCTCGTCCTGCTCATCGGCTTCTGCCCGTTGGTGGACTGGCGCCGCATCAGCGCCGAGCGCCTGCTGAGGAGCCTCTGGGTTCAGACGGTGGTCGCCCTGGTCACGGCCGTCATCCTCGTTCTCTTCATCCCACTGGAGATCTGGGCCATCGTCTCTTTCACGGTGTCGGCCTTTGTCATCGCTACCATCGTCTTGCAGTTGGCCCAGGGCGTCGCGGCCCGGATGCGGGCTGCCGGGGAGAATGTCTTGGTCGCGACGGCCAAAGCCGTCGGCAATAACCGGCGGCGCTATGGCGGGCAGCTCATCCATTTTTCGATCCTGCTCATCGTCATTGGCATCACCGGCTCGCAGGCCTACCAGACCGAGGTCCAGGTGGCGCTGGCCGTGGGCGAATCGGTGGAAGAGAGCGGCTACCGCCTGGTCTACCGCGACTATACCTACGGCGAGATCCAGGACGACGGCAACACCGTGCTCAACGAGGCGGTGGTGGACGTCTACCGGCGGGGGCGCCAGGTGGCCACGGTGCGGCCCCAGCGCAACTTGCATAGCAACGTCGAGGGCGCCGTGACCGAGGTGGCCCTCCGCAGCAACTTGGCCGAGGACCTCTACGTCGTCCTGGCCCGCCTGGAGCCCGACGGCCTGGCCGCCTTCCAGGTGCTGGTCAATCCCATGGTCCTCTGGCTGTGGATCGGCGGCGCGGTGATGATCGCCGGCACCCTCATCGCCGTGTGGCCCAGCCGGAGATGGAGGTGAGCATGGGCATCGTCGTTTTCCTGGTGCTGGCCCTCGTCGCGGCCGCGGCGATTGCTTACCCTCTGTTTCGCAGGCAGATGCCGGGCGAGGCGGCCGCGACAGTGGTGACCGACGCCGAGATCGAGCGGGCAGTCCGCGCCCTGCGGCGCTCACGGTCCCGGTCCGAATCTGCCCATTTCTGCCCATCGTGTGGCAAGGCCTACCAGCCCGGCGATCGCTTTTGTGTGAGCTGTGGTGAGGAGCTGCCCCAAGCTCAGGCCGCGTCGGCGCCGCAGGTGTGTCCTGCTTGCGGGGCTCCCGTCCGTGAATCGGACCAATTCTGCGCCAAGTGTGGGCAGGTGCTGGAAACGGAAGGATCGCACGATGCAGGGTAGACTGATGCGTTTTGTGGCCCTCGTCGCCCTTGGGGCGCTCCTGGCCCTGTCGCTGACGGCCGCCGTGCAGGCCCAGGGCGACGGTGTCCTCGAAGGAGAGGTGGTTAACGGCACGCCGGACGGCCAGGAGGTGGGTGCCGGCCTGCCTGTCACGCTACACATTTTCCTGGGCGACGTCGAGGCGGACACGGCCGAGACGACCACGGACGAGGATGGGCGCTTTCGCTTCGAGGGGCTGGACACGGACCCGAGCTTGGAGTATTGGCTCGAAGCCGTCTATCAAGACGTGCCTTACAGCAGCGACGGCGCAGCCCAGTTCGCCGAGGGCGAAACGACGGTCGCGGCCACGGTGACGGTCTTTGAGACGACGACGGATGACAGCGGCGTGCAGCTCGATTCGGTGCACCTCATCGTCGAGTCCTTCGGCGAGGTGCTGCGCGTCAACGAGATCCACCTCTTTGGCAACGACGGCGACCGGGCCTACGTCGGCCAGGCCCAGGGTGGGGAGCCATTGACGGTGTTCATCCCCCTGCCCGAAAACGCCGTGGGGCTGGCCTTCGGGCAGGACGCATCGCCCGAGCGTTTCGTCGAGGTCGAGGGTGGCCTGTACGACACCGAGCCGGTCGTCCCCGGCGCCGAGACCTCGCTGGTCTTTTTCTCCTACCACGTGATGGCCGGCACCGACGCGATCCTCTTGCCGCGGCAATTCGCCTACCCGGTCGCGATCCTGAACGTGCTGGCGGCGCAACCGGGCCTGACGCTCCAGAGCGACCAGTTGACGTCGATGGGGCAAAAGGCATTCCAGGGACGTGAGTATTTGTTCTACGCCGCCCGGGACCTGCCCGCGAATGCCACCGTAGACCTGGCGCTGACCTCGACCGGGGAGACCGAGGGCGGTGCGGCCATGCCGGGCGGATCGCCGGCTGCGGGCGCTCCAGCAGCAGGCACCTCGACGGACGGCAATCAGGGCCTTTTGCGCTGGTTCGGGTTCGGCCTGGCCTTTCTGGCCATCGCCGTCGCGATCGTTTATCCGTTCGTGACGCGGCGGCCGGCCCGGGCGCCCGCGCCGAGCCTGCGTGTCGATCTCCAGGCTCGCCGCCTCCTGGCCGACCTGGCCGACCTGGAGGACGCCTACGAGGCGGGCCGGGTCGAGAGCGCCACCTATCAGCAGCGCCGGGCAGAACTCTACGAGGCGCTCAAGTCGTCATGAACTCGACGGAGGGGAGCCGCGTTCCGGCGATCCAGATCCGGGGACTGACCAAGGCTTTTGGCCACCAGGTGGCCCTGCGTGGCGTGAACCTGGACGTGGCCGAGGGCGAGTTTCTGACCCTCTTTGGCCCCAATGGCGCGGGCAAGACGACGCTCGTCCGCGCCATCGCCTCGCTGGTGCGGCCCACGTCGGGCACGGTCCGCATCCGGGGCAAGCCGCTGGACAAGGAGGCCACGTCGCTGCGGCGGAACATCGGCTTTATCTCCCACGACCCGCTGCTCTACGGCGACCTGACGCCCGACGAGAACCTGCGCTTCTTTGCCCGGATGTACGACCTGGGCGGCGGCGACAGCGAGTCCGTCGCCGACCGTATCGAAGCCGTGTTGGAGCGGGTTGGCTTGGCTGCGCGCCGCCGCGATCCGGTCCGGACCTTTTCGCGGGGCATGGTCCAGCGGCTGGCTATCGCCCGCGCCTTTTTGAACGATCCGGCCATCATGCTCCTCGACGAGCCCTATACGGGCCTGGACTTGCAGGCCGCCGACATGCTGCGCGGCGTGCTCCAGGACCTGGCGGATTCGAACCGAACCGTCATCCTGACCACGCACAACCTGGAGCAGGGGCTGGAGGCCTGCGACCGGGCAGCGGTGATTAACAAAGGCAAAGTGGCCTGGCAGGGGCCGCGGGACGGACTCGACCTGGCAGGCATGAAAGAAATCTATCGAGAGGCAACGCGGAAAGCGTGAGCTACCTGCGCAAAGTCGCCGCCATCGTCTGGAAAGACGTCGTCGCCGAGCTCCGAACGAAAGAGATGTTCAGCGCGATGTTTGTCTTTGCCGTTCTCGTCATCGTCGTGTTCAACTTTGCCTTCGACCTGCGCGTCAGCGGCGAGCGGGTGCGCCAGGTGGCGCCGGGGGCGTTGTGGGTGGCCTTTGCCTTCGCCGGCGTGCTGGGCCTCAACCGGGCCTTTGTCCTGGAAAAAGATCGCGGCTGCCTGGAGGGGCTCCTGTTGGCACCGGTGGATCATACCGCCATCTATTTCGGCAAGATGCTCTCGACCGTGCTCTTTATGCTCATCGTCGAGGCCTTTACGCTGCCGGTGTTCACGGCCTTTTTCGGCGTGAACCTGTTCGACCTGCGGCTGCTGCTGGTGGTGCTGCTGGGCACGCTGGGCTTTGCCGGGGTGGGCACGATTCTTTCGGCGATGACGGCCCAGACCCGCTCGCGGGAGGTGTTGCTGCCCATCTTGTTGCTGCCGGTGGCGGCGCCGGTGCTCATCGCCGCCGTTAAAGCCACGGCCGGCGTTCTCGACGGCCTCGCCACCGCCGAAATCGCCGTCTGGCTGCGGCTGCTGCTGGCTTTTGACGTCATTTTCCCGGCGGTGGCCTTTATGACCTTCGACTACGTCGTGAAAGAATGAGTTGGTAGATTGGGGATAGGCTCCCCCAATCCACCAATCTATGGGAGGGATGGTGAAGCGACACAGCGATAGAATCATCTTGATCCTGACGGGCCTCAGCGCGCTATTGATGATGGGCGCCATCTACCTGGCCCTGATCGGTGCGCCGGAGGCCAACCTCCAGAGCGAGACGGGGCGCTTTGCACAGCGCATCATCTACTTTCACATCGCCACGGCCTGGGTCGGCTTTCTGGCCTTTTTTGTGACCTTTGTGGCCGGCGTGGCCTATCTGCGCACCCAGGCCCGCAAGTGGGACATCGTGGCCCTCTCGTCGGCCGAGATCGGCACCCTCTTTATGCTCGGTGTGCTGGTCAGCGGCTCGATCTGGGCCAAGCCGGCCTGGGGCGTGTGGTGGATCTGGGACGAGCGGCTGACGATTTCGCTGATCCAGTTCCTGGTCTACGTCGGCTATTTGATGTTGCGTAGCGCCGTGGAGGACCCGGCCCGGCGGGCGCGCTTTGCGGCGGTCTATGGCATCGTGGCCTTTATCTCGGTGCCCATCAACTTTATCGCCATCCGCCTGTGGCGTACCCAGCACCCGCTCATGTTTGGCGCGGAAGAGGGCGGCCTGAGCGACAATATGATGTTCGCCTTCTTTTTCAGCCTGATCACGTTCACGATCTGGTACGTGACGCTGATGTGGCATCGGATTCGCCTGGAGCGGCTGCGCGACGGGGTGGAGAGTCTCAAACAGAGAATCATGAGCTGATCCGTGTGGCGTGATGCGTGATTTGCAACCGTCACGCGTCACGCATCACGCTTCACGAGAAGGAGGATCCAATGGCTTATCTAGTAGCCGCCTACGCCGTCCTGTGGGCTATTTCGTTCGGCCTGGTATTTAGCATTCTGTGGCGCCAGCACAAGCTCCGGCAGGAGCTACAGGTGCTTCGCCAGGTCGTGGAGGACGAGACCGTTACCCATGAGTAGAAGGTTCAAGCTTTTCCTGCACAGCGTCTTTTTTGTGCTGGGTTTCACCGTGATCTTTGTGGCGCTGGGCGCCACGGCCACCGCCCTGGGCCAGTTGCTGCTGGGCGCCCGGCTCTGGATCCAGCGCATCGGCGGCATCCTGGTCATCATCCTGGGCCTGCACACCATGGGCCTCATCACCATCCCCTTTCTCTATTCGGAAAAGCGCGTCCACGTCGAGGCCAATCCACGCCTGGGTTACTTTTCTTCCTTCCTCGTGGGCCTCTTTTTCGCCGCCGGCTGGACGCCCTGCCTCGGCCCCGTGCTGGCGACGATGCTCACCTGGGCGGCGAGCGCCAACGAGGTCTGGCAGGGGGTGGTCATGCTGACCTTCTACTCGCTGGGCTTTGGCATCCCTTTCCTGCTGACCGGCCTGCTCCTGGACGCGGCGACGGGCTGGCTGCGCAAACTGAACCGCCACATGCGTGTGATTTCCGTCGTCAGCGGCATCTTGCTGCTCGCCATCGGCCTGTTGATGCTGACCGACAGCCTGACCCGGGTGTCGGGCTTGCTGGGTGCTTTCAGCCTCGAGTCGGCGTTGCAAGACGTTTCCGTCTCGATCCCGGTGGCGTTTGTGGCCGGCTTGCTCTCCTTCGTGTCACCCTGCGTTCTGCCCCTGGTGCCGGCTTACCTGGGCTACATGGGCGGGACCAGCGTCTCTGGCCCGGCTTCCGAGACGGCGAGCTAGGGAGGGGCACACGATGAGACACAGAATTTGCCCGGTCGGGCTGGGATGGCTTCTCGTCCTGGCCGTCGTGCTGGCGGCCTGCACGGGGCCGGGCGTCGCGGCGCCCGGCGGCATCTCGGAGGGCAATCGCGCCCGCGACTTTGAACTCGACTCGCTGGATGGGGGCCAGGTCTCGCTCAGTGACTACCGGGGCAGCGTGGTGCTGGTCAACTTTTGGGCCACCTGGTGCCCGCCCTGCCGGGCCGAGATCCCCGACTTTGAGGCTGCCTATCGGGCTCACAAAAGCGAGGGGTTCGTGGTCCTCGGCATCAACGTCGAGGAGCCGGTCCAGATAGTGGAGCCCTTTGTCGAGGATTTCGGCATGACCTATCCCGTTTTGCTCGACGAGACGGGCAAAGTCATGCAAGAATACCGCGCCCGGGGGCTACCCATGTCCATCCTCGTGGACCGGGAAGGCATCATCCAGAGAAGGCACATCGGCTATCTTTCGGCCGGGCAGTTGGACGGCTATCTGGCCGATTCGTTGGCAGGCGATTGAGAGCGAAATCGGGATCGAGATCGAGATCGCCCTGCCCTAGAGGGAAACAAACTTGACCTCGCCAGAGCAATCGCAGAATCCGCAGCGACGCCAGCCGGTCACCGGCCGGACCCGCGACTTGGTCATCCTGGCCGACAAGGCCATCTTTCGGCTGGCCAAACACTGGCTGGCCCTGATCAACCTCTTTTGGGGGCTCTACGTCGGCCTGCCCATCCTGGCCCCGGTTTTCATGGACGCCGGCTGGACGGGACCGGCCAAGGTCATCTATACCATCTATCGACCTGCCTGTCACCAGCGGCCCGAGCGCTCCTATTTCATCGGCGGGCCAGATTTCGTCTATTCGGTCGAGGAGCTGGAAGCTGCCGGCGTCGAGACCGGTGCCTTTTCCCGCGAGATCGGCAACGAGGCCGTCGGCTGGAAGGTGGCCTTTTGTGAGCGGGACGTGGCCATCTATGGCACGCTCTTTCTCGGGGGGCTGGCCTATGGCCTGGTACGGAGACGCCTCGGCGACTGGAAGATGCCTTTCCTCTACTACCTCGTCTTTCTCGTGCCGATGGGCGTTGATGGCGTCGTCCAGCTTTTCACCAGCTACGAGAGCGATTTCCTGATGCGGACCATCACCGGCGTCATTTTCGGAATCGGCTCGGTCATCTTTGCCTATCCCTACCTGGAGGAAGGGTTCGGCGACGTGCGCCGGACGCTCACCCGCAAGCTGGACCTGGAATGACGGCCTTCCCTTGCTTGACCCGGGCTCTCTCGTCGAGAGAGCCCGTTTTCTTTTCCCGTCCCTTCGTGGTATACTGGAACAAACTCCCCTCCCTTGGGGGAGGTGACCAACGGGAGGGAGGAGGGGGCAGATGGACATCAAAAAGACCGCCGACCGCATCACCGAAAACGTCGCCCGGGTCATCGTCGGCAAGGACAAAGTCATCGAACTGTGCCTGGTCGCCCTGCTGTGCGAGGGCCACGTCCTGCTGGAGGACGTGCCCGGCATCGGCAAGACGACGCTGGCCAAGGCCCTGGCTCGCAGCGTGGGCTGCACCTTTCGCCGCATCCAGTTCACGCCCGACCTGCTGCCCAGCGACGTGACCGGCATCCTCTATTTCAACCAGAAAACCCAGGAGTTCGAGTTTCGTCCCGGCCCCATCCTGGCCCAGGTCATCCTGGCCGACGAGATCAACCGGGCCACGCCCCGTACCCAGTCGGCGCTGCTGGAGGCCATGCAGGAGCGGCAGGTCACGGTGGACGTGGACACCCGGCCCCTGCCCCGGCCCTTCCTCGTCATCGCCACCCAGAACCCCATCGAATTGGAGGGCACCTTCCCCCTGCCCGAAGCTCAGGTGGACCGCTTCCTCATGAAAATCGCCCTCGGCTATCCCAGCGAGGCGGACGAGAACGCCATCTTGCTGCGCTACGAGCGCGACGATCCCCTGGAGACGCTGGAGCCCGTCGTCCAGGCCGAGGACCTGCTGGCCATGCAGGCCCAGGTGCGCGAGGTCCTCGTCGAAGAGTCGGTGCGCGAGTACCTGGTCCGCGTGGTGCGGGCCACCCGCGAGCACGAAGCCGTCGAGCTGGGCGTGAGCCCCCGGGGCTCGCTCTTTCTCTACAAAACGGCCCAGGCGCTGGCGGCCCTGCGCGGCCGCAGCTACGTCGTCCCCGACGACGTCAAGGAGCTCGCGCTGCCGGTGCTGACCCACCGCATCATCATCAGCCCCCAGACACGCCTCCGGGGCCGCCGCCCCGAGGAGGTCGTGGCCGAAATCGTTGAAACCGTACCGGTACCTGTGGAAGCGTGAGAATTCGCGGCTAAAAGGTGACGACGGTGAGCCAGGGGGCGTCGATCTGTTGAAACTGGGCATCGTTGGTGACTATTGCGGACAATCCCAGTGACTGGAGGATGGCCAGGTGAAAGGCGTCGCGGGGGGCCAAAGCGTAGTCGCGCACGTGGTCGAGGGCGGACGTCACCAACGCCCTGGCATTGGCCTGGTCGGCGATGTGCAGGCGGGGGAGGGCCAAAAAGGCCGTCGAAAACCGGCGTAACTCGGGCTCGTAGCGCCGGAGAAGACTTGGTTCCTGGCGCACCAGGTGCGGTCGCCAGCTTCCCGCACCGTGGTCCCGGTCGTAGAACTCGACGAGGAGTCGCCACCAGGCTTCGTCGAAAGCGAGTGTGGAGACGTACAGGCTGGCCTTGCGTCGGATAAACGCAAAAAGGAGGCGTTTGGCCGGCCTGTGCCAGCGATGGCCAAAGTACCAACTAATCAGGCAGTTGGCGTCCAAATAAGCGGGGGATGGAAGAATGGCTGGATCGGAGGTAAAGTGAAGCGTTTTACTCGGCATCCCAGATGTCCTCGCGAGAATTCAGGTCTTCAATGTCCGTGCCTGGGCTCAGGGCACCTCCCATGCCAACGAAATCGTTCAAGGCCAGGACCTCGTTCAATGTCAATCCGGTTGTCCAGTCCTCGGTGAGCATCTCGGTGACGTCCGGCGAGAGTTCGTATTTTTCCGTCCATTCCTTCAGTTTGGAGGGGTGGTACGGCGTGGACAGGTCCTCCTCTGCCGGACGGATCTGGAGTTCTACCATGCTCGGTTCATCCAGGTCCACCGGTTCCAGAGGGCGGAACACACCGCCCTTGTACATGGCTGTCAGCACTTGGCCCATATCGCTCACCTCCTGCTCTTTACGATAGTGACATCATTCTAGCCGATCTGTGAGGCATTGTCAATCCCATGTTCAACAAGGCCTGGATTCAGCTCGCCATCCTGCTCGTGGCGATGGGGCTGTTGCTCGACGTGCCGGCGCTCCTCGTCCTGGCCGCGTTCCTGCTGACCGTCGTGCCGCTGGGCTGGTGGTGGAGCCGCCGCAGCCTGGATCGCGTCCGCTACGAGCGGGTGTTTGGCGCGCGCCGCGTCTTTTCCGGCGAGACCGTGGACCTGAGCCTGCACGTCACCAACGAGAAGCTGCTGCCCCTGAGCTGGCTGACGGTGGACGACCGCTGGTCCATGGCCCTGCCCCTCGAGGGCGCCGTCCTCTTTCACTCGCCGACGGACCAGATGGGGCATTTTCGTTGCGCTTTTGCCGTCCGCTGGTTCGAGCGCATCCGCCGCCGCCACCGCCTGCGCTGCACGCGCCGGGGGTTCTACCCCTTTGGCCCGGCCCAGCTCCGCTCCGGTGACCTCTTTGGGCTCTTTCGCCGCACCGAGCGCCGCGACGAGCTCGACTGGCTCATCGTCTATCCCCAGGTGCTGCCCCTGGAAGCCCTCGGTTTCCCGCCCAAGCAGCCCTTTGGCGAGACCAAGGCCAACTGGCGCATCTTTGAGGACCCCAGCCGGGCCGTCGGCGTCCGCGACCACCGGCCCGAAGACGGCTTCCGGCACATCCACTGGAAGGCCACGGCCCGCAAGCAGGACCTCCAGGTCAAGGTCTACGAGCCGACCACGAGCCACAACCTGGTCATTTTTCTCAACGTGGCGACCTTTGCCAAGCAATGGCAGGGCACCATTCCTTCGCTGCTGGAGCGGGCCATCAGCGTCGCTGCGTCCATCGTCCAGCACGCCATCGAGGCCCGCTACGTCGTCGGCCTGGTCGCCAACGGCTCCATCCCCCACTCCGACCAGCCGATCAAGGTCCTGCCCAGCCGCAGCCCCGACCAGTTGAGCCGCCTGCTGGAGGCGCTGGCGGCCGTGACGAGCTTTGCCAGCTCGTCCATCGAGGCGCTGCTCCTGAGCGAGAGCCCCCGCCTGCCCTGGGGCGCGACCCTCGTCGTCGTCAGCGCCATCGTCACCGACGACCTGCTGGCGACCCTCGTCCGCCTGCGCGAGGTGGGCCGCCGCGTCGTCCTCGTCTCACTGGAGGGCGCGTCGGCGCTGCCCTTCGAGTCGCCGCCGGGCATCCTGACCTACCGTCTCGACGCCGACGATCTCCCCTTCGACGAGGCCTACCTGGGTGAGCCGGAAGCCTGGGCCTCGGACGTGGCCCCGCCCCTTCGCTTGGCCGGGGGGCGCCGGTGAATCGCCCGGGGCTCGACGCCCGCCGTGAGGTGATCCGGGTCGCGCTGGCTGCCGCCGAGGTCTGCTGGGTGGCGCCCCTGTTCCTGGTGCTCAACGAGCGGACCTTTCCCCATCACCCGCTACCCATCTGGCTGGGGATGTGGGTCCTGCTTCTCGGCTTCAGCTACGTCTACCGGGCGCTCGCGGCGGCGGAACTCTCGGCCTGGCTCCGGCAGGGCCTGTTGGTCCTCGCCCTGCTGCTGAGCATCGGTTACTTCTGGCGCTTTCACGTCTACGCCGGTCCCGAGGCGGGCGGCCTGCGCTGGCTCGGGCAGCCCTTTGTGCAGTTGGTGCGCGAGCTCGACGTGCTGCCCGGCCCGTGGATCGCCGCCATGACCCTGATTTACTTCTGGGCGCGGGGTATCGCGCTGGCCCGCCGCACCCTCTCGGCCGACAGCGTGGGGTTCAGCTTCCGCCTGGGGATCGTGCTGTTGATGGGCGTGGCGCTGGCATCTCGCTTGCTCGGGGGGCGGGACGCCTCGGCCTTGATCGTCCCCTACTTTTTCTTTGCCTTGGTCGCCGTGGCCCTGGCCCGCGTCGACGAGGTCAGCAAGCTGCCCAACAGCAGCCCGGTCGGCTTTAGCGGCTTCTGGATCGGCTCGACGCTGGCGGCGGTTGCCGCGCTCGTGCTGCTGGGCGTGGGAGTGGCCGTCTTTTTTACCGGCGGTGGCCTGCGCCAGGTGTTGGCCTGGCTCTCGCCGGTCTGGTTTGTCTTGCAGGTCCTCGTCGCCGGCATCGGGGCATTGCTCTTGCTCTTGATCGAGGGGGTTCTGGTCCTCTTTTCGGTGGACATCTCGTCTCTGGGCGATGGCCTGCGGGAGGTGCTGCAACGGCTCGGCGAGCTGGCGACCTTTCCAGCGGCGCCGCCGCCGCCCGGCACGGGCCAGGATCGCCCGCCCTTCCTGGCGGTGATGCAGGTCGTCCTCGCCGTCGGGATTCCGTTGCTGATCATGCTCGTCGTCGTGCTGCTCACCTGGCAGCGGCTGCGGGGCGCCCGTCGGGGCGAGGGCGACGAGGCGCGCGAATCCTTGCTGTCGCCCGGGGCCGTGGGCCGCAACTTGCTCGACATGCTGCGCTCGGGGCGGGATCGCCTGGGCGAGCTCGGTGGGTTGGTGGCCCGTTTTGGCGTGGGACAGCGTTTCCTCTCGGCGGTCTCGATCCGGCGTATCTATGCCAACCTGGTGCGCCTGGCCAGCCGGGCCGGCTACCCCCGCGCCCAGACCCAGACCCCCTACGAGTATCTGGAGACCCTCTACGAGGCGCTGCCCGGCAGCGAGGCCGAGGTCCGGCTCATCACCCAGGCCTACGTGGATGCCCACTATGGCCAGGTGCCCGACAGCCGCGAGGCGTTACAGCGCATCCGCGATTGCTGGGAGCGGGTGCGAGCGAGAGGGGCGGCAGGCTAAGGGCTATCGGGGGGCGCGGGCGATGAGCTGCGCGTTGTGGGGCTCGTCGGGTGTGCCGTCGCGGTAGTGGAGGATCTCCAGCCCGGCGTCGAGGGCAAGTTGACGTAACTCTCCCACGTCCAGCAGATAGTCGGGGTTGAAATCGGGGCGTTCTTCCAGAAAGCGCTTGTTGTGGTGGGCCTGGAAGAGCAGCCCGCCCGGCCGCAGGCCCCGGGCCAGGTCGGCTGTCAGGTCGCGGTTCAGGTAGTAGAAGACGAGGATCCGGTCGTAGCGGGCCGGGGGCACCCACCAGCGGGCCAGGTCGGCCTGGACGAGGTTGAGGCGCAGTCCCCGGCGGCCGGCCTCAGCCTGGGCCTTTTCCAGGGCCACGCTGCTGACGTCCGCGGCGTCCACCCGGTAGCCGCGCTCGGCCAGGTAGAGGGCGTTGCCGCCAAAGCCACAGGCCACGTCGTAGGCCCGGCCCCCGGTCAGCAGGTGGCAATGCTCGACCAGGAAGTGTTTTGGCTCAAAGTGGGCCGGCCCCTCCCCGGCCGCGTATTTGCGATTCCAGCGCTCCCGGTCGCTCGGGGGCATGGATCAGCCGAAAAAGTCGGGGGGCGGGTCGCCGAGGTGGATTGTGAACTCAAAGTTGCCCGGCCCGACGGCCCGCTCCAGCTTTTTCATGATCGCGTCCACGTTGTCGTAGGGTCCAGAGAAGTAGAAGGGTTTGCCGTCTTTGCCCAGAGGAATCTCTTCGTTGCAGGCGTCAGGATCAGCATCCCCCAGGATCAACTTGGCCAGTTCAAAATCAGGATGGGGCTCAAAGCCCAGCGAGTCGGCGTAGGCCACGGCTTCGCGGATGATCTTGGCCGCCAGGTCCAGGTCGGCGGGGACCAATTCTTGCTGGCGGGCCATGCCATTGCGCAGTTCCTTGTAGTCACGGCGTGAGGTGAATATGTAGCCGGAGGCATTCTTGACGCCCAGGCAACCCAGGTCCACCAGGAACGTGCCTACGGCGTCCTGGCCCCGGGGTCCCCGCCGGGATATTAGGATTTGGACGATCTTTGTGGTGTCTCGCCATTCTTTGCTCACCAGGCATTCCTTCAGCGGCCACTTGCTGGCTTTGCGAAGTTGGCCGCGCAAGCTTGCCCGCTGAAAAGATGATCCGGATATTCTGCGCATTTGTGATGTCCCCTGTCCTTTCTCTAATGCATCCACATTTCCATCGCCGTCCGGGCTTCGTCGAGGGCCGGCAGCCGGGGCGAAATCTGGAGCTGACTGCCCAGCCCGGCGGCGATGGGGATCAGGATATTTTGCAGGCGCTCGCTGCGGACGGCGATCCGCTTTGGCAAGGCGCCCATCTGGCTCAACGTATCGAGGAGCTTGGCTGCGGCTTGTTCCCACACCGCGTCGAGGGAAGGTTTGGCCACCATCAGCTCCATGGCCAGGATCAGGCCCGACTCGGCCTCCACGATCATGAGGCTGTAGGGCAGGTAGGGTCGCTCGTCCTCCTCGTCCTTGATGAAGGAGGGCAGGGTAAAGAGTTCGGCCTCCAGGGTAAAGGACTGGCGCGGCAGCTCTTTGCGCATCTGGGTCAGGCGCTCGATGTCTACGGCCGGCGGCGGGCGCACGGGCACGGATTCCGGGCTGAGCCACTCGTCCTGCCAGCCCGCCTCCGTCTGGACCCGCACCAGGTACTCGTCGTCATCCTCGGGCGGTTCCAGCAGGTCGGGGTCCTCTCCGAGGCGGGCGATCACGTCCAGGGCTTGCTCGGTGACCCTCGCCAAGAAGCGGGCCTCTTCCGCGGTGAGGAACCAGGGCGCGCAGCCGGGCCGGTAGCTGCGAAAGAGGGGCCAGGCCTGCCGCCCCCGGAACCTGAGGTCCAGGGCCTTCATGACCGCCCGGTCCTCCTTGTCTACCATCTCCCGGTCCTCGAAGGAGATCTGCAACTGGGGGACTTCGAGCAGGAAACCGGGATCCTCCATCCCCTCGCCGCGCGAGAGCCGCCAGAAACCGTCCAGGCCCTTGGAGCCCAAATAGACGGCCAGGGCCAGGTGCTCGCCGTTGGCGCCCATGATGCTCACGTAGCCGATCTGGCCGGTCTCGGGGTTACGCACCCCAAAGATCTCGTCCTCAAACATCCACTCCCAGGGGGCTTCTTCCTTCAGTTTTGCGGCTGCTTCGTAGAGGCGGCGCCATTCGTCCAACGTTGGTTGGGCTCTATCCATTTCTAGCCTCCTTCACTAGGTTGCGATCGAGCCCATTGTATCATGCCTTCGGGGAAATGGCAACATAGCATGACCTTTAAATAACTTGCCCGTTTCGCCATCAGCGAGAAATCACCCTGATGTGCGGCCTCCGGGCCGCCATGTCGAAGGATGACTTGCGCTCCAACCACAAACCATAGCGAGGTAGTTCGTAGACCGGTGTGGTTCAATTGACCCGGCCCTTAAAGCGTGCTAGAATAACGGCGACAACGGAGAGAAGGAGGAGGAGCCATGACGACCCTGCGCATCGCCCTGGCCCAGATCAACACCACGGTGGGCGATCTGGACGGCAACGAACGAAAAATCCTGGATTCTGTGGCCCGGGCCCGGGAACTGGGCGCCGGGCTGGTGGCCTTTCCCGAACTGACCATTCCCGGCTACCCGCCCGAAGACCTTCTGCTCAAGCCCAGCTTTGTGGCCGCCAACCGGCGCGTCCTGGCCCGCCTCGCCGAAAAAGTCCGCGGCATCACGGCCATCGTCGGGTTCGTGGACCGGGCCGATGACCTCTACAATGCCGCCGCCGTGCTCCACGAGGGGCAGGTTGCAGCGGTCTATCACAAGAGTTATTTGCCCAACTATGCCGTCTTTGACGAGGATCGATACTTTCGGGCGGGGGAGTGCCCCCTGGTGGTCTCGCTGGGCGAGGCGATGGTCGGCGTGAACGTCTGCGAGGACATCTGGCATCCGGGCGGTCCGGCCAAGGCCCAGGCGCTGGCCGGCGCCCAGGTCGTCGTGACCATCTCGGCCTCGCCCTACTCTGTGGGCAAAGGCCCCGACCGGGAGCGGATGCTGGCCACCCGTGCCGCCGACAACGTGTCCTACGTCGCCTTTTGTAATCTCGTCGGCGGGCAGGACGAGCTGGTCTTTGACGGCGGCAGCCTGATCTGCGATCCCGGGGGGCAGGTTGTGGCCCGGGCCAGGTCCTTCGAAGAGGACCTGGTCGTCGCCGACCTGAATCTGGGCGACGTCTTTCGCCAGCAGTTGCACGATCCCCGGCGGCGCAAGGAGCGCTTCCGCCAGCCTCAGGAAGCGGTGGCCCGCGTGACGCTGGCGCCCCCGGCCGCGCCCCGGGAGCGCCCCTCGCTGGAGGAGCAACTGCCCGCCTACCTCGATCCGGCGCCCGGGATGTACGCCGCTCTGGTGCTGGGCACCCGCGACTATGCGCACAAAAACGGCTTTCAGAAGGCCGTCATCGGCCTGTCGGGCGGCATCGACTCGGCGCTGACGGCCTGCCTCGCCGCCGAGGCCCTCGGCCCGCAGAACGTGACCGGCGTGTTCATGCCTTCGCGCTACTCGTCGGACGCCAGCCGCGAGGACGCGACGGAACTGGCCGAGAACCTGGGCCTCGATTTCCTGACGATTCCCATCGACGACACGTTCCAGGCCTACCTGGACATGCTGGCCGAGCCCCTGGCAGGCACGGAACCGGACGTGACCGAGGAGAACATCCAGGCCCGCATCCGGGGCAACGTCCTGATGGCCCTGTCCAACAAGTTCGGCTGGTTGGTGCTGACCACGGGCAACAAGAGCGAGATGAGCGTCGGCTACGCGACGCTGTACGGCGACATGGCCGGCGGTTTCGCGGTGATCAAGGACGTGCCCAAGACGGTCGTCTACGAGTTAGCGCGACTCCGCAACCGACGGGAGTACGTCATTCCGGAACGCGTGTTGGAGCGCGCGCCCAGCGCCGAATTGCGCGAGGATCAGACGGACCAGGACGCGCTTCCGCCCTATGAGATCCTCGATCCCATTCTCCAGGCCTATGTGGAGGAGGATCGATCCTTCCGCGAGATTGTGGCCCAGGGTTTCGACTTGGACGTGGTAGCGGAGGTGATCAACATGGTGGACCGCAGCGAGTACAAGCGCCGGCAGGCTCCCCCCGGTGTCAAGATTACGGAGCGTGCTTTCGGCCGCGACCGCCGGCTGCCCATCACCAGTCACTTCCGAAGTGCCAGTGACTAGTCAACAGTATCCAGTGAACAGTAAAAAGTGAACAGCAAACTCATACGTAACAAGTCATCACAAGATTGACCATGGATGGCGAGCAGATGGCCAGAAATGCCCCCATGGACAGAAAGGAACACGGACAAGAAACAGAGAAAAAGAGAATGTCCGTGGTTTTTCCGTCCGTGGGAACAGATTGGCGTCTTGCTGTATAGCGCTGTTACGTATAAACGGGACAGTGAAACAGTTATCAGTGGTGAGTGACGGGTGACTGTTTACTGATCACTGTTTACTGATCACTGTATACTGGTCACTGATCTTTGACCCGACTTGGACCAGATTATGACTTCATTGTATTATTCTATAAGATGGTAATTTCTGTCAGCATTCCAAGCGAAGGCGCTCGGGTGCTATGGGGTTGACTTTTCAACAGTGAATCGAAGGCCGGATGGCTCGGGTGAGGTATCCGATCTTTGATGTTCAACCCTTGCAGCTCTCGCGCGCCTTTGCCATATCATGACTAGGAGGTATGAATCACAGATGACGAAGAAGTGGGTCTACTTGTTCGACGAGGTTGACGAAGCTGAAGAGTATGCCGGCGACTGGGATGGTGTACGCGGGCTTCTCGGCGGGAAGGGGGCCAATCTCGGTGACATGACGAGTTTGGGTGTGCCTGTGCCGCCTGGCTTCACCGCCACGACGGAAGCCTGCCTCGCTTTCTTGGAAGCCGGCGAGCAGTTCCCCGAGGGTATGTGGGAGCAGGTCCTCGAATCGATGAAGGACGTCGAGGAAAAGACCGGTAAGACGTTCGGCGATCCCGAGAATCCCTTGCTCGTCTCCAGCCGGTCCGGTGCCAAGTTCTCCATGCCTGGCATGATGGATACGGTGTTGAACATCGGCCTCAACGATGAGACGGCCAAAGGCATGATCGAGCTGACCGACGATGCGCGGTTCGTCTACGACTCGTATCGCCGGCTCGTTCAGATGTACGGCGTCGTCGTCATGGGGATGTCGGACGAGGCCTTCGAGGAAGTGATCACCGAGGCGCGCGAGCGGAAGGGCGTCGAGGTAGATGCCGAGCTCGAAGCCGAGGACTGGATGAAGGTCACCGACGAGTTCAAGAAGATCTACGCGGAGCATACCGGCGACCCCTTCCCCGAAGATCCGTACGAGCAGCTTCGCCTGGCCATCGAGGCCGTCTTCGGATCCTGGAACGTCAAGCGCGCAGTGGACTACCGAAATGCTGCCGGTATCTCCCACGATCTGGGCACCGGCGTCAACGTCCAAACGATGGTCTTCGGCAACATGGGCTGGAACTCTGGAACCGGCGTCGCCACGACGCGCAACATCTCCACTGGCGCCAAGGAGATCGAGGGCGACTATCTGCTGAACGCCCAGGGCGAGGATGTGGTAGCCGGCATCCGCCAGACCAAGGACATCTCCCAGCTCAAGAATGACTTGCCGCAGGCCTGGGAAGAGCTGAAGGGGATCTGTGAGCGTCTGGAGGAACACTACCGCGAGGTTCAGGACGTCGAGTTCACCATCGAGAACGGCAAGCTCTGGATGCTCCAGACTCGCGACAGCAAGCGCACGGCCCAGGCAGCGGTGAAAATCGCAGCCGACTTTGTGGAAGAGGGCGTTATCTCTCCCGAGGAGGCTCTGAGCCGTATCACGCCCGATCAGGTCGATTTCTTCCTGCACCCACAGTTCGCTGTGGAGACGAAGCAGAAGGCGAAGGAAACTGGCGAGCTACTGGCCACCGGCCTCAACGTCTCGCCTGGTGCAGCCGTCGGCGTCGTTGCCTTCGACGCTGACATAGCCGAGAAGTGGGCCAAGGACGACGGCCGCGACGTCATCATGGTGCGCCCCGAGACGAAGCCTGACGATGTCCACGGTATGTTGGCGGCGAAGGGCATTTTGACGGAAAAGGGCGGACGGACCAGCCACGCGGCCTTGGTGGCGCGCCAGTTCGGCAAGCCGGCCGTAGTCGGTGTCTCGGCCCTCGATCTCGATCTTGAAAATCGCCAGATGACGGTCGATGGTCGGGTGTTCAAGGAAGGCGACTGGGTTTCCATCGACGGTACCGACGGTGAGCTGTATGCCGGCAAGCTGGAAACGCTGGTACCCGACATCGACGATCCGAACCTGTTGAAGATCCTGGGGTGGGCCGACGAATTCCGCCAGATCGGTGTCTGGGCCAACGCTGACTATCCACGCGATGCGCAGCGTGCCCGCAACTACGGTGCCGAGGGCATTGGCCTGACGCGAACGGAGCACATGTTCTTCGAGCCAGAGCGCATGCCCCACGTCCAGCAGATGATCCTGACCGACAGTGCCGAGGAACGTAAGGCGGCGTTGGACAAACTGTTGCCCTTCCAACGGGAAGATTTTGCCGGCCTGTTCCGCGTGATGGACGGTCTGCCGGTCATCATCCGCCTGATTGACCCGCCGTTGCACGAGTTCTTGCCCAGTCACGAGGAGCTGCTCACCGATGTCACCAGGCTCCAGACTCGCAAGGAGTTGGGCGAGTTTTCATCTGAGGATGAGGCGGATTTGGCGGAGAAGGAGAAAATGCTGCGCGCCGTGAACCGGCTGCGCGAAGCGAACCCCATGCTGGGTCTGCGCGGTGTGCGTCTGGGCATCCACATGCCCGAGGTGACCGAGATGCAGGTGCGCGCCATCTTCGAGGCGGCCTGCAACGTGGCTGCGGAAGGCGTTGACGTTCACCCCGAGGTCATGATCCCGCTGACGTCTCACGTCAACGAGTTGAAGGAACAGCGCAATGCGTTGGAGCGTGTGGCGAAGCAGGTCATGGAAGAGAAGGGGATCGACGTCGACTACAAGTTTGGCACCATGATCGAGATTCCGCGCGCTGCTCTAACCGCCGGTGAGGTAGCCGAATACGCGGAATTCTTCTCCTTCGGCACCAACGACTTGACGCAGACGACGTTTGGTATCTCGCGTGACGATGCCGAGGCCGGCTTCCTGGTCGAGTATCAGGAGAAGGGTATCCTGACGGAGAACCCCTTTGCCAGCATCGATGAGGCCGGCGTGGGCAAGCTGATGCAGATCGCGGTAGCGGATGGCCGTAAGACCCGCCCCAATATGGAAATCGGCATCTGTGGCGAGCACGGCGGCGATCCGAAGTCGGTGCACTTCTGCCACAAGATTGGCCTCAACTACGTGAGCTGCTCGCCGTTCCGCGTGCCCATTGCGCGGCTGGCCGCGGCCCACGTAGCGCTGGCGGACAAGGAGAAGTAGCACGGCTAACGGTGCGGTGAAGAAAGCGCCGGCAGTCGAGAGTCCGTCGCTGCTCGCTAATCAACGAGGGCCAGATGGAGAAGCCTCCGTCTGGCCCTCTTGTTATTCATGGGGCGCCCCGTAGCATCTGTGGAGCAGTGCGCTATTCTGCTGCTTTCTCCTCTTCGAGCATCGCTAGAAACGCCTGCTTCCGCACAAATCGTTGACGGATTTGATCATTCTTCGCGTAGCTCGGACAATGCCTCTTCCAAAAGATGATCTATGTCTTCTTCGGTCATTGTCTCGTAATCCAGATCCCGTTCTTTGCACCAGGCCTTGAAATGCGAAACTGATTCCTCCGCTACCCGCTCAACTGCTGCCGAGAAGCCCAGGCGGGATAGTGCCTCTTCTCTAGATGAGATCATCTGCGCCGCACTGTTTAGCTCCTCGTCCGAGGCACCCATTTGAGCCAGCAGACTCAGAAAATGTTCCCGTCGCCAAGCTCGATCATCCAGCCGGCTGAGGGAAGTCACTGTCGTTCCAGCCGGCGAAGAGAGCACGACAGTTCCGTCTCGGTAAATGTGGACGGTTCCCTGCAGATCTTCAAAGTATACCAACGCCACAGACTCACCCGACTCGTTTATCTTGCTGAAATCTGTGACCTTTACTTTTGCTCCCATCTGCCCTTACCCCTAACTCGGTCTATCGCTTCTCTGAGTATTATACACGCATCGTTGAGAATCAATAAATCGTAGGTTCGTGGCGCTGATATGATGGTGAGTACTGTTGTTTTGACCTTCCTCGAACGAATCTAAGACCCATCTTTGACCTCGCTGTGCTATTCTTTCCCTCGGAACATACACTATAGGGGTATGGTGTATTGGCAAGTCGATGGAGGCCGGCATGTACCACGAGTATCCACCAGAGGTGGAGCGAGATTTACTAAACCGATTGCGGCGCATCGAAGGACAGGTGCGCGGCGTGCAGCGCATGATCGAGGAGCAGCGAAATTGCAAAGACGTGCTGCAGCAGATCATGGCCATACGTTCGGCCAGCTATCGAACAGGGTTGCAGCTCGTGCGGCACTCGGCCTTTGAATGCTTGAATGATCCGGAGCGAACGCCAGATCAAGCGATTGGTGAACTGGTCGATACCTTGTTGAAAATATAAACTGAGTGGCTCCGATTTTCGAGGAGTGAGGCACGCCTACGTGCCGA
>CAYLZO010000009.1:0-20518 GCA_964387775.1 uncultured Anaerolineaceae bacterium
CAAACTGGCGGTGATGGGCCGCCAGGGCGTGACCCCGGCCCGTTTGTAGAGTCCCTCGGCGTTGGGCACCAGGTAGAGCAGGCCGTCGTCGGCGTAGGCCGGCGAGAAACGGACCTCCCGGATGCTGACCCCCGGCAGGCCCTCTCGCGCATCCTGCCATGACTGGCCGCCGTCGAAGGACTGGTAAACGGCGCCGGACAGGGTCCAGGCGACCATCGTCCGGTCCTGGGCAAAAGCGGGGGAGAGGCGCAAGCGGATCTCGTCGAAGGCGCCCCAGGACGCCGGGGGCAAGGTCTGCCAACCGGCGCCCCGGTCCGTCGAGCGATGGAGGGTCGAACCGGCCAGCAGGTACAATTCGCCGTCGCGGCCATATTCGGGCGAAAAGATTACCTGGGCGAACCCGACGCCCAGGTCCACTTTCTCGGTCCACGTCGCCCCCGCGTCGGTCGAGCGGTAGAGGGCGTTGCCGGCCCGGGTCAGAATCACGCCATCTGATCCGTAGACCGGTGAGAAAGTGACGGCGTGCAGGACGTAACCTGCGCCGATCTGGACGCCCATGGGCGCCTCGTCACCCCAGGGCCCGCTGGCGTCGGTCCACGTCTCCCCCGGGACCTTGGCGAGCTTAGTCGAGCCGTCGGTCGAGCGCCACAGGCTGTTGTCCTGCAAGCGGGCGAGCAGGAGCGACTCCCGCTCGTCCGGTGTGGATTGGGCCGAATCAAAGGCCGGCGAGATCTCGAGCACCGAGAGGGTCCCATCGCCGGGCAAGTCGATTTCCTCCCAGGCGCCCCCGGCCACGCAACGCAGCGGCGTCTGCCAGGCCGGGGCGAGAAAGGCGGTGTGATCCGTGCCAAAGGCCGAGGAGAAGCGCAGGTCCTCGAGCACGGCCTCGTAGGGCAGGGGCGGGATCGGCTGGGACCACGTCTGGCCCGAATCGGTGGAGAGAAAGACGCGCTGCGGATCGCCTTCCCTCTCGCCGCCGACCAGGACCCGCAGCGAGCCGTCGGCGCCCACCTCGGGGCCGCGAACCCCGACGCGCTGGGGCAGTCCGCCGCCCACCGGGCGCCAGCCCTCCTCGTCGAAACGATAGAGCCCCAGCCGGGTGCCGGCCAGCACCGTCTCGCGCGTCACAAAAACTGGTTGCAGGGCATCGCCAAAGGCCACGCGCAGGGGAAAGCCGGTGTCGGCCCAGGTCAGGCCGCCGTCGTCAGAGAGCAGGATGCCGGCGCCCTCGCTGGTGGCCAGCATCCTCCGATCCGGGGCGCCGGTGGCCGGGCGCGTCGTGCCGAAACTGGGCGAAAGCACCAGGCGGTTGACCGTGATCTGGCCGATGGCGGGCTCGCCAGGGGCCTCCCAGCCCAGGTCCGCCAGCGGCCAGCGAGCCAGACGCCCCGCCTCGTCCAGGGTCAGGAAGGCGCGGCCGTCGGGGCTCAGCGTCAGGGGCGCGATCCCACTGGGGGGCTGGCCGGCCAGTTGCTGCCAGCGATCGCCTGCGTCGGGCGAGCGAAAGATCTGGACCGGGGCCTCGGGCGCGCTGGGCGTCCAGATGAGGTAGACGAGGCGGCTCGTGTCGAAATCGGGGGCGACGAGGATGCGGGCCGTGCCATAGTCGGTCGTGGTCAGCCCGGTGCTGGCCGCCTCCCACGTCTCGCCGCGGTCGGTGGAGCGGAGCAGGCCGGCGTTGCCGAACCAGGCAAAGAGGGTGCCGTCGGCAGCAAAGTCGGGCGAGAGGGCCAGCGACTCGGCGCTCTCGGCAAAGACCGTGGCCCACGTCTCGCCGCCGTCGGTGGAACGATGCAGCCCCTCGTGGCTGACCAGCACGGTCCCGTCGCGGTCAAAGGTCGGCGAGATGGTGACCAGGCGCCCCGGCGACCGGTAGCTGGCAGGGGCGAGATAACGCTCGGCGAGCCGCTGCCAGGTCTCGCCCCGGCCTGGACCCGTCAGGGTGTCCGTCGAGCGGAAGAGCCCCTGTTTGCGCGTCAGGGCAAAGAGGGTGCCGTCCTGGCCGAAAGCGGGCGAAATGGCCAGGTCACTGACGGCCAGGTCGCTCAGGCCCTGGTTGGCCATGCGCCAAGTGCGGCCCCCATCGTCCGTCTTCCAGATGCCCAGCCCCTCGTCGGTGGCCATCAGCACGGCGAAGAGGGTTCGATCTTGAGCAAAGTCAGGCGAGACGACGATCTCTTGCACGCCGCGCCGGGGCAGCCCCGCGCCGAGGTACTGCCACGAGGCGCCGTTGTCGTCGCTGCGGTAGAGGCCGCTTACCTGGCGGTCCGTGGCAAAGAGGGTGTCGCCGCCGGGCGACAGGCTGAATTGGCCGACGTCCTCCACCGGCAGATCGGTGGCCGTCGGCTCGGCCGGGCCGGGCCGTTCGCCGCCCGTGGCCGACCAGATCTGCACCTGGCCCCCGTGGGTGCCCAGGTAGAGCAGGTGGCGCTGGGGGTCCAGGGCGCGCAGGGTGTAGCCGCCGGGGATGGGCACGCTGCCCAGGACGTCGAGGTTGGCCGCGTCGAGGACGAGCAGGTAGCCGGACTCCCGGTCGCCGGAACCCGGGCTGAGATAGACGTAGCCCAGGGCCGGGTCCACCCGCAGGGCGCCAAAGGCGGCGTCGAGGCGGGCGAGGTACTGGCCGCCCTGCTCCGGGCTGTAGAGGCTGGTGGAGCGCCCGGCCAGGTGGGTGCGCGAGACGTAGGCCCGGCCCGTGGTCGGGTCCACGTCGAGGTAGATCGGGCTGCGCTCTGTATCGGTAAAGACCCGCCGGTGGGTCTCGGGCTCGTAGACGTAGAGGTAGTTGCCGTTGTTGGAGCCGGGCACGCCGTTGTTGATGAGGGCAAAGATGCGCCCGCTGCCGGGATCGACCACGGCGTCAATGGCCCGCGGGTTGGGCGAAAAGCCGGGGTTCTGGGGCAGCGTATCCGAGATGACGCCCGTGATCGTCATAGTTTCCAGGCTCGTGATAAAGATGCCGCCGCCGGCCAGAAGCAGGTCGCCGTGGTAGGCGTCGGCCACCGGCCGGGCCCCGGTCCGGATTTGGCCCGTCTGCTCCAGGGCGTCGCCGTCGAAAATGCGCACGCGGCCGGCGCCCTGGCCGCCGGTGTAAATTCGTCCGTGGCGGCTATCCACGGCGATGTGGCCGCCGCCGGGCAGGCGTGCCAGTTCCTCGCCCTCCTCGCCGTCGAGCACGTGCAGGCGCCCGCCGCTGTCGGTGACGAGCAGGTAGCCGCGCTCGGGGTCCACGGCCACGTCCACCAGGTTCAGGGCCGTGGGAAAAAGGTCATCCACTTTTCCTGCCGCCACGTCCACCACGGCGATCTCGTGGGCGTAGGTGTGGCTGACAAGTGCCTGGCCGGTTTCAGCGGACCAGATCAGGGCGTTCGGCGCCCGGTCCAGGGGAACGTCGCCCACCTGCTGGCCGCTCGCCAGGTCGAGGATGGTGAGGCCATAGTCGTTGTAGGTGTCGCGGGCCAGAAAGAGACGGTCGCCGGCGGCGTCGAGGGCCAGGGTGACGTCCTGCGTCCACTCGCCCAGGACCCACTCGTCGAGCCGCTGCATGGTGCCGTCCAGCGTCCAGAGGAGGCTCTGCTCGCCGTCGTCCAGCGTGACGTAGACCCGCTCGCGGGCGGGATCGGGCACGAGGTCGTCGGGCCGGCCGGGCAGACGGGTCGTGGCCAGGGCCTCCAGCGTCCCGGCGTGGTGGTAGCCCAGGCCGTAGCCGTCGCGATCGCGGTAGGCTACGTAGATGCGCCCCCGCTCCGGGACGGCGGCCAGGGCCAGGAACTCGGGGGTTTCGGTGTAGTCGAGGCTCATTTGGTGCAGGGTGTCGTAGGTCTCGGCGTCGAGGGCGTAGAGGCTGCCCCGGCCTGCGGCGTAGAGACGACTGCCCTCGGCGTCGAGGGCCACCTGGGCCACGCCATCGAGGAGGGTGGTCACCTCCAGGGTCTCGGCGTCGAGCACCGAGCACGTGGTGTCGCCGGGGTTCAGGGCGTAGACGCGGTCGCGGATGGGGTCCACGGTCAGGTTGCCCTCGCTGTAGCTGTCGGGGCCGGTCTCGGCGGTGGCCAGCACCTGGCCGCTCGCCAGGTCGAGCGCGGTTACCAGGCCCGGGGCTTTGAGGCCCTGGGCGTGGGTGCGGGCATAGAGCCGGCCCAGGCCGGGATGGACGGCCAGGTCGCGCGGGCCGTAGGAGTTGCCGGCCTCGATCCCAAAGTCCAACTCGCGGAGAAAGTGGGGCCAGGGCGACGCGTCGGTAGTGGGCAGGCTATCGGTCGAGGCGAGCGCGGTCGGCGAAGGGGTGCTGGGCAGGGGCGTGGGCTCCGCCGCGGCAGCCGCGCCGGGTGTGGCAGGGGGAAGCGGGGTGTCGGTCGCGACCGGGGTTGTAGCCGGCTCGGTCGGCGCCAGGGTTGCGGCCGGCGCCGGCGTCTCGGCGCAGCCGGTCAGCAAGCTGGCCAGTATCAAGAGAAGAATCGAGACTTTGCGCATGATGCGTCTCCTCGTGGACGTCGGCTTTAGCCAAGGATCAGATCTACAACGCCCGGTATGCGGCTCTGGTTCCAAGAAGAAAAAAGGCAATGGAGCAAAACTTGCTATCTTGTCTCTTGCTCAACGCGGACCACAGTCCGCGTCTTTGCAGAATTGAGGACTTCTGTGACCTTTGTGAGCACCTGGGCGCTGGACTGTCCCCGATGCCGGGACGGCGGGTCCAGCGCGAGCAGACGATAGCAACTCTTGCGGTATTGTGAAAAAAAGATTCACGCAGGGGAGCGGCCCGCTTCTGCGTGAATCTCTGTGTCTCCGCCGTGAGTTCCAGAATAGCCCAGATTTATGTCGAATTAAGGTCCCCTGAACTCGATTTCGGTCACCCGGTTGACGTCACAGAACTCGGTGACGGTCACTTCAATCGGATTGGAGAGTCGCTGGCAGGTCGTGGCCACGGCTTCGCCGCCCTGCTGCGTGCACGATTCCCAGTTGACGACGGCGACAAAGTAGTGGCCGGGCGGCAGGTCGCTCAAGGGCACCTCGAATTTCCCATCTGCCTCAGAGATCCGCACCCGGCCGCCCCAGTCGTTGGACCACACGCCGACGGCCACGTTGGGGTAGGGTGCGCCGTTGGCGTGCAGCACCTGGCCGGTCACCCCGGCGTAGCCGCCGCAGTGGGGATAGCCGCGGACGATGGTCCCGGTGAAAGGCGGCGCCGGGGTATTGGTCGGCTTGGGCGTATTGGTTGGCTTGGGCTTGGCCGTTGGCTTCTTGGTTGGTATGGGGGTGGCCGTGGGCGTGTCGGTCGGCGGCGAGGTGGGCGTGATGGAGGGAGTCAGGGTCGGCGACGGGGTGTCGGTCGGCGTCGGCGTGGGCGAGGGTATCGGGGTCTGGGTCCCCGTCGGCGTGGCGGTAAAGGTCGGCTGGGGCGTGCGCGTGGCCGTAGCGGAGACGCGGGCTTGCCGCTCCAACCGGGCCAACCCGAATTGGGTGAGGAAAAGGGCGACGATGCCCCACGCGACCACAATAACGGCCAGAACAATCAGACGTTTCTTCATGGGACTCCTTTGTAGGACAAGACACAGGCTGCTTTGCTGCCTACTTTGCTGGCTGCTGTGTTGCCAGCATTATAGCGGGATCGGGCAGTTTTGGCAAGATGGGGACAGCTTCGAAGGCGTTTACTCAGGCCCCGCCGCATTGCTCTCCGGGCACCTGATCTGCGGGTTGACAGTCCCCCCCAGGTGGGGTACAATGATCCCACTTTGTTGGGGAGGGGGTCGATGAATCCAGAAGAGGTCCAGGGCTTTGCCCGAACCGTGATCGACAACGTGGAGCGTGTCATCGTCGGTAAGCGGCCGGCCATCGAACTGGTCATGGTCGCCCTGCTGTGTGAGGGCCACGTGCTCATCGAGGACGTGCCGGGCACGGGCAAGACGATGCTGGCCCGGGCTGTGGCCATCTCGCTGGGCCTGTCGTTTAAGCGGCTACAATGCACGCCGGACCTGCTGCCCAACGACATCACCGGCGTGTCGGTCTTTAACCAGAAGCGCGACGAGTTCGAGTTCCGGCCCGGACCGGCCTTTTCCCACGTGCTCCTGGCCGACGAGATCAACCGGGCCACACCCCGCACCCAGAGCGCCCTGCTGGAAGCGATGGGCGAGGGCCAGGTCACCGTGGACGGCGTGACCCGCCAGCTCAAGCGGCCCTTCCTGGTGCTCGCCACCCAGAACCCCATCGAGTACGAGGGCACCTTCCCCTTGCCCGAAGCCCAGCTCGACCGCTTCCTGCTCAAGCTTTCGGTGGGCTATCCGTCCCTGCAAGAAGAGGACCAGATCCTGCTCAACCTGCGCCGCGAGCACCCCATCACCCAGATCGAGCAGGTGGTGGATGGCGCCCGCGTGCTCGGCCTGCAACCGGCGGTCTGGGACGTGCACGTGGACGACACGGTGCGCGATTACGTCTTGCGGTTGGTCCACGCCACCCGCGCGCACGGTGACCTGGCGCTGGGCGCCAGCCCGCGCGGCAGCCTGGCCCTGTTCAAGGCGGCCCAGGCGCTGGCGACCCTGCGCGGACGCGACTTTGTCATCCCCGACGACGTCAAGGCGCTGGCCGTGCCCACGTTGGTCCACCGCCTCATCGTCAAGCCCGAGAGCGCCCTGCGCGGCTATACGGCCGAGCGGGTCCTGGGCGACCTCCTGGAGAAAACCCCGTTGGACATCGGAGAGTTGGAGTAGGCGGCCAGGAGGAGAGATGCGCGGCCTTTTGCCCTTTCTCATCGCCCTGCTCGCCGTCGCCTTTTTTACTCAAGTTGACCAGTTCTTTTACCTGCTCTACGCGCTCTTTGGCATTTACGTCCTGGGCCGGCTCTGGGCGCGCCGCTCCCTGGCGTCTGTGACCGTCAGCCGCGCTCACGACGAGCGGATTTTTCTGGACCAGTGGCTCGACGTCGAGATCGAGGTCCGCAACCGGGGCTGGCTGCCGGTGCTCTGGCTGCGCCTGACCGACCGGGTGCCGGCCGACCTGACGCCAGGAGGCAGTTACCGCCAAGTGGTCTCGCTGCTGCCCCGCGAGCGGCTCAAGCTGACCTATCGCCTGCATGGCCGCCGCCGGGGCTACTACCCCATCGGCCCGCTGGTGAGCGTCGGCGGCGACCTGCTGGGCGCGGCGACCTTCGAGCACCAACGGGACGAGGAGGACCACGTCGTCGTCTATCCCAAGATCGTCCCTCTTCGCGACCTGGGCTTTCCGTCGCTGTCGCCCTTTGGCACGCTGCCCAGCCGCCAGCGCGTGTTCGAAGATCCGACCCGCATCCAGGGCGTGCGCCCCTATCGGCCCGGCGACTCGCTGCGGCGCATGGACTGGAAGACGAGCGCCCGCGTCGGCGCCCTCCAGGTGCGGCGCTACGAGCCGGCCATCAGCCTGGAGACGGCCATCTTCCTAAACCTCGACCGCGCCGACTATAGCCTGGGGCATTGGCGGCAGGCTACTGAACTAGGCATCGTCATCGCCGCCTCGGTAGCCGTGCACCTGGTCGAGAAGCGGCAGGCCGTGGCCCTGGCCACCAACGGCCACGATCCCCTGCGCAGTCCCGCGTCCTTGGCGGGGGCCGGCGGGCCTCTTGCCATGCCCTCGGTGCCGCTGCGCAAGGGGCGCGCACACCTGATGCGGCTCCTGGACCTGCTGGCCCGCATCGAAGTGGCACCTGAGGAGGAAGCGGCCTCCTTCCTCTCGCTTCTGAGCCGCAGGAGCCTGCCCCTGCCCTGGGGCAGCACCGTCGTCGTCGTCACCAGCCGGGAGGTCGAGGGCCTGCTGGATACGCTCCTGGCCCTCCGCCGCCGGGGACTGCTCGTTCTCCTCGTCACCACCATGCCCGATCGCGAGTTTCCCGAGACGGCCCGGCGGGCGGACCAGGTCGGCATCGAGGCCCGCCAGGTCTGGACCGAGCAAGAGATGGACGTGTGGCGATGAACGAGCGGGCAACGGCCAGTCCGGGGCCGGCGGCGTCCGGCTCCTGGTGGCTGGAGAACCTGCTGCGCCCGGTCATCATCGCGGCCATGATGCTTTGCCTGGCCGCGCCCATCACGGGGTTCGTGGAGTGGATGCTCGTCGGCTGGGACCGGACCTACTTTTTGGTCTTTCTCTTTTTCGTGTGCCTCGAAGGTATCTTCTCCGAGCGGTTATTGCGCAGCCAGCGCGTGGCCGGTTACAACTACCTGGCCTCCCGGGCGGCCGAGTTGGTGTTTCTCTGGGTCCTCATGAAACTCGTCAACTACCTCCCGCTCGGCTTTGACCAACTCCTGTTCGAAGCCCGGATGTGGCCCGACGAGATCGACCTGCTGGTCAACAACGTGGATCTGTTGACCGGCGCGATCATGGTGCCCCTCTGGGCCGGCGCCTTTGGCATCGCGAGGCAGGTCATGGAACTCGACGTGGAGGAGGCCCAGGCCGCGCCCCCGCCGGACAGGACCTCGACCGAATACTACCTGTGGCTGACCCAGCCCCCCGTCGTCCGCGAGCGCGAGGAAGCCCTGAACTGGCTGGCCGAGAGCTTTTTGTGGGGTGGGGTCCTCTTGTTGATCGTGTCGATGGTCAGCTTTTTCCTGCTTCCCGGTCGAGATGTGCCGGCCTTGCCTACCCTGCTCTACTTTGCCCTGGGCGTGGCCCTCTTGAGCCAGGCCCGCTTCAGCGTCAGCCACACCGGCTGGCTGGTCCAGGGCATCCAGGTCCAGCCGGCGATTGGCCGCCGCTGGCTGCTGTGGGCCGTGATCTTTTTCGTCGGCGTCTCGTCGCTGGCATTGCTGCTGCCGACGGGCTATGCGCTGGGCCCCCTGCGGGCGCTCTTTTCCGCCGTCAGCCTGGTCATGCAGGTCTTTACCTACGTCATTGCCTTTCTGTTCTACCTGTTGGCGCTGCTGCTCTCTCCGCTGTTCTCGCCCCAGGAGCGGCCCGAGCGTCCGCCGCTGACGCTCGAACCGCCGTCACCGTCGCAGGCTGCGCCGGTGGCCGGTGGCGTCCCCTGGCTGGAGGTATTGGTCTCGGCCCTGTTCTGGATCGTGCTCGTGTCGATCGTCGGCTATGCCGTCTATCGCTTTCTGCGCGACCGGCTGGGCTTGTTGGCCCTGGACGGGGAAGCCGTCCAGGGCGGCTCGTGGTGGCAGCGCTTGTTGCTCTGGCTGCGCCAACTCTGGCGTGGCTGGGGCGCCCTGCGCCAGGAGGTGGGCGAGCGCCTGGCCCGCCGCCGGGCGGAGCGGGAGGAAAAGCCTTCTCTCTCCAGACGGCTCACCCGTTTCTTTTCCTTGCGCGGATTGTCGCCCCGCGACCTGGTGCGCTATTTCTACCTGTCCACCGAGCGGCGAGCCGACAAGGCCGGCCAGCCCCGCCGCCCGGGCCAGACGCCCTACGAGTATCGGGCCGCGCTGGACGAAACGTTCCCCGACCTGGAGCCGGACCTGACGGGCCTGACGGAGGCGTTCGTCGAGGCGCGCTACAGCCAACAGCCCATCGAAAAGGAGGACGCCGAGGCGGTCAAGCCGCTGTGGCAGCGGATCAAGGCCGCGTTGAGAAGGAAGGTTGTAGGTGGTAGGTTGTAGCCAACCCGCTACAACCTGCAACCTGAATCCTGGAGGTTAGATTTGAGCCTGGACAAGAAACTGGCCCGCGCCTGGGCCGTTCGGCGGGCGAACTTTCCCGACGAGATCACCTGGTCGTATCCGCTCGACACGGCGGTGCTGAGCCTGACGGGCGGGGAGTGCGCGCTGGACTGCGCCCACTGCGGCGGGCACTACCTGGGCGGCATGCGGCCCATCTGGGACGCCGAGCCCGACGGCGCGACGAGTTGCCTCATCTCGGGCGGCTGCGACCCCACCGGCCGGGTGCCGGTGACGGCCCACCTGGAGCGGGTGCGGGCCTGGCGCAACCGCCCGGAGGGAGGCGAGGCCAGGAAGATGAACTGGCACGTCGGCTTTGTCTCCGAGGCCGAGATGGCGACCATCGCCCCGCTGGTGGACGTCGTCTCGTTCGATTTCGCGGGCGACGACGCGACGATCCGCGAGGTGTACGGCACGGAACGCACCGTGGCCGACTACGTCGAGACCTATCGCCTGTTGCGGCGCCACGCCCGGACCCTGCCCCACGTGACCGTCGGCCTGCGGGGCGGCGCGCTGGGCCACGAGTTGTCCGCCTTTGAGATGCTGCAAAACCTGGGCGCCGACGGGCTGGTCATCCTGGTCTTCATGCCCACACCCGGCACCCGCTACGCCGAGCGCCGGCCGCCCAGCGTCGCTGCCGTGGCCGATCTGCTGGCCGAGGCCCGGCTGCGCTTCCCCGAGATCCCGCTCTACCTGGGCTGCATGCGGCCCAAGGGCCGCTACCGCGACGAACTCGATCCGCTGGCGGTGCGGGCCGGGTGCAACGTCGTCGTCAGTCCCTCGCGGCCGGCGCGCCAGGTGGCGGAAGATCTTGGGTTGACCGTCCGCCAGATCCGTGAGTGCTGCGTGCTCTAGTTTGTCAGCCTCGACGTTTAATGATAAAATGGCGCAGAGGGAATCCTATGAGAATGGTGGGTATCGAACAGGCAGTATTGGACGCCTGTATCCATGCAGCTCAACACGAGCGGATTGTCCTCACACGCGAAGGCAAACCGGTGGCATTGCTCGTTGGCGTTGAAGGAATGGATCAAGAGCAACTCGACTTGGGGAGCGATGTCAGATTCTGGGAGCTAATCAGCGAACGGCGGTCGCAGCCAGCCATCAGCCGCTCCGAGCTAGAGCAGAGAATTAGCCAAAAAGGCCGGGATCACTGAATTTCGGCTGTGTCGAACGGATGTAACCTACATTTCCAAAGAATTCTGAAAAGGAGGTTAAAGGAGGAACATGAAACTCGAACCCGACCTCAAATACAGTAAAGACCACGAATGGGTGCGTGTCGAGGGCGACGAGGGCCTGATCGGCATCACGGATCACGCCCAAGAGGAGCTGTCGGACGTCGTCTACGTAGAGCTGCCCGAGGTGGGCGACGCCTTTGACAAGGACGACGTGTTCGCCGTCGTCGAGTCGGTCAAGGCCGCCTCGGACGTCTATATGCCCGTCAGCGGCGAGATCCTGGAGATCAACGAGGAGCTGGAGGACGCGCCCGAGCTGGTCAACTCGGACCCCTACGGCGAAGCCTGGTTCGTGCGCGTCGCCTTTGCCGACGCCGGCGAACTGGACGACCTGATGAACGCCGAGCAGTACAAGTCGTTCGTCGAGAACCTGGACGAATAGCCAATAGCCAATACCTAACCCGGATAAACCGGAACCAAAGGGCCGAAATGCTGCCCACAAGATCCTTGCTCAATGTGCCAGGATTTCATGGGTTAGGCCCTAATATCCAATATCGGTGCGAAAGGGATATTGGATATTAGATATTGCTGACTACTCAACGAGGAGATCCACATGACCTACGTTCCGCACACAGAAGCGGATCGGGAGGCGATGCTGGCTGCCGTCGGCGTGGAGCGGGTGCAAGACCTGTTCCACGACGTACCGGCGGACTGTCGTTTTCCAGGGCTGAACCTGCCCGAGCCGCTGTCCGAGATGGAGCTCATGGCCGAGTTGCAGGCCCTGAGCGAGGAGAACCTGGACGTCGGCCACTTTCCCAGCTTTTTGGGGGCCGGCGTCTACAATCACTACGTACCGCGCATCGTCGACCACGTCATCAGCCGCTCCGAGTTTTACACGGCCTACACCCCCTACCAGCCCGAGATCAGCCAGGGCACGCTGCAGAGCATCTTTGAGTACCAGAGCATGATCTGCGCCCTGACCGGCATGGAGGTGGCCAACGCCTCCCACTACGACGGGGCGACCTCGACGGCCGAAGCCGTCATCATGGCCCTGAACGCGGGCCGGGGGCGGCGCAAGCGCGTCATCCTCTCGCCGGGGCTCCATCCCGAGTACCGGGCCGTGGTCCGCACCTACACCCAGGGCATGGGGCTCGATATCGTCGGCGACGCCCCTTCCACGCGCCCAGGGGACGCAGGGCGAGTTCCTGACGCCGACCTCGGTGATCTTGTGTCTCTGCTGGACAAGAACACCGCCTGCCTCGTCGTCCAGAACCCCAACTTTTTCGGCCAGATCGAGGACCCTTCGACGGGCTCAGGCCCCGGTCTGACTGAACTGGCCGACAAGGTCCACGCCGTCAAGGCGCTGCTCGTCGTCGTCGCCGACCCCGTCAGCCTGGGGCTGCTCAAGCCGCCGGGCGAGTACGGGGCCGACATCGTCGTCGGCGAGGGGCAGTCGCTGGGCAACGGCCTGAACTACGGCGGGCCGTATCTCGGCTTTTTCGCCTGCCGGGAGAAGGACGTGCGCAAGATGGCCGGCCGCCTCGTCGGCCAGACGGTGGACGCCGAGGGCAAGCGCGGCTTTGTGCTGACGCTGTCCACCCGCGAGCAGCACATCCGCCGCGAGCGGGCCACGTCCAACATCTGCACCAACCAGGCCCTCAACGCCCTGGCGATGGCCGTGCACCTGGCCGCCCTGGGGCCGGCGGGCCTGCGCAGGCTGGCCGAGATCTGCTACCATAAGGCCCACTACGCCGCCGCTCAAATCGCCGCGCTGGACGGCTACGAGGTCGTGGGCGACAAGCCCTTCTTCAAAGAGTTTGTCGTCCGCTGCCCGGCCCCGGTGCGCGAGATCAACGACTACCTGCTGGAAGAATGGGGCATCCTGGGCGGCTACGACCTGGGCCGCGACTATCCCCAGATGGAAAACCACATGCTGGTCTGCGTCACCGAAGTGATCCGCCGCGAGGAGATCGACGCCCTGGTCGAAGCCCTGGCCAAGGTCGCTCAGGAAATGTAGGCCATCTGCCGATGAGCGACGTTCTGGTACGGATTACGCGCTGCCCCTCTTGCGGCAGCGAGCGGATCAGAAAAGTACAACAGGAGTGGACGGCCAGGTTTCAAGGCCGCGCCTATACGGTTCCGGAACTCGAATTCTACGAATGCCCGGATTGCGGGGAGAGGATCTATGATCGACAGGCTATGCGCAAGATTGAAGCCTGTTCTCCAGCCTTTGCCCAGCGGCGTGTGCCAGCAGCTCGTGCAGAAGAGACTCCGGCCATGGCTGGTGTGTGAGTCTGTCACCGACCCCGAAAAGGAGAACATAGAATGAAAGCAGATTTTGGCGTACGCTGCGCCGGCGCCGAACCCATCATCTACGAATTGAGCAAAGCGGGCCGCATGGCGACGACGCTACCGGCCCTCGACGTGCCGGTGGCCGAATTGCCCCCGGCGGGCCTGCTCCGCCAGGAACCCGCCGACCTGCCCGAGGTGGACGAGCTAACCCTGATGCGCCACTACGTGCGCCTCAGCCAGCTCAACTGGGCGGTGGACATTGGCTTCTACCCGCTCGGCTCGTGCACGATGAAGTACAACCCCAAGGTCAACGAGGCCGCGGCCCGGCTGCCGGGCTTTGCTCAGACCCATCCCTACCAAGACGTGCACACCGTCCAGGGCAACCTGCTGCTGATGTACGAGCTGCAAGAGATGCTCAAAGAGATCGGTGGCTTTGCCGGGGTGAGCCTCCAGCCCTCGGCCGGCGCCCACGGCGAGCTGACCGGCGTGCTCATCATGCGCGCCTACCACCTGGACCGGGGCGACACGCAGCGCAACCGCATCATCGTGCCCGACAGCGCCCACGGCACCAACCCGGCCACGACCCACATGGCCGGCCTGGAGGTCGTCGAGGTGCCCTCGGACGAGCGGGGCAACGTGGACCTGGAGGCGCTCAAATCGGTCTGCGGCGAGACGGTCTGCGGGCTGATGCTGACCAACCCCAACACCTTGGGCCTGTTCGAGGAACAGTTGCCGGCGGTGCTGGACCTGATCCACGGCTGCGGCGGCCTGGTCTATGGCGACGGGGCCAACCTCAACGCCATCATGGGCATCACCAAACCGGGCGAGCTCGGCTTTGACGTGATGCACTTTAATCTGCACAAGACGTTCTCCACACCCCACGGCGGCGGCGGACCGGGCGCCGGCCCGGTGGGCGTATCCGCTGCTCTGGTGCCCTTCCTGCCCGGCCCCCTCGTCGAGCTGTGCTACTGCGCCGAGGCCGAGTGCGACTGTGACTGCGATCACGAGAGCGAAGAATCGGTCTGCTTCCACCTGACCATGCCCGACAAGAGCATCGGCCGGGTCAAGAGCTTTTACGGCAACTTTGGCGTGCTGGTGCGGGCCTACGCCTACATCCGTTTGCTGGGCGGCGAGGGCCTGCGCGAGGTGAGCGATATGGCCGTGCTCAACGCCAACTATCTCAAGAGCCAGGTCAAGGACGCGCTGCCGATTTCGCACGACCGGACCCACATGCACGAGTTCGTGGCCAAGGGCATCGTGCCCGAGGCGCCCGACGTGCACGCCCTGGACATCTCCAAGCGGCTCATCGACTATGGCTTCCACCCGCCGACCAACTACTTCCCGCTGATCGTGCCCGAGGCGCTCATGATCGAGCCGACCGAGACGGAGAGCAAGGAGACGCTCGACGCCTTTGCCGACGCCCTGCGCGCCATCCGCGACGAGGCGCTGACCAATCCCGACCTGCTGCACGCGGCACCGCACAGCGCCCCTGTCCGCCGCCTGGACGAGGTGCGCGCCGCCCGCCAGCCCATCTTTCGCTGGCAAGGAGACTGAGCGCCAAGTTGTGAAACTGGTGGGAACAAATCGTCCCCTCTCGCTGTAGGACAGGTAGTAAGCGTGGACGATTGGCAGCCGAAGGACGGCAAATCCCAAAGATCGTTCACCAATAGAACAAGGAGGGAAAGATGAGAGGCTCAACAAACAGGCGGATTCTTACGATTGTAGTCGGTGTTTTGGCGGTCGCCATTGTTGCCTTCTTGGCCGTTGGCCTGATCTTGCCCAGCTCATGGCCGGGCCAGTTGCTTCGAGGCACGGCCATGCAGACGGGCGGGAATCAGCCCACCTACGCTTCGGCAACCGTGGACGGAAACATCAGCGAATGGGACCTGAACAACGACTTTTTCGCTGACATGTACCGGGCCGGAAATCCGAGAAAGCCGGTGGAGGCCAAGCTCTATCTGCGCTACGACTGCCCCACGAGCAACATGTACGTGCTGGTCCTCAGCGCAGGGAATTGGCCCATCGAGACGGCAGGCGGGCAAGAGGAAGCCTGGGTCCGGATCAACGGCAGCAAGGTCACCCTGACTTCCTTTGCCTGGGTGGATCAGGGCTACGACGGCGACAGTGGTCACGCCAAGGGCTGGGAGGCGGCCTTCACACTGCAACAGGGGGACTATACCATCAAGGTCCACACCAACACCTTCAACGATGGCGAGTCGCAGACTGCCGGCAGCACAGACGTCGGCATGACCGTCATCTGCGGCGGCTCGACGGCCGTGACCCTCACCAGCTTTGACGCCGCGTGGACCGAGAGCAGGACGCGGGATGGGTCCACGCCCGCCGTCAAGCTCACCTGGGAGACCGCCTCCGAGGTCGATAACCTGGGCTTTAACGTCTACCGGGGTTCCAGCGCCGATGGCCCCTGGACCAAGCTCAATCGGAACCTGATTCCGAGCCAGGTGCCGCCCGGCAGCCCGACGGGCGCAACCTACGAGTGGACCGACACCCGGGTCCGGTCCGGGCAGCGATACTACTATCTGTTGGAAGACGTGGATACCGCCGGGACGGGCACCCAGCACGGGCCGGTTTCTCCCAGATAATCGTTAACACCCCCCGCGCGCCCCTCTGCCGAATCATCTCGGCAGAGGGGCTTTTTCTTCTGGCCCTCGTCGCCATCCGCAGGGCTGTTGCAAAGTCACTTGACAGCCGTTGTCATCGCGAGCGGAGCGAGGCGATCCCCAGTGTGGTAGCCGGGGATTGCTTCGGTCGCTAGCGCTCCCTCGCAATGACCCCGACTTTGCAACAGCCGTAGTCGCCATCCGCAGGGGGGTAGACAGGCCCCCGCTTTTCGGTTATAATGCAGACAAACCAGGCGGGAGGGACACGATGGATTGCCCCAATTGTGGAGTCTATAACCCGGAGGAGCGGGATATCTGCTGGCGCTGCGACCAGGAGTTGCCCAGGCCGGAAAAGAAGGAAAAGCGGCGGAGGGGTGCGCCCTGGACCGGGCGCCGCATGTGGCTAATCATCGCCGTCATCCTGTTGATTTGGATCTTGATCACCTGGCTGGTCCCCCTGCTCTTCGGCGGTGGACTGGCGCCCATGCCCTGAGCCGGAGGAACCCATGTCCCTCTTTTGCATAGACGTCGGCAATACCAACGTCCTGATGGGCCTCTACGAGGGTGAGACGTTGGCCACCCACTGGCGCATCGCCACCGACCACCAAAAGATGGCCGACGAGTACGCCATGCTCGTCCTCGACCTCTTTGACCGGTCGGGCCGGGACCCGGCCGCGGTGGACGGCGTCATCGTCGCCAGCGTGGTGCCCCCCCTGACCGGCATCTTTGAGAAGCTCTCCCAACGCTATTTCGGCCGGAAGGCGCTGGTGGTCGGCGCGAGCGTTCGCACCGGCGTCAACGTCCGCTACGACAATCCCAGCGAAGTCGGCGCCGACCGGCTGGTCAACGCCGTGGCCGTCTATCGGCGCTGGGGCGGGCCGGCCTGTGTGGTGGATTTTGGCACGGCTACGACCTTTGACGCCATCTCGGCCGAGGGCGACTATCTCGGTGGCGCCATCGCGCCGGGCATCGGCATCGCCGCCGAGGCCCTGTTCGAGCGCACGGCCAAGCTACCGCGCATTGACCTGGTCCGCCCACCGGCGATCATTGGCGAGAATACCGTTCATTCCATGCAGTCGGGCCTGCTCTTTGGCTACGTCGGGCTGGTGGAGGGCATCGTGGCTCGCTTTCGGGCCGAGCTGGGGGCCGACATGCAGGTCGTCGCCACCGGGGGGCTGGCCTCCCTCATCGCGGCCGAGACCGACGTCATCGAGGCCGTAGAGCCCTGGCTGACGTTGGAGGGCCTGCGGCTGATCTGGGAGATGAACGCGGAGAATCAGGAATCAGGTACCAGGTATCGGGAATAGCTCGATACCCGCTCTCCTGCTCACGGAGCGACCATGATCCTCCAAGACAAATCCATCATCCTGGGCGTCAGTGGCGGGATCGCGGCCTACAAAGTTGCCGCCCTATGCAGTAGCCTGGTCAAGGCCGGCGCGGTCGTGGACGTGATCATGACCGACGCCGCCCGTGAATTCGTCGCACCCCTGACCTTCCAGGCTTTGACCCACCGGCCCGTCGTGGTCGAGATGTTCAGCCTGCTGGCCGGTTCTGGTGAGCGTGTCCTGGAAGGACCTAGTCGAACCAAGACCGAGATCGGCCACGTCAGCCTGGCCAAACGTGCGGACCTGATGATCGTCGCCCCGGCCACGGCCAACACCATCGCCAAGATGGCCGCCGGCCTGGCCGACAACATGCTGACCACCACGGCCCTGGCCACCGAGGCCCCCATCCTCCTCGCCCCGGCCATGGAGAGCCACATGTGGACCAATCCCCTGACCCAAGCCAACGTCGACCGCCTGCGCGAGGTGCGGGACGTGGCCCTCGTCGGGCCGGGAGAGGGCCGGCTGGCGTCGGGGGCCAGCGGCGTGGGACGCATGGCCGAGCCCGAGGAAATCCTCGACGCCGCCTGCTGGATGCTGGGTCGGCGCGGTCCGCTGGCTGGCCGGCGGGTGATCGTCACCGCCGGCGGCACCCGTGAGCCCCTGGACCCCATCCGCTTCATCGGCAATCGCTCGTCGGGGCGGATGGGCTACGCCCTGGCCCGGGCCGCCCGCGATTTGGGCGCCGAGGTCGTGCTGGTCAGCACCATGGACCGCCCCCTGCCCTTTGGCGTCGAGCTCGTATCGGTCGAGACGGCGGCCGAGATGCTGGACGCCGTGCTCGATGCCCTGCCCCGCGCCGACGCCCTGCTCATGGCCGCCGCCGTGGCCGACTACCGGCCGCCGGCGGCCGCCGAGCAAAAGATAAAAAAGGCGGAGGGTAGCCTGGAGCTGAAGCTGGTCCGCACGCCGGACATCCTGGCCGAGGTCGCCGCCCACCGCCGTGCCGGCCAGGCCTGTACTGAGCGCAGCGAATGTATCATCGTCGGCTTTGCCGCCGAAACCGAAAACCTGGTCGAGAACGCCCGAGACAAGCTGCGGCGCAAGGGCCTGGACCTCATCGCCGCCAACGACGCCCGGCAGGCGATGGGCGCGGCTACGAACCGCGTCACCCTCCTGGACGCTGCCGGTGACGTGGAAGAACTGCCAGAGCTGTCAAAGGAGGAGGTTGCCCGCCAGATCGCCGGTCGGGTCGCAACCTTGCTCGCTTTCCCGGAGCGTTGAGCCGCCGATCTGGTTCGCCCCTGTCATAGCCTCCCCCTCGTTGGAACATTCCTAGGTGAAGCACTGTAGTACAAGAGGGACGTCACACGCACTTTGCCCTGGGCAGGATCGGCCCAGGTCGAACGTTGAGCTTCACCGAGACACATGGAAGGCGACGAGGGAGCAGAACCATGGAAACACAGCGGCTTCAACGCAAAAGCACCGTATCCCAGGCAGCAAGTCTGCTCCTGGCCCTACTCCTCCTGTTGCCCTCGGCCGGCAGCCTGGGCGCCCAGCCCGCCAGCGCCGTTCAACCGAGCCCCCAGATCGAGGTGGAACCGGAACTCGTCCAGCAACTGAACGCCGACGAAACGGCGAGTTACATGATCTATTTCCGTGAGCAGGCCGACCTCTCGGCCGCCCAGACGATGGGCTGGCACGAACGCGGCCGCTTCGTCGTGAGCGCCCTCCAGGAAGTGGCTGCCCGGTCGCAAGCCCGCGTGCGCAGGCACCTGGACGCCCAGAGCGCCAGCTACCAGCCCTTCTGGATCGACAACGTCATCGTCGTCGAGCGCTCCAGCCGGACGACCTTTGACGCCCTGTTGGGCTATCCCGAGATCGCCGCCCTGCGCACCTACCGGCTCATGCACGCCATCGAGCCGCTGGACGTGCGAGCGACGGCCGGCGTCACGCCCCTGGCCGTCGAGGACAACCTGGCCCACGTGGGGGCCGATCAGGTCTGGGCCCTGGGCTTTCGGGGCGAGGGTCTGGTCGTAGCCAACATCGACACCGGCGTCCGCTACACGCACCGGGCACTGCGGGGCCAATACCGGGGCAACTTGGGCGGCGGCGTCTATGACCACGCTTACAACTGGCTCGGCGCGGCGGGCGGCAGCAGCGTCCCCACCGACGATTCGGGCCACGGGACCCACACGCTGGGCATCATGCTCGGCGACGACGGCGCGGGCAACCAGATCGGCGTGGCGCCAGGGGCGCAGTGGATCGCGTGCGACGGCTGCGAATCGGGCTACTGCCCCGGCACCCCCCTCCTGACCTGTGCCCAGTGGCTGGCTGCGCCCTATCCGCCGGGCCAGCCCGACCTGGCCGACCCCGACCGGCGGCCCCACGTGGTCAATAACTCGTGGACGACCTGCGGCCAGACCTACGACGATTGGTTTCAGGGCGCCGTGGATAGCTGGCACGCGGCCGGCATCTATCCTATCTTTGCCGCCGGCAACTCCAGCAATTGTGGCTACTCCTATCCCCCTGGCTGCAACACCGTGGGCAATCCGGCCCGCTATGGCAACGTGACCGCCGTCGGCGCGACGGGGCGGTCGGACGGCCAGTACGCCAGCTATTCCACTTGGGGCCCCACCGACGATCCAGACGCGTTGAACCCCGGCGGCTATCCGCAACTCAAGCCGCAGGTCGTCGCCCCAGGGTCCGGCATCCGCTCCAGCCTGGCCGGGAGCGACACCGACTATGGCACCATGAGCGGGACCTCGATGGCGGCGCCCCACGTGGCGGGCCTCGTGGCCTTGATGTGGAACGCCGCACCCTGCCTGGCCGGCGATTACGGGACAACCGAGACGATCCTGGAGACGACGGCCGCGCCGATCTCCTATGCCACCGGCTGTGGCGGCGAGGGGCCGGGGAACGTGCCCAACATGGCCACCGGCTGGGGCGAGATCGATGCGCTCGCCGCCGTGCAGGAGGCGGCCAGCCGCTGCACGCCCGATTTCACCCTGGCGGCCACGCCCGACAGCCTCGACGTCTGTGCCGGAAACGACGCCGTGTACGACGTGGCTGTGGGCGCGGTGAACAACTTTGGCGACCCGGTCAGCCTGAGCCTGAGCGGCGAGCCGGCGGGGACCAGCCCCTCCTTTGCGCCCAACCCGGTCAACGCGCCGGGGAGCAGCGTGCTGACCCTCGGCGGCACCGGCAGCGCGGCGGCGGGCAGCTATTCGCTTGACGTCGTCGGCACGTCTGGTGCTCTCACGCACCAGGACAGCGTGGCCCTCAACGTCTACGAGCAGGCGCCGGCCGCGCCTGCCCTGGCCGAACCCGCAGACGGAAGCCTCAACCAGCCGGTCCTGCCCACCTTCACCTGGTCCTCTGCGGCCAACGCGGCCAGCTACGGGATCGAAATTGCGACCGATCCGGGCCTGGCCAACGTCGTGGCCTCGGCCGATGGGCTGGCGGGCACCAGCTACACGCCCGGCTCGGCCCTGGCG
>CAYLZO010000009.1:20528-47120 GCA_964387775.1 uncultured Anaerolineaceae bacterium
GCCCGGCACGGTCTACTACTGGCGGGCCTGGGCCAACAGCCCCTGTGGGCCAAGTTCCTCGCCGGCCTGGGCCTTCCGCACCGAGGTTGGCAGTTGCACGGCCCATCCCAGCGGCGACGTGCCCAAGGTCATCGGCAACAAATCGTGTGTGGAAAGCACCCTCTACCTGGATGCCTCTTTGAATATCGACGACGTAGACGTGACCGTTGGCCAACTTACCCATCCCGTGGCCGAGGAGGTGGACATCCACCTCGTGCACCCCGACACGACGCAGGTCGAACTCTCGACCGACAACGGTGGCAGCGGTGACAACTATGTGGACACGGTCTTTGACGACGAAGCAGCCACGCCCATCACTGCCGGTTCGCCGCCCTTCAGCGGCAGGTTCCGGCCGGAAGGCAACCTGGGCACCCTCGATGGGCGGGCGAGCCAGGGCACGTGGACGCTGCGGGTCTGCGACGACACCCCCGGCGGCGGCCTCTCGGGCACGCTGGAGAGTTGGGGCCTGGAGATCTGTGCCAGCGCGCCGACCCCGCCGGCCGACTATAGTGATTTCCCCAGCAGCTACGGCGCGGCCTGGCACGGGGGTGACGGTTCGCTCCGGCTGGGCAACCAGTGGAACGCGGATACCACCTTTGCCCTGGGCGCCGACGACGGCAGCGACGACGGCGTGGCCCTCGACCCAAGCGATGCCTGGGTGCCGGGCGCAACGGTCGCGATCCACGTCACGGTCCAGGGGGGCACAGCTGGGCGCTACCTGGCCGCCTGGTTCGACTGGGACGATGACGGAGCCTTTGACGCTCAGGAGCAGCCTCTCGGGCAGACGGTGTCCGAGGGGCTCAACGTCCTCTCGGTGTCGATCCCGTCGGATGGCGGCTATACGGACAACCGTCCGGTCAATGCCCGCTTTCGTCTCTATCCAGCCGAGCCGGCGGCTCAGCGTGGCGCCGAGGTGGCATTCGGGGCGGCGGCGGGCGGCGAGGCGGAGGATCATCACCTGGTGATCCCCCTGCCTACCGCCGTCGAAATCATGCGTTTCGAAGCCGCAGCCGCCAACGGTGGAGCCCTCCTCGTCGAGTGGGAGACGAGCTCTGAATTGAACAACCTGGGCTTCCACCTCTATCGCAGCGACGCCGCCGGCGCCCCGCGCACGAGGCTCAACGGGGATCTTATTCCTGGCCAGGCGCCGGGCTCGCCGGTGGGGGCCGTCTACGCTTGGTGGGACGAGGGCGTGGTCGCCGGTGCGACCTACTTCTACTGGTTGGCGGCCGTCGATACCCAGGGCCAAGAGGTATTGCATGGGCCGCTGGCGGCCACCGCGCCGGCCGGGGCCACCGTTCACCGCTGCTATCTTCCCTGGGTGGTCGTCGCAAGCCCCGGGGATTAGTCCGGCGGCCACACTATCCTTCCCTCCCAGACCGGTTTCCCTCCAGGAATTGGGCATTCTCGCTTGCTCTTTGCCATATCTTGGGGTATAATGGGTCTGTCGTCCCTTGCGCCGATGCATTCCCATTGAGGCCACGTATGCCAGATCGAGAGAGGAGGAGCGCATGATCCCTCGAAAGCATTTAGAGATCCCAGAGACCGTCAGCGGGCGCCGAGTCACCAATCGGGGCGTGCACCTACAACCCTTTGGCTTTCACGGCGATTGGCTGAACAAGGCCAGCTACTGGGTGGACTTGCTGGTCAGCATGGGCATGTCGTGGGTGGTCCTCATGAACGAAGGTGACTCGGTCCGCCAGAAGTACGGCACGCCGAGTAGTCCCCTCAAGGTGCTCCTCGACGCCGGCGTCATTCCCATCATCCGCGAGCAGCGGCTCTTTCCCCATCCCTTCACCGACCACGAGACCTTTCATTGGACCGTGGACCTCTACGGCCAATATGGCCTCAAGCCCTTTTGGATCATCCGCAACGAGCCCTTCGACCACCGGGAGTGGGTCCGGAAGGAAGTGCCCGACAACGCCTGGGAGATCATCATGCAGGTCTGGTCCCAGGCAGCGCAGTACATCGCCTCCAACGGGGGGTACGTGGGCTTTCCCGATGGCCCGTCCTATTCCTTCAACCCCTTCGAAAGCATCCGAGATTACGATTGCCAATGGATCTTTGACCAGGGCCTGGGCTACTACACCGGGCATCACTACGGCAAGAATCGGCCCCGCGATTATCCCTACGACGCCGTGACCCGCCACGGCGCCCAACTGACCGAGGACGCCTACCGCCACCTGCTGGACGATTTTGCCGACGATAGGACCTGGTGGGAGGAGCCCATCGAGCTCATCAACCAGCGGCGCGCCGAGCTCAAGTCGCCCAACTTGGCCGCCGTCCAGGACGACACCTGCTGGCGCGGCTGGGAAAAGATCACCCACTGGTCCCTGGAGACCTTTGGCTACGTGGTGCCCATGGCCATGACCGAGGGGGGCTGGGTGCCCCGCGACCGCCCCGGCACTGGCCCCAACACCGACATCCGCATGCCCCACACCACGCCCAAGATGGTCGCCCAGAAGACGGTCCAGATGTACGACGTGCCCTCGCCCTTCTTTGCCATCTGCCCCTGGCTACTGGCCGACGAGGACATGGGCGGCTCAGGCTGGCCCTTCGACGCCTGGCACGGCTGGGCCTACACCGAGAAATATGGCCGCAAAAAGCCGGTCATCACCCGGCTCCAGGAAGTGCCGCCCAAAGAGGTCGAGCCCCGCACCGTGCCCCTGGTCATCGGCCTGAACAGCGAGACCCGCGACTGGACCTGGGTCCAGGAGAACCACGGCGCCACCTACCGGCGCGGCGAGACCGGTGTGCAAACAGATAGTCCTTACGGACGCCTCATCGAGGTGCACGAATACGAGGGACCCGCCACCCTCGACGTCTGGGTCGTGGACGCCGATGGCCTGCCGGTGGAGGGCGTCAAGTTTTACCACCGCTATCCCGGCGCGCCGGCCCTCCCGGCCGACGCCGGCGAGTGGTATGGCCGGGCCGAGCTCAAGGCCACCGACGCCGACGGCAAGATTTCGTTCCCGATCAAGACCTCGCCCTGTTCGGCGGGCAGTTGCACGGAGGCCATCTGGCCCAAGGGCAAGGGGGACGTGCTGGAAAAGCTGGGCCGGCTGGCCGGCACGGAAAACCGGCACCTGAACGGCATGTGGCAGTGGCTGGCCGAGGGCACCCCGATTCCGCCCGACGAGGGGGAGGACGGACCGTCCGGGCCGCCGGCCAGCGAAAACTGGGCGCGGGTCCTCGAAAAGCTCGACCGGATCGAAGAGCTGGCCCGCCGGCTGCCGCGACGACCGCGCCGGCGCAGACCCCGGCCCCGCCCCCGGCCCTTCGACACGGAGGGCTAGTGATTGAATCTTAACTCATGTCGCCCAATTCGTAGAGAATGGCCGCCGCGACGACCAGGCCGGCCGTCTCGGCGCGGAGAATCCTCGGCCCGAGGGTCACCGGTGCAAGGCCGTAACGCCGGGCGATGCCAATCTCCTCCGGGGTAAAGCCGCCCTCCGGCCCGACAAAGAGGTTGATGTTGAAAGGTGGCCAATGCTGCTCGCGGCCCGGCGGTGGGGTGCGCAGGAGGTCGTGCAGGCCCTGTTTCGTTTCCTCCTCCCAGGGGATGAGCGACAGCCCCCCGGCCTGGCGCGCCCGCTCGCAGGCCTGGGGAAAGAGGGCCACCGAGCGGAGGGCCGGCTTGCGTCCCCGGCGCGACTGCTCGGCCGCCTCCTGGACGATCGTCTCCCAGCGCTCGCGTTTGCGATTGACGGCGCCCAGGTCCGAGACGACGCAGCGGTCGGCGATGACGGGCACGAACTCGACCACGCCGACCTCGGTGCATTTCTGCAGCACGAACTCAAAGCCCTTGCTCTTGAGCACCCCCTGGTAGAGGCTGATCTTGGTCCTCGGCTCGCCCCGAGACAGGCGCCGCCGCAGCACCTCGCCCCGCACGAGCTCGCCTTCCACAGCGGTCAGGCGCACGCCGATCTCCCAGCCCGAGTTGTCGAGGACGACGATCTCGTCGCCCGGCCGCATCCGCAAGACGCGCGTGATCTGGTGGGCCTGCGGCCCGGTGAGGGTCACCTCGTCGCCCTGGATCCGGTTGGATGGCACAAAAAAACGGTGCATGAGCCTTTTCCTTTGAGTGTGTCTCAAACGAGTTGAGAGACGTTCGTAATACGCGCTTCAGCGCGATTTGACGGCGATGAATCGCCTACTACGAACCTTGAAACGCATCCGATTTCTTCCGTGCAATCAGCGAGACCCAGTCCTTCTCCTGGTTCCGCTCGACGATGGCCAAGCCGTGCGCTTGCAGCGCCCCTTGCACGTCCTCCGCCTGGTCCTCGATCAGGCCGGCGGCGATGAGCCAGCCCCCGGCGGCCGTCCGCGCGGCCAGGGCCGGCGCCATCCCCTCGATGACGGGGGCCAGGATGTTGACCAGGATCAGGTCGAACTCGCCTCCGGCCAGGAGGTCCAGCGTGCCATCCTCGGGCAGAAAGTGGCGGGGCACGGTGTTGCCGCCGGGCAGCGATGCGTGGCGCACGGCGACCCGCCCGGCCACGCCGTTGGCGGCCACGTTCTCCTTGGCGGTGCTCACGGCCACCGGGTCGGCGTCGAGGGCCAACACCGAGGCCGCGCCCAGCTTGGCGGCGGCAATGGCCAGCACGCCTGAGCCGGTCCCCACGTCGAGGACGGCCCAGCCCGCCTCCAGCCGGGCCTCCAGGGCCTCCAGGCAGAGGCGGGTGGTGGGGTGCAGGCCGGTGCCAAAGGCCATGCCCGGTTCCAGGCGGACCTCGATCTCGCCGGGTCCCGGGGCGTACGCCTCCCAGGCGGGCACGATGACGATGCGCCGCCCGACGCGGAGCCGGTGGTAGTGCTCCTTCCAGGTTTGGGTCCAGTCGGTCTCGCCCACCCGGCGGATCACGGGCTCGGGGATGGGCGCGATCTGCGACAGGTGCCACAGACCCTCTTCGAGGCGGCGGCGTGTGGCCGGAGCGGTACCGTCCAGGGGCAAATAGCCCCGGACGATGACGGTCTCTGGCGGCGGCGCGGCGGGCAATTCGTGTTCGAGGGAATCGACCTGTGCCTCGACGACGGCGCCGCCCCGCACGTGGCGGTTGAAAAGCTCGGCCACCGCTTCGGCCGTCTCGGCGTCGGTGGTGACGCTGATCTCAAGCCAGTCCATGTCCTGGGCTCAGTCGGAGGCTATCTCACAAGGAAACGGGCGAGGCCGGCCGGCCTCGCCTGTTTCTGGCTAAATCCCAAAGGCGTCTTTGAGTTTTTCAAAGAAGCCCTTCTCCGGCTGTTGGACGACCTCCCGGCCCAGCGTCTTGCCCAGTTCCTTGAGGAGTTTTTTCTGGTCGGCGTCGAGTTTGGTAGGCGTCATGACCTGGACCATGACCAACTGGTCGCCCCGGCCGCTGCGTCGCAGGTAGGGCACGCCCTGGCCCCGCAGGCGAAAGGTCTCGCCCGTCTGGGTGCCGGCCGGGATGGCCAATTCCTCGTCGCCGTCGAGCGTGGGCACCATCACCTTGTCACCCAGGGCCGCCTGGGTCACGTTGATGCCCAGCTCCAGCAGGATGTTGTTGCCCTCGCGGCGAAAGTGTGGGTGTCGCTTGACGTGAAGGACGACGTAGAGGTTGCCCGTCGGTCCGCCCCGCTGGCCCGGTTCGCCTTCTCCGGCCAGCCGGATGCGGGTCCCATCGTCCACGCCGGCCGGGATCTTGACCACGATGGGCCGCTCGACTTCAATGACCTTGCGGCCTCGACACTCGGTGCAGGGGGTGGTCACGATCTCGCGCTCGCCCTGGCAGCGCGGGCAGGTCGTCACCTGGACAAAGGAGCCCAGGAAGGTCTGCTGCTGGCGCCGCACCTCGCCGGTGCCGTTACACTGGGGGCAGCGGATGGGCTGGGTGCCCGGCTCGGCGCCGCTGCCGTTGCACTGGGGACAGGTTTCGTGGCGGGGCACGACGATCTCTTTTTCGGCGCCAAAGACCGCCTCTTCGAACTCGATGGTCAGGTCGTAGCGCAGGTCGGCGCCCCGGGCGGGGCCCCGACGGGCAGCCGCGCCGGTGCGCATCCCCCCGAAAAAGCTCTCAAAGATGTCGTCCAGGCCGCCAAAGCCGCTGAAATCGCCATAGCCGCCGAACCCGGCCTGCGGTCCGGCGTGGCCAAAGCGGTCGTACATGGCCCGCTTCTCCCGGTCTGAGAGGATCTCGTAAGCTTCGTTGATCTCTTTGAACCGGGTCTCGGCGTCGGCGTTTTTGTTGACGTCCGGATGGTACTGGCGGGCCAGCCGGCGGAAAGCCTTCTTGATCTCGGCCTCCGTGGCCTGGCGGCCTACGCCCAGTACCTCGTAATAATCACGTTTGGCACTCATAGTTTCTACTCAGTGTTCGACGTTCGGACCTCGGTAGTGGTTGCACGTTGACTGATGGGGGCGGGGTTTCCCCGCCCCCATCAGTCAACGCCTTACCACTCCTCGAACCTCGAACGTTTATGCTTCAGTAAACTCTCCTTCGACCACGTCGTCCTCGTCCTCTTTGGACGGCGGCGGGCCATCTTCCGCGCCGGGTGGGGGCGAGCCGGGCTGCTCGTACATGGCCGCCCCGACCTTTTGCAGCGTCTCGGAGAGGGTCGTCGTCGCGCTTTGGATGCGCGAGATGTCGCCGCTCTCCAGGGCCGAGCGGGTGTCCGCGATCTGGGCCTCGACCTCGCCCTTGACGTCGCCGGGCACCTGGTCGCCCTGCTCGCGCAGCACCTTTTCGGCCTGGTAGACGAGCGAGTCGGCGTTGTTGCGGACCTCAACCTCTTCCTTGCGCTGCTGGTCTTCCTGGCGATGCTGCTCTGCCTCGCGGACCATGCGCTGCACTTCCTCGTCACTCAGGCCGCTGGAGGCGGTGATGGTGATCGACTGCTCGCGCCCGGTGGCCTTGTCCTCGGCCGAGACGTGCAGGATGCCGTCGGCGTCGATGTCGAACGTCACCTCGATCTGGGGGATGCCCCGGGGCGCCGGCGGGATGCCGTCCAGGATGAATCGGCCCAGCGTCTTGTTGTCGGCCGCCATCGGCCGCTCGCCCTGGAGGACGTGGATCTCGACGCTCGTCTGGCCGTCGGCCGCCGTCGAAAAGACCTGGCTCTTTTTGGTCGGAATGGTGGTATTGCGCTCGATGAGGGGCGTCGCCACGTGGCCCAGCGTCTCGATGCTGAGCGTCAGGGGCGTCACGTCGAGGAGGAGCACGTCCTTGACCTCGCCCGAGAGCACGCCGGCCTGGATGGCTGCGCCGAGGGCCACCACCTCGTCGGGGTTGACGCCCTTGTGGGGCTCCTTGCGGAAGAATTTACGCACCGCCTCCTGGATGGCCGGCATGCGCGTCATGCCGCCGACCAGGATCACCTCGTCGATGTCGTCCTGGGTCAGCTTGGCGTCCTTCAGGGCCTGCTCGCAGGGGCCGATGGACTTTTGGACCAGGTCGTCCACGAGCTGCTCCAGCTTGGCCCGGGTGAGTGTCATCTGCAGGTGCTTGGGGCCGCTGGCGTCGGCGGTGATGAACGGCAGGTTGATCTCGGTTTGCATCGTGGTCGAAAGCTCGATCTTGGCCTTTTCTGCGGCCTCTTTGAGGCGCTGGAGGGCCATCCGGTCCTGGCGTAGGTCGATGCCCTGCTCCTTCTTGAACTCGTCGGCCACCCAGTTGATGATCCGCTGGTCAAAGTCGTCGCCGCCCAGAAACGTGTCGCCGTTGGTCGAAAGGACCTCAAAGACGTCGTCCCCAACGTCGAGGATGCTGATGTCAAAGGTCCCGCCGCCCAGGTCATAGACGGCGATGCGTTGCTCGACGCCCTTGCCCAGGCCGTAGGCTAGCGACGAGGCGGTGGGCTCGTTGATGATGCGCTGGACGTTCAAGCCCGCGATCTTGCCCGCGTCCTTGGTCGCCTGGCGCTGGCTGTCGTTGAAATAGGCCGGCACGGTAATGACGGCCTCGACCACGGGCTCGCCCAGGTAGGCTTCGGCGTCCTGTTTGATCTTTTGCAGGATCATGGCCGAGATCTCGGGCGGCGAGTACTCTTTGCCGCCCATTTTGACCCAGGCGTCGCCGTTGGGTTGCTCGACGATCTCGTAAGGCAGGATCTTGCGTGCCTTGGCGACCTCGGCGTCGTCGTACTTGCGGCCCATGAGCCGCTTGATGGAAAAGATGGTGTTGTCGGGGTTGGTGACCGCCTGGCGGCGGGCTACTTGGCCCACCATGCGCTCGTCCGTCTTGGGATTGACGGCCACCACCGAGGGAAAGAGCCGGCCGCCCTCGGAACTGGGGATGATCGTCGGCTCGCCGCCTTCCATGACGGCGCACACCGAGTTGGTCGTGCCCAGGTCTATGCCAACAATTCGTGCCATGATAACGTCTCCTTCGATAGATATTCGAAATTAGATATTGGATATTGGCTGCCGCTTATTCTTCGTTTGCCTGCTCGCCTTCCGGCTCCGGCTCGGGGGGCGGCCCGGACGATACGCGGACCACGCTGGGACGCAAGACGCGCTCGCCCAGCCGATAGCCCTTCTGCACCTCGGCGATGACGTGCCCGGCCGGCACCTCCTCAGATGGCTCGTGGGTGACGGCCTGGTGGGCGTAGGGATCGAACTCCTGGCCAACGGCCTCGATGGGCTCGACACCCTCCTGGTCCAGCAGCCGTTGCAACTTGCGCTGGATCATCAGGATGCCGTCGAGCCAGGGCAGATCCGCGCGTTCCTCCGGCAGGGACTCGGCCGCCCGCTCGAAATCGTCGACGATGGGCAGCACCCGGTTCAAAACGTCGGCTTTGGCGTTGGCGTAGGCTAACTCCCGCTCCCGCTGGAAACGCTTGCGGGCGTTGGCCAGCTCGGCCCGAGCCCGCTGCCAGCCGTCGAGGTACTCGGCCTCGCGGGCCTGGGTTTCCTCCAGTTCCTGGCGGAGGGTTGCTACAACGTCAACCGCTTCCTCCGCGCCTTCCTCCTCGATTTCTGGTTCCCGTTGTTCTCCCTTTACTTCTTCCTCTTCGATAACCTCAAGTTCCTGATCCTTGTCTTCGCTCACGTTCCGGCACCTCCTACGTGTTCGATTCGAGCGGGGTTGTTAGGTTGGTGAGAGATGGCCCTGCCGGCAGGGGGGCAGGATCATCCTTGTTTTGCCCCGGCCGGCGGTTCTTCCATGTCGCCGTACAAATCGCGGAAAAGATCGCTCATGAGCCCGGCCACGTAGCGCACGGTCGAGACGGCCCGGCTGTAGGGCATGCGCATCGGCCCCATCACGCCCAGGGCGCCCGTTGCCGCGCCGGGCGCGCCGTAGGGCGAAACGACGAGGCTAAACTCTTTCAATTCGTTCCAGCGCCCCTCGCCGCCGATGACCACTTGCAGACCTCCGACCTCCAACATCTCGGTTAGCAGGCCCTCCAACAGGGTGCGATCCTCAAGCAGGTGGATGGCGTGCCGGGCACTCTCGGGCACGGTGAATTCGGGCTGGTGCAAGATGTTGATCAGCCCATCGCGATAAAGCCGCAGGCTGGTCTGGTCGTCAACATGCTTCATAATCTCAACCACCCGGTCCAGCAACTGCTGCTCAAAGGCGCCCACCTGGCGGCGGTAGGCGGCGATACGCTGCGCCGAGGCGCCCACGCAGAGGTCGTTCAGGCGATTGGCCACCTGGGTCAGTGTGTCCTGGGTGATGGCCTCGTCCAGGTTGAGCATCTGCTGGCGAACCAGGCCGCCCTCCAGCACGATGATCAACAGGGCCATGGTCTCGTGGATGGAGATGAGTTCGATGTGCCTGAGGTAACAGAGATCGGTCCGGGGGCTGCTGACTACCGCCGCCGACTGGGCCGTGCGGGCCAGCACCGAGGCCGAGAGCCGCATCCACTGCTCCAGGTCCACGCCGACCTGGTGAAATTGGTGGCGGATGGTCCGTTGATCGTCGACGGGCAACTGGGACTCGCGCATCAAACGCTCGACAAAGTAGCGGTAGCCTTTCTCAGTGGGCACCCGCCCCGCCGACGTGTGGGGCTGGGTGAGATAACCCAATTCCTCCAGCAACGACATGTCGTTGCGAATGGTCGCCGAGCTGACGCCCAGCCCATAGGACTGGACGCGCTTGGAGCCTACGGGCTGCGCGGTTGAAATGTGCTCCCGCACGACGAGGCCCAAGATCAATTGTTGGCGCGACGTCAAATCGCTCATCTGCTCCTCAACAAAGGCTCAAAACCCGCCAATCCTGTAGTTGATTTTGCCATTCTAACGAATCGTTAGCACTCTGTCGGGTTGAGTGCTAACGATCTGCTCTCAAAATGATACCACGAACGGCCATCACTGTCAAGAAAGTGTGAATTGGAGGAGTGAAAGTTGATCAGTAGGCGTGGCGGTCGCCAAACATGCCAAAGATGGTGCGGATCATGATCTGGAAGTCGAGCCACAGGGACCAGTTCTCGATGTACCACAGGTCGTATTTGGTCCGCTCGGCGATAGAGGTGTCGCCGCGCAAGCCGTTGACCTGGGCCCAGCCGGTCAGGCCGGCCTTTTCCCGGTGGCGGTCCATGTAGCGGGGGATGCTGCGCCGGAACTGTTCGACGTAGATGGGCCGCTCGGGGCGCGGGCCGACGAGGCTCATCTCGCCCAAAAAGACGTTGATGAGTTGCGGCAGCTCGTCGATGGAGAAGCGGCGGATGAACCGGCCCAGGCGCGTCACCCGGGGATCGTCCTCGGTGGTCCAGCCCGGACCGTCTTTTTCGGCGTCGATGCGCATCGAGCGGAATTTGAGGCACCAAAAGGGCTTGGCGTCGAGGCCCATGCGCTCTTGGGCGTAAAAGACGGGGCCGGGCGAGTCGAGCTTGATCAGGAGCGCGATGAGCACCAGGAAGGGGGAGAGGAGGACCAGCCCCACGGCGCTGCCCACCAGGTCCACGCCCCGCTTGAGGGTCAGCTTCCAGCCGCGCAGGGCGATGTCGCGCACAGTCAGCAGCGGCAGCCCGCCCAGATCGCCGATGCTCAGCTCGGTGGCGATGATTTGGAACAGGTCGGGAAAGATCTTGATGCCCACCTGGCCCCGCTCGCAGCGGGAGATGATGGACAGCACCTCCTGGTGGCTCAGCTCCGGCCGGCCGATGATGACCTCTTCCACTCCGTACGCCTCGATGAGGTCGGGGATGTCGTCCACGCCGCCCAGCACCGGCACGCCCATGATCTCCCGGCCCGGAGCGGTATCTCCATCCACAAAGCCGACGACGTGATAGCCCAAGCGGGGCATCTGGCGCACCTTTTGCAGGATCATGCGCCCCACGTCGCCTGTGCCGACGATGAGCAGCCGGTCGGTGAGGGAGCCACGCTTGCGCAACTGGTCCCGCACAAAGACCAGTACAGAGCGGCCCGCTGCCACCAGGACGGCGGTGAGGAGCCAGGCATAGATGATCATCACCCGGGGGAAATCCAGTTCCAGGGTGCTGTTTTTGAAGAGGATCGTGGTCAGGGCGATGGTGACGATGGTGCCGATGGACGTAGCGGCAAAGAGGCGATAGAATTCGTCGACGCGCGGCATACTGCGCTTCATGTCGTAGAGCCGCGAAAAGAAGTAGACGATGACCATGGTGACGATCTGGATGGCCAACATCCCGATATAATCGGCAAAGGGGGCGATGTTAACCGCCGGGAGAAAGGTCCCCGTGAGGCGCAAGAGGTAGGCCAGGTAGAAGGCCAGGGCGACCATGGCCACGTCGTTGAGCACAAAGAGGGCGGTAAAGAGCGCGTCAGCCCGGCGCCTCATGACCCGCCTCCTTCGCCCTGGATAGGCACAGCCGACGCGACGCCCCGCCGGTCGGTCGGGCGCAGCCGGTCGCGCAGCAGTGCCCAGTTTTTCAGCAGGCCGATCCCCGCGTGGATCAGCCAGTTCAACAGGAAAAAGGTCCGGTCTTTGAAATGCTTGTCGTGAAAGAGTCGCATCGTCTCGTAAAAGTGGACGTTGGCGGCCGTGCTCCGCTGGCGGCTCGACTGCCCCTTGTAGTGGAGCACCGTCACGTCGGCATTATACCACACCTGCCAGCCGCATTGCTTGGCCCGGTAGCAAAAATCAAGGTCTTCGGCGTACATAAAGTAGCGCTCGTCAAGCAGGCCGATCTGCTCGATGACCTGGCCCCGGATGAGCATGAAAGCGCCGACGACGGAATCGACTTCTGTCGTCACGTCGGGCGGCAGGTAGGTGACGTTGTAACGGCCGAAACGCGGGCTGTGGGGAAAGAGCTTGCCCAGCCCCGACAGCCGGTAGAAGGCCACCTCGGGCGTGGGAAAGCTGCGGCGGCAGGCCTTGTCCAGGCTGCCGTCCTGGCGCACCAACCGCGGCCCGGCCACGCCTGCCTGGGGATGACTCTCCATGAAGGCCAGCATGTCGGCCAGGGCGCCGGGGGGGAGGATGGTGTCGGGGTTCAACAACAGCAGGTACCGGGGAATCGGGAATCGGGAATCGGGTATCGGGGTAGAGCGTCCTGATACCCGATTTCCTGATTCCCTGATGCCCGATTCCCCGATTCCCTGATACCCGAAGTGTCTCAACCCCAGGTTGTTGCCCACCGCGTAGCCCCGGTTCTCGCTGCGGATGACGCGCACCTGGGGGAACTCGGCTTCGATCATATCGGCGCTGCCGTCGGTCGAGCCATTGTCCACGACGCAGACCTCGAAGGCGAAATCGCCCTGGCTGTCGAACACCGAGGCCAGGCAGTCACGCAGCAGGTCGCGCACGTTATAATTGACGATGACGATTCCCAGATCGAGCATAGACAGTTGCTTCAGGGCGCTTCCGAAATCAAAGTCAATTCTTTCACATCTTGATAGTCCCCAGCATTGTGTGTGACGAGGGGATAACGGTGGCGCAGCGCACAGGCTGCAACCCACGCATCTTGGGCTGCCAACGGGCGACCCTTTCGATTCCGCCCTGCGCGGATGCGAGCCCAGAGTTGTGCCGTTACGTCATCGTAGCCCAAGACTTTGAACTTTTCCAACCAGTCGTGAAGTTTGGCGCGCCGGGCCAGGCCCCAGTCTGCAGTCTCTGCCCACTGATACAACTCGGCGACGGTCTGGAAGGAGAGATGTAGGACGTGGCCTTCCAAGTGCGCTCGGTAGAGTTCTGCCCGGCTATCACGTTTGAACAGGAACGACCAAACTTCGGTATCCAAGACTACCGCGCTCATTCGAGATCCTCAGGCCAGAAATCGCCCCACAGATCTTCTAGTCGCTGCACGGGCTGAGCAACTTCCTGACCAACCTCCCCCTCATGTCGAGACTTGACAAACAGCGCAAAGTCTAGAACTTCTGCTGCATGATCCGTAGAGAGTTCCGCCACAACGTTTATAAGTTGCTCTTTTGTATCAGAAGCGAGTGCTTGGACCACAACTAACTCCTTTTCATCCTGCGTCGGTCTGCTACGAAAGGATGCTCCGCGCAATCACCAGCCGCTGGATCTCGCTCGTCCCCTCGTAAATCTCGGTGATCTTGGCGTCGCGGAAGTAGCGCTCCACCGGATACTCTTTGCTGTAGCCGTTGCCACCGAAAATCTGCACGGCCTTGGTCGTCACCCACATGGCCGCCTCCGAGGCGTAGAGTTTGGCCATGGCCGCTTCCAGCGTGTAGCGGCCCTTGGCCTTCATCGCCTCTTCCTTGGCCTCGGCGGCCTGGTAGGTCAGCAGCCGCGACGCCTCGATGCGCGTCTTTATGTCGGCCAGCATCCACTGGATGGCCTGGAACTCGGCGATGGCCTGGCCGAACTGCTCCCGCTCTTTGGCATAGTCGCGGGCGGCCTCGTAGGCGGCCTCGGCGATGCCCACCGCCTGGGCGGCGATGCCGATGCGCCCGGCGTCCAGGATCGAGAGCGCGATCTTGAAGCCCTCCCCCTCTTTGCCCAGCCGGTACCAGGCCGGCAGGCGATAGTCCTCAAAGATCAGCTCTGATGTATGAGACGCTCGAATCCCCAGTTTGGGTTCCACTTTTCCGGGCGAAAATCCGGGTAGCGTCGTATCCACGACGAACGCCGAAATGCCGCGATGGCCCTGGCTCTTGTCGGTCATGGCAAAGAGGATGATATAGTCGGCCTCGGGGCCGCTGGTGACCCACGCCTTGAGCCCGTTGATGACGTACTCGTCGGCCCCGGCGTCGTACTCGGCCGTGCAGCGCATGTTGGCCGGGTCGGAGCCGGCCTGGGGCTCGGTTAGCGAGTAGGCGCCCAGCTTTTCGCCGCTGGCCAGGGGGATCAGCAGCTCCTCTTTCTGCCGCTCGGTGCCAAAGTAGTAGAGGCCGTGGCAGACCAGCGAGTTGTTGACCGACATGATCGCCCCGTGGGAGGCGCACGCTTTGGAGATCTCGATCATGGCCAGCACGTAGCTCAAGGTGTCCATGCCCGTGCCGCCCCACTCCTCGGGGATTTCGATGCCCATGAAGCCCAACTCGCCCATCTTTTGGACCGTCTCCGTCGGAAAGTGGCCCGTCTCGTCGATCTCGGCGGCAATCGGCGCGATCTCTTTTTGAGCAAAATCCCGCGCCATATCTTGAATCAGTTTGTGTTCTTCGGTTAGTTTCAGATCCACTTTGATCCTCCTTTGCGTCGTTGCAAGGTTTTGTCTGCCCGTCCAGGCGGTAGCAGAGAAAGGTCCACGCAGGGGCAGGGGCTATGGCGTAAACTGAGCGATGGCCATCAAGATCGTGATGAGCGTGCCAAACAGGGCGATGGAGCCGATCAGCCAGCGGGTCTGGATCAGCATCCGCTCGTTCATCTGATCCAGCCGGCTGTCGAACCGCTCGTTCATCTGATCCAGCCGGCTGTCGAACCGCTCGTTCATCTGGTCCAGCCGTGTATCGAACCGCTCGTTCATCTGGTCGAACCGACCCTCGATGTAACGGGTCATCTGGTCAAAGCGGTCATTCATCCCGTCAAAGCGCATTTCAACATGGCGCTCCAGGTCGATGAAGCGTTTGTTCATCTCGCTGCGCAAGTCGCGGACGTCGGTTTTCACGTCAGCCACGTCGTGCTCCAGCACCTCCAGCCGCGAGAGGACCTGGCGGTATTCGTCGCGGGGAACGGCTTTCTCCGCCACGATTTGCTCCAGCCACGGAACAAACTCGACGACCACGTCATCCCCCCAGGATTGGCGTACAACTTCCGGCACTTGTAGAGTCATTTTCCCCCCTTCCGCCGCCGATCGCCTGCCGTATCCGAGCAGATTATACCACACTCCCGATTCAAGAGCAATCCATCCGGCTACCAGTATCCGGTCCCCCGACAAATCGGGCAGGTGTGGCCGCTGCGGGTCACGCCCTGGCCGCGACAGAGCAGGCAGGGGATGGTCGGCCGGTCGCTGGCGGCGGGCGAGGTGGTTGAAGGAGGGCTTCCGCGCTGGGGCCGCGGTCGCCCGAAGAGCATCCGCACGAACGAGGCCAGGGCCGTGCCCAGCATCTCGCCCACCGTCGGGCTCCAGCGCTTGACGGCGTCGAAAAACTTGCTGCCGGTGGGCGCCAGCCGCTCCAACTCGATCTCGAGCTGCGGGGCATCGGGCCGGCGGGTCGGGTCGGGGTCGAGGCAGCGGGCCACCAGGCTGGCCAGGGTGGGGCTGACGTCGGGCCGCATCTCGGCCAGGGGCTGAAAGGTCGAGAAGCGCTCCAGCAGACCATAGTCCAGCTCGGGAAACGACTCGAAGCGGTCGCGGGGATCGCGGGCGGTGAGGAGGTGGTGCATCGTCGCCCCCAGGGCATAGATGTCCGACTTGGGCGTGGGCTGCATCTGCCACTGCTCCAGCGGCGTGTAGCCCGGCGTGCCGGCGGCCACGGTTACGTTCGCTCCCCCTTCGACTATGCTCAGGGCAGGGCTCAGTACATGCTTCCCTCCGGCGACCATCACCCGCGCCCCGCTGCTCCCGGGCAAGCCCACTGCTGCCCGCGCCAGCCCAAAGTCCACCAGCCACACCCGGTCCTCGGGATCGACGATGACGTTGGCCGGCTTGATGTCGCGGTGGATGACGGGCTGGGGCCGCCGGCTGTGGAGATAAACGAGCGCGTCGGCCACCTCGCGGGCGCAGCGGACGACCTCGGCCTCGGCCAGCGGTCGTCGCAGGCGCTCCAGCCGCCGCTCCAGGCTCTCGCCTTCGATATATTTCATGACCAGGTACTGGTCCACGCCCTCGACGAAATAGCCGTACACCTCGGGGATGCGCGGATGGCCGGGCTGGTTGAGGCGAGCCAGCACCTCGGCCTCGTGCTGAAAGTCCTCCTCGGCCTTGCGCCGCTCGGTCTGGCTGGCGAAAAAGGGCCGCATCTGCTTGACCACGCACAGCCGACCAAAGAGCTCGTTGTCCTTGGCCAGGTAGACGGCGCCCATACCGCCCTGGCCCAACTGGCCGATGACCTGGTAGCGGCCGCCCTGGAGCAGCGTGCCGTCGGGCAAAGGGCCGGTCAGGCCGCCACCGGTCGGGCCGCCTTCCGACAATCCGGCGGCCGCCAGCCGCACGCCGCACTTGGTGCAAAAGCGGGCACCCGCCTTGACGGACGCGCCGCACTGGGGACAATAGTCAGCCACCACGCCCCTCCATCCGCACCAGCACCACGGTGATATTGTCCTCGCCGCCGGCCTCGTTGGCGGCGTTGACCAGACGGCGGCAAGCCGTCGGCAGGTCGGGGCTGGCGTTGAGCAGCGCCTCGATCCGCTCCGTCGGATAGACCATGTCCCACAGCCCGTCGGAGCAGAGCAAGAAACCGGCGCCCGGCTGCAGGACCAGCGCCGGAACGATGTCCACCTCGACGCCGCCCTTGAGGCCCAGGCAGCGGTAGAGCACGCTGCGGTGAGGGTGCTCGTGGGCCTCCTGGGCCGTGATCTTGCCCTGCTTGAGCAGCGCCCCCGGCACCGAGTGGTCGTCGGTCAGTTGCTGGAGCTTGCCCTCGTGCCACAGGTAGGCCCGGCTGTCGCCCACGTGGGCCACGGTCAGCCGCTCGCCCTCGACGACGGCCAGCGTCAGCGTCGAGCCCAGGTCGCCGGCTTCGTCAGGGTGTTTCTTGGCGTAGCCCAGCAGCACCTGGTTGGCCCGCTCGACGGCGTGGCCCAGCAGGCGGGCCAGCTCGGTCTCTTCCAGGCGCACGGTGACGCCGCTGCCTACGGCGGCCAGCGCCTCGGCGTCCAGGCGGCGGGTGAGGGACGGGTCTTGGGGCCGAAAGAGGGGCGCCAGCTCCCGCTTGATCGTGCCCACGGCCCACTGGCTGGCCACCTCGCCGGCCAGGTGGCCGCCCATGCCGTCGGCCACGACGAAGAGGCCCACCGGCCCCTCGTCGGAGGCCTGGACGACCTTGTAGTAGAAACGGTCTTCGTTCAAATCACGCTGCCGGCCGGCGTCGGTCAGTCCGGCGACAGAAAGCCAGTAAGTCATGATCCAAACCACCCCCGCCGCTTGACCTTCAGCCGCACCTCGACCTCCTGGTCCGGGTCGCCGTCCACGGCGAAGGTCAGCGTCACCTTTTGCTTGCGGCCCCGCACCTTGTCCACCCGGCCCACCAGCTTGACCACCTGCCGCGCCCCCGCCACCAGGCTGAAGGTCTCGGGCTTGATCAGCAGCCAGCGGGGCGCGCCCTGCACCCGCACCCGGGCCGTCGTCCCGCCACGATTGGTCACGTCCACGCGCTCGGTCGCCGTGCTCAGCGCCTTGCGGTCTACCGTGCCGAAATCGACCACCTTGGGGCGGACCTCGGTGCTCGACGCCGCGGGCGCGATGCGCACCGGCGTGGCCTCGTCGGCGCTGACCGAGACCTGCACCGCCACCACCTCGGGCGCGCCGCCGACGGGCATCAGGGTCACGGCGGCCAGGTAGGGGCCGGGGGCCAGGCCGGTCGTGTCGATCTCGATGGGCACGCCGCAGACGCGGCCCGGCGGGCAGGAAAAGCCGCTGCCGGCGCGGACCCAGGGCTGGGTGCTCAGGATCTCGCCGCGCAAATAGCCCCGCCCCCGGTTGGCCACCTCGATCTCGCGCGGGATGCGCTGCCCCGGCCCGACGTTGGGCAGGCGCAGGCTGCTGGTCCGCAGTTCCATCTTGCCCGGCGGCAGCGCCGAGGGATCGAGCCGCCGGATGAAATCGTCGAGGGCGGCGTCGGGGCTGTTGGGCCACTGCTGGACCGCCGCCTCGGCGGCCTGGGCCGCCACCGGGTCGTGGAGCGCGTAACGCAGCCAGCGGGCCAGGGTGCCATCGTGCAGGATGCCGGCCGCGTAGGCCCAGTGTTTGACCGCCAGGGCGACCAACTCGTCCCGCTCGTCGGCGGCGTCGCCGTCGGGGAAGGTGAGGGCGCGCAGGGGACCGGTCAGCCCCGCCAGGCCTGCCCTGAGCGAAGCCGAAGGGTAGCCCTCCAACTGCTGGCGGAACTCGGTGGCCGTGAGGCGGTCGTCCACGTCCTCGGCCAGGGCGGCGCGCAGCACGCCGGCCAGGCCGGGCGGCAGCGCGTCGAGCTGCGGATACTGCATCGGGTGGTCGCGGGGGTCATCGTCGGTGAGCAGGTGATAGGCTGTGGCCGCCAGCGAGTAGACGTCGGAGCGGGGCACCGAGACGCCCTGGAACAGCTCGGGCGCGGCATAGCCCACCGTGCCATAGACGCTGGCCCGGGCGCCATTGGGTTTGCCTGCGGCGCGGAGACCTGCACTGAGCGAAGCGAACGTGTAGCGGGTCTTGGCCGTGCCGAAATCGACCAGCACCGCCCGCCCGCTATGCTCGTCGACGATGACGTTGCCCGGTTTGACGTCGTTGTGGACGACCGGCGGCTGGCGGGTGGCCAGGTACTCCAGCACCTGGCAGATCTCGACCGTGTAGCGCAGCACCTCGTCGACCGGGCGCGGGCCGCCGGTCACGAGCTGGCCCGTGTCGCCATCCTCGCGGGTCAGGCCCTGGCGCAGGTCCGGCCCCTCGATGTACTCCATGACCAGGTAGTTGTGGCCGCCCTCGGAAAAGTAGGCGTAGAGGTCGGGAATGCCGGGGTGCTTCAGGTCGCCCAGGGTGCGGGCTTCGGCCTCAAAGCGCTCGGCGGCCTTTTGCCGCGCCTCGGCGTCGAGGGGATCGTAGTACTCGACGATCTCTTTGAGCACGGCCAGCCGGTCAAATGCCGCCGTCTGGGCCACCAGCCACACGGCGCCCATGCCGCCCTTGCCCAGGGGCCGCACGACGCGATAGGTGCCGCCCCGCAGCAACTGCCCCGGCCAAAGTCGGGCCGCCGGGGCCGCGCCCAGGGGCGTCTGGCACGAAGCGCAATATCGAGAACCGGGCCGGTTCAGCCGGCCGCAGTTGGGACAGGGTACTGTCAAAACAGAATCCTTCTCTTACCGCGGAGACGCCGAGAACACAGAGGTTCTGGAAAGTCTCTGTGTCTCTGCAGTTTTATCTCGCTTTCCTTAGTAGCGTTCTCAAAGCTTCCCAGGCGATGGCCCCGGCGACGACGGCCAGGGCCGGCAGCAGGTAGACGGCCAGCACGGCCAGGCACAGGATCAGAAATAGAGCATCCAGCGCCGGGGGCTCGTCCTGCCAGCTCCACCACAGGGCCGTCATCACACCGAACAGGATGACCAGCTCAACCAGCAGCACCCACAGCCCGTGGCGCGAGGCAACCAGGCTGCGAAACGCCCGCTTCCAGAGCAGCACCCCGGTCCGCGCTCCCCGGCTCGCCAGCCGACCGGCCCTCCGCAGCCCGGCCACCAGCCGTCGGCCGACCTCCTCGGCCAGGTTGAGGCGCACCCAGACCGGCACCGCGATACGCGCGCCCCGCGCCGGCTGGCAGGCGACGAGGGCCTGGTGTTCGCGGTGGAAGGGCAGGCCCGCCGTGTCGACCGAGACTGTCACCGCCGCGTCGTCGCCCGCCTGGCAGCCGACCTGCTCCGGGTCGAAGCGCAGCCAGGGCACCGAGGCGCTGAGGGTCGCCTGGGCGTAGCCCCGCGTCTCGTTGCGCAGCCTCAAGCGGCGGGACGTAGCCCGTCCCCGCGACACCCGCCCAAAATCGAGGCGCTCCGGCTCGACGGCCAGGCGCGGCACCGGCAGCCGGGGATTCAGGCGCCGCAGGAAGCCCTCCAGCGCCGCATCGGCGTCGGGCTCCAGCCGGGCCGACTGCGCCCGGTTCACCAGGTCGTGGCGGTTGCGAGCGCGGAACCAGCGGTCGAAATCGCTGGCGGCCAGGTGCTGGCGGGCCTCGGCCCAGTGCCGGTCGCTGAGGGCCACCAACTCCTCGGTGGTGCGGGCCACCGCCCCGCCGCGAAAGACGAAAGGCTGGCCCCCCTCCTCGGGGATGAGCCACGCCTCCAGCGCCTGGCGGAGCTCGGTCGCCGTGCTGCGCCGCCCTACCTCGGGTCGCAGCGCCCGCTCCAGGGCGGCGGCCACCGGGCCGGGTAGCGAGCCCATCTCGGGAAAGTGAAAGGGGTGCTCGCCGGGGTCGTCGTCGGTCAGCAGGTGGTAGACGGTGGCCGCCAGGGCGTACACGTCGGAGCGGGGCTCGGAGCGGCCCTGGTACTGCTCCGGCGCGGCATAGCCCTCGGTGCCGAACAGCGTCGCGCCGCCGGGGTTGAGCCGCGCCTGGGTGGCCCACTGCATCCGCGCCTGGGCCGTACCGAAATCGACCAGCCGCACCTCGCCGCTGGTCCGGTCGACGATGAGGTTGGCCGGCTTGACGTCGTGGTGGATCACCGGCTTGGGCCGGTCGGCCAGGTGCTCCAGCACGCGGCAGATGCGGATCGCGTGGCGGGCCACCTCCTCGGCGGGCAGCGGGCGGGCGGCGACGGTGCGGCCCAGGGGATCGAGGTGGGTCACGGCCCGCTCCAGCGTCTCGCCCTCGATGTACTCCATGACGATATAGTGCCGCCCCGCCTCGCTAAAGTAGCTGTAGATGCGCGGGATGCCGGGGTGGCTGAGCTCCGATAGCAGCCGGGCCTCAGTCTCGAAGCGGGCCTGGGCCTCGCGGGCCTCGTCGGGATCGCCTGCTCTGTGGGCTATGCCCACCTCCGGGCGAGTCGAAGAGTAGTAGTCGAGCAGCTCTTTGACCACGCATTTGCGGCTGAAGGCGTAGGTGTCGGCGGCCAGGTAGAGGGCGCCCATGCCCCCCTTGCCCAGCGGCTCGGTGATGCGATAGAGGCCGCCGCGCAGCATGTGGCCCGAGCGGAGCGGCGTCCAGCGGCCCTCGCGCAGGGTCGCTCCGCACTTTTCGCAGAAACGCGCGCTGGGCCGGTTCAGGTGCCCACAGCCCGGCTCCGAACAGGGTTGCATGTTGGATATTGGATATTAGATATTGGAGGGGTTCAATCTCCAATATCTAATATCTCACTTCTCGTCAGGCGGACTTGAGCACTAGGGCCACGCGCCCGCAGCGGATCTCGTCGCCGTCGTGGACCTCGACGCGGGTCTTGGGCGCGACCTTTTGTTTGTTGACGAAGGTAAAGTTGGTGCTGTCCAGGTCCTCGACGAAATACTTGTCGCCCTCGACGTGGAGCTTGGCGTGGCGCCGCGAGACGCCGCCTTCCTCGCCGCCGTGGGGCGTGAGGTCGATCTCGGGATAGATGCCGCTGACCGGGTCCTCGCGGCCGATGAGGATCTCGTCCTTGGCCGGCAGCGGGATCTCGGCGCCCGAAGCGGCGACGACCAGGCGCGGTCCGGTGGGCGTTGCGGCCGGTGGCGGAATCGGTGCTGGTGCCGGCGTTGGCGTCGGTGTTTCTTGGAGCGAGGCACCGCAGTTGCTGCAAAAGGCGTCGCCCGCTTCGACCTCTGCGCCGCAGGCCGGGCAGGCCGGGGCGGCCGGTGGGGGCGGCGGCGGAACGGGCTCCTCCTCGGCCACGAGCTCCTCGACGACGGGCTCGGCCGGCGGTGCAGCTTCGGGTGGCGCCGGGGCCTCTTCGACCGGCTCCGCTTCGGCCACAGGCGCGGGCGGGATGGGCGCTTTGGCCAGCGAAGCGCCACAGTCGGGACAGAATGCCTCGTCGGGCTGGACCTCGGCGCCGCAGGCGGGACAGGTTCCTTCGACTCCGCTCAGGACAGGCCCTTCGGCTGTGCTCAGGACAGGCCCTTCGGCTGCGCTCAGGACAGGCCCTTCGGCTGCGCTCAGGATAGGCCCTTCGGCTGCGCTCGGGGCAGGCTCCTCGGCTGCGCTCGGCGCAGGTTCTTCGGCCGATGGGGGAGCCGGTGCGGCGGGTTCAGCTTCCTCTTCCATCGGGGCCGGGGCCGGTTCGACTTCCAGCTCGGCCTCGCTAGAGACCGGCTCCAGGTCGGGCGTCGGCTCGGCGGTGGGCACGGGCGCCTCCAGCGGCGAGCCGCAAAAGTCGCAGAAGGCCTCGCCGGGGACGTTGCCGGCGCCACAGGCCGGGCAGATGACGCTGCCGCCGCCTGAAGGCGGGGCCGGGGCTACCTCTGGCGTAGCGGCCTCGGGCTGCGCGAGCTTGGTGCCGCACTGGTCGCAGAAGACTGCGCCTTCTCCGGTCTGATTTCCACAATTGGGACAAACTGCCATCATTCATTCCTCCTTCTGGCGGCCAGGTACAGCCGCCCTCCTAGCTGTCCGTTCCTTCGTCAGTTTCCAGTATTTCATGGACCAACTGAGTCGCTGTCGCAGCCAGGGTCAGAGCCTCCTGAGCCGCTGCTTCGTCAAAGAGCTCCCAGGGCGTCTGCCCCGCTGCTTCATCGCCGTAATCGCTCTGCACGTGAATATCTGGACCCAATAGCTCGGCGCACTCGGCCAGTTCCTTCACCTTTTCCGCGACAGACACAGGATACTCGTCTCTCGCCAAGGCTCGTCGCAGCAAGACGGCCGGATTGTGCGTGCGCCCAACAGGACCAAGCAGTGCCAGCGCGCACTTGGCGGCATTTTCGGTTGCCAATTGGCTATTGTCTACGCACGACCGCCAGCGTTGCAGCGCCAGGTCTTGGCGGGCTTCCCGCAGAAATCCCTCGGTCAGCCGCAGCCGAAACCTTGCTTCTTGGGGAATATCCACGATCTATCGGCTCCACTCCAACTGCCACGGCTGGCTCGGCGCCTTTTCCCAGCGCCACACGTCTCCAGCCATCGTTCGCTCCCGAGAGAGTCCTTCACGCTGAATCAGGTGCCTCAACTCTGCCAATCGGCGAGCGGCGTACCCATGCGGATCGTAGAGAATCCGCCCGTCCAACGCGACGTCCAAAAAGAGAGCAGGCACGCGCGCCTCAAACTCCTCGGGCGTTTTGGCCAGAAGTGAGATCGCACCTCGCCAAGTGGGCGGCAATGCACGTTTTAGGCAGATGTGCCGCTCAAACGCCTGTTGGGGCAAACCCTCGGCGATAACGAGCAAATCCCAATCGCTTGCCTCACTGCCCTCTCTCCGGGCGCGTGAGCCAAAGAGCACGACCGAGAGCAAACGCTCTCCCAGTGCTTCCTGTAGCGCTTCTACGGCTGCGGTCGTCACCCGCGTGGAGTTCTGCATGGACATCAATCCTTCTCGTTCGAATTCGCGGCTCGAATCAGGGACTCAGTCGTTGCGTCAGCTTGCGCGTCTGGTAGCGCAGCTTTTTGGTGCCGTAGGACGACATCTGGCCGCTCTTTTCCAGATTGTCGGCCTCCTCCAGCGCCGACTCGGCCAGGTCCTCCTCGCCCATCTGCAGCAGGCGGGTGGCGGCGGCGCGCAGGGCCTGGCTGGCCCCGGCCACGTTGCCCATCTTGGCCTCTTCCAGGGCCCGCGTCTGGAGCTTGAAGGCCGTCACCTTTTCGACGAGGTTCATCACCTCGGCGTCGTATTCCTTGGCTTTGGCTGCGTCGGCCGTGATGTCGAGCAGGATGTCGGCCTTGACCTTCTCGCCGACGAGCCTCAGGCCGGGGACGTCGTAGCTGATCTCGGCCTGGGCGATGCGGTAGGTGCCCGCCGGCCGGGCATTGACCAGCAGCTCGACCAGCAGGCTGCGGGGCTGGCCCTTTTCCATCTCGCCCAGCGTCACCTGCACGTCGCGGTCGGAGAGGGGCTTGTAGCCCAGGTTGGAGATCATGGGCAGCACCTGCCACACCTGCCGGGGCGTAACGCCCGCCGCCAGGCGCAGGATCATCTGGGCGTTCTGCACGACCGTGTCCTGCATCGACTGCACCGCCCGGTCGAAAAAGTCCACGATCTTGTCGGGCGAGTCGATGAAATCGGCCACGCCGCCGCTGGCCTCGGCCACCTCGTCCAGCAGCTCCTCGTTCCAGTCGTCGCCCAGGCCCAGGGCGTTGACGACGATGCCCTTGTCGCCGGCCTTGGCGCCCAGCTTTTTGCACTGCTTCTCGTCGCCAAAGGTCTGGCCATCGGTCAGCAGCAACATGCGGCTGATCTTGTCGGAACTCGTCTCCTTGTCCAGCTCGGCCAGGCCCTGGCCCATGCCGCCCGAGATCGCCGTGCCGCCCCCGTCGCGGATGCGGTCGATCTTCTTTTTCAGGGTCTCTTTGTCTGTCACCGGCTGGCTCTCGGCGATGAGGTACTTTTTGTCGCTAAAGGCGACGATAGAGATGGTATCGTCCGGGCCGAGACGGTCCACGACCAGCTTGGCCGCCTCGCGCAGGTTCTGGATCTTTTTGCCCTGCATCGAGCCGCTCTTGTCGAGCACCAGGCTCAGGTTGAGCGGCATCGAAACCTGGGCCACGCCCGCGCCCGGCGTGGCTTCGATGAGCACGTAGGCCAGTTGCTGGGTATCCATTGCCGGCAGGTGCGCTTTGTTCATCCGGCAGGTCAAGGTTAGGTCATTGGTCATAACACCCCTCCTTCGAAAGTGCGGGTCGTGGTGAGGTGTTGACTGATGGGGCCGGGTAAGACCCGGCCTCCACCAGTCAACGTGTAACCACGACCGGTGCGATTTCTATACGCGAAACTATCCCTTTCGTTCTGCGTCTGTCCGTTCAACGGTACGTGAGAGAATGGGATTTTCCCATTCTCTCACGTGCTTCCAGCCATGCTACAGCGCCTCGACCTGGACGACGATGGCGCTGATATTGTCGTCGCCGCCGGCCGCGTTGGCGCGCTTGATCAACAGGTCGCAAGCGGCCTGAGGATCGGCCTCCTGGAGCAGCACGTCCTCGATGCCCTCGCTGCGGATCATCTCCCACAGCCCGTCGGAGCAGACGACCAGCCGGTCGCCGGGCGCCAGGGGCAGCACGTCGGTGTCCACCTCCACCAGCGGCTTGTCGCCGATGCTGCGATAGATGACGCTGCGGTGGGGGTGGGTATAGATCTCGTCCGGCGCGGCCTGCCTGCTGGCGACCATGCTGGCTACCACCGAATGGTCGGCCGTCAGTTGTTCCAGGCCGTCGGCGTTCCAGCGGTAGGCGCGGCAGTCGCCCACGTGGGCCAAAAAGAGCCGGTCGTCGCGGACGAAGGCGGCGGTCAGCGTGGTGCCCATGTCGTTCTGGGCTTTCTGGCGCGCCAGGTAGACGGCGTCGTTGGCCGCCATCACCGCCTGCCGCAAATAGACGACGATGTCCTCGTCCAGCATCAGCTCGCCGGCCACTTCTGCGGCGAGGATGGCCACCATCGTCTGCTCGGCCAGGGCCTGGAGCGCCATCTTGCTGGCGATCTCGCCCCCCTCGTGGCCGCCCATGCCGTCGGCCACGGCAAAGAGGCCCAGCACGGGCCGCGTCTCCGACTCGTAGGTCGTGCCCAGGGTCCAGGTCAGGACGCTGTCCTCGTTCAATTCGCGGACCTGGCCCGGCGCCGAGCGCTGGCCTACGAGGAGGCGAATGCTGGGCGGCAGGGGCGGGGCTTCGGCCTCTGCTTCAGGCTCGGCTTTCGCCTCGGCCAGCACGACGAAAGCGCGGCCGTCGTGCTCCAGCCGGCCGGCCACCGCCTGTTCATCCGAGGGTTCCGCCTCGGCGTGCTGCACTTCCAGCACGTGAACCTCCGGCTCCTGGTCGAGGGCGGCGCCGCACTGGGCGCAAAAATCGTCGTCAGGGGCGTTGCCCTCGAAACCACATTGCCAGCAGGCATCCAGGTCGTGGGCCAGGTAGAGGATCTCGTCGTCCTGGACGTCCAGCACCTCGACCAGCTCGTAGCGACCGGCGACGACCGTGCCCGGTTCGGCCGGCTCCAGGGGCTCGACCTCGTCACGCCAAAAGGCCAAAACGTCGTCCTCGGGCTCGGGGGCCGGCTCGATGTCCTTGTCCTCCGGCATTGACGTCACAGGGCCCTCGGGCTCTGGCTCGACGGACTCGTCCCCTTCGGTCTCGGGCTCGGGCGTCTCCTCGACCGCTTCCGGCTCAAAGGTTGGTTCTTCCGCGGATGCCTCCGGCGTTTCCGGCTCAGCCGCTGATTCCTCTGGCGAAATCTCTGGCGTTTCTGCCTCGGCGGCGGGCTCCTCAGGTTCCGGCTCCTCGTCTGGTTCGACTTTGGCAACTGGCGCCTCGGGTGCTTCCGGCGCTTCGGCGGCGGGCTCCTCTTCGCCCGGCGGCGGCTCGACGAGGGCCGCGCCGCATCCCCGGCAAAACCGGGCGCCTTCTCGGTTGTCTGCTCCACAGGCAGGACAGTTCATGCGATTCTCCTCGTTTTCGTACAATTCTCCCTCTCCTCGCCCCGGGCCGACTCCCCTCCCTCGGGGGACACGTCGTTAGCGCCTTGGCGGGGGCTGGGGGAGGGGGAA
>CAYLZO010000010.1:0-46745 GCA_964387775.1 uncultured Anaerolineaceae bacterium
AGGGTGCCGGGAAGGGGCTGTGGCGAATGGCGTTGCCGGTAGGCGCCCGCCGTACCCAATCGCCGCGCTTGTGGAGCCAGTCTTCCTCGCGGGCAGGGACCAGCACCGGCCGGATGCCGTGGCGGGCCAGCATGGCCTGGAAGTTGCGGTAGGGCGACCAGACGGCGTGGACGCCGTGATCGCCGCGAAAGCGCCAGCCCGCCACTTCTACGATGTCGCCGCCGGCCACGCGCCCCCCGACGTAATCGGGATCGGCCTCCAGGACGAGGGGATGCAGGCCCCGCTCGGCCAGGTGCAGGGCCGCCGCCAGCCCGGCCACGCCGGCGCCGACGATGGCGACGTCGTGTGTCTCAGCCATCGCGCCTCAGGCTCACGTCCCACTCGGCAGCGGCGTGGTCCAAGAAGGCCCGGGGATCGAGGGCGGCGGCCGGGGCCAGGACCCCGGCCCGGTCGTAGCCGGGCTGGGCCAGACGTGCGGCGGTGTAGGCGACGATCTCGGCCGTAAGGTCATAGACGCCCCGGCCGGTGAGGGTCATCGCCTGGGCTTTGCCGCTTCCCTGGACCTCGACCTTGACCGCAAAGGGCGCTGCGCTTCGCACGCCGGCCTCGGGAGGAGGAGAGACCCGAGTGATCAACACCTCGACCAGTTGACCCACGGGACCCCGTGCCAGCCGGGCAAAGAGAGGCACCAGGATCGGCGCCCAGAAGCGCGCCCCCGCCGAGATCGTCAGCCAGGCGGTCACCCGTCGCGCCGGCAGGTGGCCGGGCACGGTCACGATCTCGCTGCTGGGGAAGGAAAGGGCGTGGCGCGTTCCGGCGGGCAACTCGAAGCGGCGCGTCTCCCCGCCGGGGCGTTCTTTCACCCAGGCGCCGTCGCGGTAGGCGAGCCACGACGTCGCCAGGGAGCGGACCGCCGAGCGCCGCGTGCCGAGGCTGGAGCCCCCGCCGCCGATGTCATAGACCACGCGGACCTCTGCCGACTCGGGGTCCAGGTCCCGGGCCAGGATGGCTGCCGCACAGTCGGCCAGGGCGACTTCGAAGGCACAGGCGGGCACAATGGCGGCGCCGGTGCGCCGGGCCAGGTCGTCGTAGCCTTGCAGGCGATAAACGTAACCCAGCTCGTTGGTCGTGTCCAGGTAGCGGGCCCCGTGCCGCACCGCCTCGGCGACGACGGGCTCGCCCAGGTCGGTAAAGGGGCCGGCGCAGTTGGCCAGGACGTGGGTTCCTTCAAAGAGGGCGGGCAGTGTTGCGGCCTGGGTCGCATCGACCACAACCCAAGGTGGGTCGCCGGGCAAGGAATCGGCGAGGCGGGCCAACTTTTCCGGCGAGCGCCCGGCCAGGCGCAGCCGCAGGCCGCGGCGGCTCAATGCCTGGGCCACCAGCCGGCCGGTGTAGCCTGTGGCGCCAAAGAGGGTGATCACGAGCGCTATCCCGGCGCGTAGCTCGCCAGTCGCCCCCGGCGGCTGGCCCGGTAGCGCAGCCACTCGCCCAGGTGCGACAGGGGCTGGGCCTGCATCAACGAAGGCTCGGCGTAACACTGTTGGAAGCAACTGGTGCAGACTCGAGGGGGCTCGCCATAGACGTCGGCCGCCAGACGTTGCACCCGGGGCCACGATTCGACTTCGAGCAGGTTGCAGGGGCGTCCCCCGTGGCTGTAGCCGCCCTTTTCGATGGGCCAGCAGGGATAGACCAGGTCGCCGTTGGGCATCACGCGCGGCACCAGCACCGGGTAGCAGGAATAGGGTTGCAGGTCGAGCACGGTTTGCAGGTAGGCCTCGCTGGCCAGGATGGGGGCGCCCCGCCACTTTTGGGCGACGAGGGATTGCAGGAACGCCCGATACTCGTCGGAGGTGAGCAGCTCGTAGCGGGGCCAGTTATTGGCTGCCTGGGGCGAGAAGGAGACCAGCAGGCCAGCCTCGGCGCAGAAATCGACGAGGTTCTGCGCCTCGGGCAGGGTCTCGGGGCTGAGCACGCAGTTGGCGACCATCTGGAGGCTGAATTCGCGCTGGCGGCGGGCGTAGGTCCGCACGTTGTCGAGGATGGCCTCGGCAGCGGCGAGGGGCACGCGGGAGATGTGGCTGATGAGCGCCGGGTCGGTCGAATCGAGGCTGACCACCAGGCGGTCGATGTGGGACAGGACCTCCTCGTGTTCGGCCAGGAGCGAGCCGTTGGTCTGCAAGGTGAGGTGGCGAAAGCCCAGGTCGCGGCGGGCGTGGGCCACCAGCGCCTCGATGTCGGGATAGAGCAGGGGTTCGCCGCCGGTCAGGATGAGGGCGTCGGTGCCGGAGCGGACGGTACGCAGCAGGCTTCGCGCAGCGTCGAGGGGCAGGGGCGCATCGGCCAGGGCATTTTTCTCAGCGCCAAAGTCTTCGCAATAGGCACAGTTCAGGTTGCAGTGGGCAGAGAGGTAGTAGGTCACGACCAGCGGCCGCAGCAGGCGATTGCCGCGCAGCAACTTGAAGAGATTCACCAGATAGTTCAAGGCCGAGGAACTCACCGATGGCAGCGCTTTGCTCGGATCATAGGATCGTAAAGGGCGCGCGAGGTCAAGAGGCCGGTGCTGCGCCAAGGGGTCCCCTTGGCGCAGCACCGGCCCTTTCATTCTATGGGCGCTCCGAGTTGCGGCGCCTCCAGGCGAACAGGCCCAGGAAGGCCAGGCCCACCAGGACGATCAAGAGGACAATGCCCGCGATGGTCACGATGAGGCCCAGGATGCTGCGGGCAGGCTGCGTCCGCTCGATCTGTGGCGTGATCGTGGGCACGGCCGTGGGCTGCGCCTCGACCGCCTTTTCCTCTTCCGCTGCGGGTGCTTCTTCTTCGATCTCGGCGATGGCTTCCGTGGGCATCTCGGCCGGCGGCTCGGTCGCTTCGCGCACGGTGACGCCGGGCTGGTCGCTCAGGGCCGTGCCGGCATCGGGGGTCGGCGGCGCCGCTTCCAGGGCCCGCTCTTCTTGAGGCGGCGCCTCTGCGAATGGCGTGATCCTCCACGCCTCCACCTCCCCTGCCGGCCCTTGGGCCAGGACCCGGCCCGAGGCGTCCAGGAAGAAGAAGGTCCGCTGGACGTTGCGGTCCTCCCTCGAGCCCGGCATCTCGCTGCGGGGCACGCGCACGAGTACGCGGCTGGGCTCGACGACGTCTTCTCCCGGTGCAGCCCGTTCATCCAGGGCCAGGGTGAGCCAGATCGAGACCGCCTCGTTGCGGTACACGAGAGAGCCAATTCGTAGTTCGTCGTCGGCGCGCCCCGGCACGAGGTTGACGCCGATCACGATCTCTTGCTGCCAATTCACGGGGGGCGGGGCGTCGCCGAACCACTCGCTCCATGCCGCCTGGCTATCCAGGACCAGGAACGCGGGTTCCGGCACGGCCGCCCGCACCTCGGGCCAAGGGATCGGGGAGAAGCTGACCTGCGCCAGCGGAGGCAGGATCTGATAGGCCGCCTCCGTCTCAAAGCCGGTGCTGACACTCCGCGCCACGACGATGCCGGAGGGCAGCCCCTCCCACCCCTCGTCGTCCGGGAGTGCGACCTGCACGGTGAAACGCCCGGCAGCGTTGGCCTGAACCTGAGCCAAAGGCTGCGGGGATTGTGGCCTGGGCAGCGGACGTTTCAGGAAGAGGTCGACCGGGGTGTTGGCCGGCCAGCCGCGGCCCGTGACGGTAAAGGGCTGGCCCAAAGGCCCGGCATCGGGATCGACAAAGATGTCGGCGCCGGGCAGCGGGGTGAGGGTGGGTGGAACGGGTGTCGGCGGGATCGGGGTATCGGTAGCCGTCGGGACGGGGGTGGGCTGGGTCAGATAGACCCACCCGACCTGGATCATGGCTTCGCCCAGGTGCTCGTAGTACTCGACGCGCAGGTCGTGATTGCCGGCGGGCACGTTCGCCTGTGCTTCGTGGGTGCCGCGGCCGTCGGACCAGGCGTCGATGACGCGTGTACCGTCTACCCACAGGCGCACACCGTCGTCCGATTCGGCGACAAAGCGGTAGGTGCCGGAGCGCTCAAAGTTCACGCGGCGCGTCCACCGCACCGAGAAATTGTCGGCGGGCAGGTCGGCGCGGGGCGCACCGGTGCCCCAGTTAAAGTTGATGTTGGCGTCACCGCGCTGGAAAACGGGCAGGCCGGAAAGATCGCGTGTGGCATAATAGCTGCCCTGCCAGCCCTCGAACTGGGTCACCCGCTCCCAGTTGAGGCGGGCCCGGGCTCCGCCCAGGCCGTTGTAGTAATCGAGTTGGATGTGGGCTTGGCCCCTGAGGTAGAGGTCGCGCGTGAATTCGCGGGGCGGGCCGTCGGACCAGGCGTCGATCAGCAATTGGCCGTCGATCCACAGCCGCGCGCCGTCGTCCACCAGGACGTGGAAGCGATAATTGCCCTCGTCAAAGGTCCAGTTGCGGCTCCAGCGGGCCGACCAGTTCTCGCTGGGCATGCCGGGAGCCGGGGGCGTGCCCGGTGCAAAGTCAAAGTCTACGACCTTGTCGTTGCGCACGACGACTGGCGGCGGCTGCAACGAAGGATTGTCATAGTATTCGCCACGCCAGTCGGTGATGGTCACCGGGGTGGGCGTCGCTGTCGGCTGTGGCGTGGCCGTGGGTTGCGGGGTGGCCGTGGGCGGCACGGGGGTGAACGTCGCGGTGGGCGGCACAGCCGTCGGCGTCGAGCTGGGCGTCGCCGTAGGCGGCAGCGGTGTCGGCGTGGCGGTCGGTTCGGGGCTCTCTGTCGGCGTGGGCGACAGCAGCGTCGGCGAGGGTGAGGGTGACGCAGTAGGCGTTGGCGTATCCTGGCCCGCGACGCCGGTGGGCGTGGGGGGTGGTGTGGGCTCCAAGAGATCGTAGGGGCTGCAGGCCGCGACGAGCGCCAGGATGCCGACGATGGCAAGCACGATAGAGTACGAAAGACGTTTCTTCACCTTTTCTATGACCTCCTTGATAACAAGTCTCGGTAGTGGTAAGGTGTTGACTGATGGGGGCGGGATTTATCCCGCCCCCATCAGTCAACGTGTAACCACTACCCAAGTCCCATAGAATAGACGCGGACTCGGGGCATTTTGTTCCAAAACTCGCCAACGACAGTATAACACAGTCGGCCCCAGCTAGCAAAGGGATTTTTGGCAAGCGCGCTTTGTTCTGCAATGACAAATGCATTCCAACAGCGCTACGGGAATAACTTGCCCGGTAGTGGTAACATGGTAAGTGATAATGTGGGGGACGTCCCCCACATTATCACTTACTACGTAACCACTACCACTTGCCCAATGTATGCTCGAGACGGATGGTCAGGACCCTCCCCGAACCAGTGTATCACGAAGAGTGTCCTTCAACCGCTGTGTTCCGTTGGAAACAAAGTTGGGCTTCGTTGGATTGGGTTGGAATCGTGTTGGAACCGCCAAGCGCGATCCCGATTCGGGGCGCGAGCGAGGGCTTGTGCGACGGAATCTAGAAAGAAAACCGTCCCCGATCCGTGCGAATCGGGGACGGTTAGGGTTGCGGTTGTTCGATCGTCAGTTGGCCGCAGCCACGGCCATAGCCTCCACCTCCGGCACGGCTTCCCCACTGAGGAAGCGGTCGATGTCGGCGGCGGCCCGCTTGCCGGCGCCCATGGCCGAGATGACGGTGGCCGCGCCGGTGACGATGTCGCCGCCGGCCCACACCCGGTCCTTGGTCGTCTTGCCCGTCTCCTCGTCGGCCACGACGGTGCCCCACTTGGTCCGCTCCAGGCCGCCGGCGTCGGTAAAGACGAGCGGGTTGGGCCGTGTGCCCAGGGCCATGATGACCATGTCCACGTCCATGTCGAACTCGGAGCCCTCGATGGGCAGCGGGCGGCGGCGGCCGCTGGCGTCGGGCTCGCCCAGTTTCATGCGGATGCAGCGCATGCCGCGCACCCAGCCCTTGTCGCCGCCATAGATCTCGACGGGGTTGGTAAGAAAGTCGAAAATGACGCCTTCTTCCTCGGCGTGGTGGACCTCCTCGGCGCGGGCCGGGACCTCGGCTGCCGAGCGGCGGTAGACGATGTGCACCGCCTCGGCGCCCAGGCGCAGGGCGCTGCGGGCCGCGTCCATGGCCACGTTGCCGGCGCCGATCACGGCCACCTTGTCGCCGACCTTGACCGGCGTGTCCCACTCGGGGAAGAGGTAGGCCTTCATCAGATTGACGCGGGTCAGAAATTCGTTGGCCGAATAGACCCCGTTATAGTTTTCGCCCGGAATGTGGATGAACATCGGCAGGCCGGCGCCGGTCCCCAAAAAGATGGCGTCGTAGCCTTGCTCGGTCAGCAGTTCGTCCAGGGTGTAGGTCTTGCCCACGACGACGTCCATTTGAACCTCGACGCCCAGGCTCTTGACGTAGTCGACCTCGGCGTGGACGACGTGTTTGGGCAGGCGGAACTCGGGGATGCCATAGATCAGCACGCCGCCGGGGGCGTGCAGCGACTCAAAAATGGTGACCTGGTGGCCAAAGCGGGCCAGCTCGCCGGCGCAAGTCAGCCCCGCCGGGCCGCAGCCGATGACGGCCACTTTTTTGCCCGTGGAGGACGGCGGATCGGGCGGCGGCGACGGGTGTGCCAGGTCCCAATCGGCCACGTAGCGCTCCAGGCGGCCGATAGCCACCGGCTCGCGCTTTTTGCCCATCACGCAGAATGCCTCGCACTGGGTCTCCTGGGGGCAGACCCGGCCGCAGACCGCCGGCAGGGCGTTGTCGCCCTTGAGCGAGCGCGCGGCCGCCGGCAGGTCGCCTTCCTTGATGTACTTGATGAACCCCGGAATGTCCACCTCCACCGGGCAGCCCTCGACGCACTTGGGCCGCTTGCACTCCAGGCAGCGCAGAGCCTCGCGCAAGGCCGACTCTTCGGAGTAGCCCAGTGCCACCTCGTCGAAATTGCCGGCGCGTTTCTGGGGGTCCTGGGCGGGCATGGGCTGGCGGGGCAGCTTCATGCTCTCGTGCTTGGGCATGTTGCGCAGTTCTTCCAACACCATCGTCATCATCGTCTCCTTACCAATTGCCTAGCCGCCACACTGGCAGTCGTGTTCCCACTTTTCGATGGCCTGCTGCTCCTGCTCCAGGTAGATGCGCTGGCGGGCCAGGAGCTGGTCCCAGTCCACCTCGTAGCCGTCAAACTCGGGGCCGTCGACGCACACAAAGCGGGTCTGGCCGCCCACCTCGACGCGGCAGGCGCCGCACATCCCAGTGCCATCGACCATGATCGAGTTGAGGCTGACTTCCATGGGCACGCCAAAGGGCTGGCCGGTGAGGGCGCAGAATTTCATCATGATGGCCGGGCCGATGGCCCAGATGCGGTCGATGGGCTGGCCGGCTTCCAGTTTTTCCTTCATGGGGATGGTGACCAGGGCTTTGCGGCCGTAGGACCCGTCGTCGGTGCAGACGATCAGCTCGTCGCTGACGGCCCGCATCTTGTCTTCCCAGAAAAGCAGGTCCTTGTTGCGGGCGCCGATGATCGAGACGACGGTGTTGCCCACCTCCTTCAGGTCGCGGGCGATGGGATAGACGGGCGCGATGCCCACGCCGCCGCCGACGCAGAGCACGGTGCCGAAATTCTCGACGTGACTGGGCTCACCCAGAGGGCCGGTAAAGCTGGCCAGGTGGTCGCCCACCTGCATGGTGCCCATCTCGATCGTCGTCTTGCCCACCTCTTGCACGACGAGGGTGATCGAACCCCGCTCGCGGTCATAGTCGGCGATGGTCAGCGGGATGCGCTCCCCCTCTTTGTGAAGACGGATAATCACAAATTGACCGGCCTGGGCTTTGCGCGCGACAACGGGGGCCCGGACCTCGTACAACTTGGTGACAGGTGCCAAGTCTTCTTTGGCTATGATTTCATACACGCTGATGCCTCCTTGCATACTCGCGCTACAGCGACAGCCTCAAGGCCTTGGATGGGAAGGCCTTGCTTGAACCGGGCTGATTATAGCCCTCAAAAGGACCGCTGTCAAGAAACTGGACAATCCCTGCCGACTCGCTACAGCCGCTCGCCCAGCTCGGCGATGCCCCGCAGCACGCCCAGGATGCTGATGCCCAGCTTGACCCACTCGCCGGGCGGCACCGCTTGCAGGGAGAGTCCCGGCTCTTCCTCCTGCTCCTGGGGCATTTCTACGCCCCGGGTAAAGAGATAGCCGCCAACGGCCCCCAGCGCCGCGCCGAGAACTGCACCGATGACTACGCTTTTCTGTTTGGGATTCATGCTCGCTTCCTCCTCTTGATCGCAGTGATGATTCCACTTATTTCAGCGGCCCTGGCCTGCACCTCGATGAAGGGCTTGGCCACCTTGTGGCTGATCTCCTCAGTTTTGTCGGCCACCAGCCGGGTCTTTTCCTGGGCCAGGGGCAGGTATTGCTTCGCCAGTTGCCGCAGGCGGTGCATGCCCCTGACGGCAAAGAAAAAGGCCACGGCCAAGGGCAGGATGGCGACAAACGTCAAAAAGATCAACCACAGCAGGGAAATGTCACGCCAGACGGCCATTCGTGTCTCCTAACCCGGATAAACCGGAACCAAAGGGCCGAAATGCTGCCCACAAGATCCTTGCTCAATGTGCCAGGATTTCATGGGTTAGGCCCTATTGGTCTCGTTTTGTGCCGGTCCAGTATACCACGTCTCACAGTGGATGCCAAACACCCTCGCCGAAGTGGTGCTCAAAAACGAAGGCCAAAGTGGGGGTCCAACCCGCCAAAGATGCGCATCATCTCGTCGATCTCTTCCATGTCGTCGGCCGAAAGGTGCCCTAGATGCTTCTCCGGCTTGATGCGGCGCATCTTGTCCACCGTCGTCAACTGCTCGACGAGGGCGTAGGTCCGCCGGCCCTGGACCGTCACCGGCACGTGAAACTCGATGTCGGCTCGGGCGCGGGTAGAGGTTGGAATGACCCACAGCGTGGACAAGACACAGTACAGGTCTGCCTGCACGACGATGGCCGGTCGTTGCCCTTTCTGCTCGTGCCCGGTTCGTGTTCCAAAGTTGACGAGAAAGACGTCACCACGCCGGATCTGCATCGCCTGTCCCCTCCAACGCTTCTTCGGTCAGGTCCATCTTGGACTCGGCGAAATCGGCAGCCTCGGCGAGGGCAGATTCGTCCTCCAGATAGCGATCTAGGCTGGCCTGGAGTTCTTTTTTGCGCCATTCAACCATCAACAGTCTCAATGCCTCGCGGACCATCTCGCTCTTGCTGGCAAAGCTGGCCTCTTTTGTGAATTGATCCAGTTCTTCTGCAAAGCGCTCTTCCAGTTTGACAGTCAACACAGCCATGGTAATACCCTCCGTAATCCGGATTAACCTACGGATAGTATACTACAGTTTCTGTCGGACGGCAAATGACAAGGTGAGGGGGTCACAGCGGGGGCTCGGCCAGCTTGGCGAGCTTCGGCTCGGTCTCTTTCCAGCTCATCTTGGACAGCCCCAGTTTACGCCGCAGCCGGTTCGAGTCCATGCCCGCCTTGTGATCGCGGACGGCGCAGGTCCAGCGCAGCATCTCAAAGGACAGGCCGTCGTCCAGGCCGGCTTGCTTGGCCACGTCGGCCAGGACGTACTCCAGGTTGCGGGCCGTGCAGGGAAAGAGGGCATCCTGCGGCTCGTAGGCTTTTCGGTACTGGGCCAGCGCCCGCGCCCAGGCCGGGGGCAGGCGCAGGCGGCGCTCTTTGTACTGCATCCGGGGCTTGTCGTAGCGGATGTGGACCACCGGCCCGGCCGCGTCCGACGTGTCGATGTGCGAGAGTTTGATGTTCATGCACTCCCGCTTCTTGATGCCGGTGTGGAGCAACAGATTGACCAACAGGTGGGGACGCGGATCGGGCTCGTCGCCCACCATCATCCCCTGGGTGACGGCCAGCACCTCCTCCACCTGGTCGTCGTAGAGGATGCGCGGCAGGGGGACCTGCACCGGCTTGTGGCTCAGCGAGGCCGCAGGGTCCTTTTCGAGCACCCCCTTCTCGGCCAGCCACGAAAAAAAGACCTTCAGCGTGGTCAGCCGCCGGGCGTACGACTTGGGGCTGCACGGCTTGCCCCGCTCGTGTTGCAGCCAGTGGAGAAAGTCCCTCAGGGTCTTGGTGCTGATCTCGCCGACGGCCCGGTTGTCCTCCAGGTAGCGCTTGAGGATGCGCAGGTCGCCCAGGAACGACTTGATGGTGTTCTCGGCGTAATCCTGCTGGGCCATGTGCTCGCGGAACTCTTCCATGGCCGCGCTGAGGGACGACCTGGCCGTCAGGCCCGGCACCCGCTTGGGTTCGTCCCCGGGAAAGAGTGGCAGTTGTTCGACAGGCATCGGCTCCCCTCCAATCTTTCTTAGGCAGTGGTTGTTAGGCAATAGTGGGGGGCGTTCCCCCACTATTGCTTGGCGTTTTACATCACCCCTTCGTATAGTGCGCTAAAAGCTGGAGTTATTGTAAGCCTGTTTGCCGCTTTTGTCAACCTCCTAGCCGCCCAGCAGCCCGCCCTCCAGGGCGACCTTGCCGCTCTGGCCGTTGACCAGCGCCAACCGGACGCCGTCATCCCCCGCCAGGCGCCCCAGCCAGACCGGGAGCAGGATCAACTGGTACGTCGTCCCCAGCACCTGGTAGGCAGCCTGCTGTCCGCCGGTTTGTGCCCGCTGCCGACTGCCCACGTTGAGCATCTGCTCCTGGCTCCGCACGCGGCCCACCATCAGGTTGCGGGCCCGCTCGGACACGAGCTCGACGTCCTGGTCGTAGATGCGGGCCGGCCAGTCGGCCAGCAGGCGAGGCTCGTAGGGCACCAGCGCCTGCCAGGCAAAGGGCAGGAGGTCGCGCTGGAGGTCGGGCGGCGGCGCGGCGGTGGCGGGCAGGGGCAGATTTTCGACGGTGGTCAGGCCCAGCGTCTCCTTGCTCGCCGTGGCAAATCCCCGCGAAAAGCGATAAACCTCGACCATGCCGTCGAACACCCAGAAGGGCAGGTAGACGCCCTCCATGCCCTCGATTTGCTGCCGGCGGCCCGTCAGCCAGGAGACGAGGCGGTTTGCCAGGGCGTTTTGCGTCTCACGAATCACCTCGGCGGCCTGCGCCTCGTCGAGGTGGAAGGGGAGGAGGCCGTCAGGCTGCTCCAGCTTGCGCCGGCTGTCCTCGACGAGGACGTTGGTCGAGCCGCAGAAGGCACAGTGCTGGGCCAGGTGCCGGGTCATGGTCAGGTCGGCGCCACAGGTGCGGCAGTGCAGCACGCGCTGCGCCTCGGCCCAGGTGTGGCCCTCGTGGCGCCGCTTGAGGCGTAGGTTGGAGACCGCCCGGGCCGGGCCGTCCACCACGTCCGCCTCGTGCAGGGCGACCTGGTGGCCGCAGTGGGCGCAGTGGACTTGCCGCGCGCCCGGCTCGTAGCGCAAGCCGGCGCCGCATTGAGGGCACTGGGTCACGACGACCTGTTCCGCCTGCGGCTCGCCGTCGAGGGGCACCCGGCCCTGGGCCAGGGCCAGGGCGTCGCGGGCCAGAGGGTGGCCGACGTCGCGGCGGGTGGCCTTTTCCAGGTAGTCGCGGCGCCGGTCAGGGTCGTCCGTCGTGGCCGTGAGCCAGACCCAGGCGTCGACGAAATCAGGCGAGGTGAAGGCCAAGGCCTCCAGGTCGCGGGCGGCGGTCTCGCGCTTACCCCGGCGCAGCCAGAGGTAGGCGCCGGCCAGGGTCAGGACCTCGGCGCGGCTGGGGTGGTATTCGCGCGTGTACTGGACGTGGGGGCCGGGCACCGCGCGCGGATCCTCGCCCAGGGCCCGCTGGTAGGCGTGGAACCAGCGCACGGCGTCGTCCTGCGATTCCAGTGTGAACGTCTGATCCGGCCGGTGGGTGCCGTTCCAGTGGGCCAGCAGCTCGTCGAGGTAGGGCTGGTAGGCCTGGCGCCGCGCCCAGCGGATGTACTCGCCGCTGGGGCCACCGCCCGGCGGCGTAAAGCCACAGGCCGGGCAGCGGGCGGCGTCGGCCCAGGGATCGAACCGGCTCTCGTGTCCGCACTGCGGGCAGGTAAAGGGTTGCATGGCGAAAACCTGCGTCATTGCGAGGCCCGTCGTTTGGGCCGCCTGTCCCGAGCGATGCTGAGGGGAAGCAATCCCCGCCTACGCCCAAGAAAGCGGCTTTCTCGGCGAAACTGGGGATTGCTTCGAGCGCTGCGCGCTCTCGCAATGACAAAGCCCAAAGGCGATGATTACTCGGGCCGGACCAGCGGCAACTGGGCCAAGTCGTCGGGGCCGAGGGCGTCCATGTCGGTCTCTTGCGACGGCGGATAGTCGCTCAGCGCCTCCTCCTGTGTGGGTGAAAAGTTGGCCGGGTAGGCGACGTCGATGATGCGTGTGTGATTTGCGTCATCGGGCGCGCCGCCCAGGCGCCACTGCTGCGCCGAGGGCTCCACGTCGCGGATGCGCCACACGCCGCTGGCCGGGAAGCCCTCTTGGCTCATGACCGCGCCCAGGTAGCCCCAGGCCGCCGGGTCAACCGTGTCCACGCCCAAACTCTCGGCCAGGACGGCCTTGGGCACGCGGATGGTGATTTTCTGCTGGCCGGGGTCGCTGACGATGTTGAGCGTGTCGGCGGTGCCGATCTGCTGCGGCTCGGCCTCGTCGCCGGGCGGGCCGTAGAGGCCGGGCGTCCAGCCCTCGGCCCAGAGGGCGAATTCCCAGCCGCTGCCGTCAGGAAGCGCCGCGTTGCGGCCGGGCAGCAGCTTCCGGGCGCCCCCCTCGGCGGCGTCGATGTAGACGTCCAGGGTGTGGATGCCCATGCCGTTGGGCGCGCCCCAGTCGTTGTTGAGCGGCCCGGCAAAGGTGAAGCGGAAGATGAGGTTGTTGTCGTCCTCGGCCACGGCAAACTCGACGAGGTCGTAGGCGCCGTCGGCAAAGACGGCGTCCTGGGGATAGGTGTAGGTGCCGGGGCCGTGGTCGTCGCCCTCGGGGTCGGCGACGGTCAGGATGGGGGTAGTCAGCCCCAGGTCGGGCACGACGAGGGCACCGGGGCCGCCGCCGGGCACGACCTGGACGTCGCGCTGCTCGCCCTCGCTGACGACGGCGCGCAGCTTGAAGGTGTCGCCGGCGTCGGGCTTGCCAAAGCCTGTACTGAGCGAAGTCGAAGTATCGGCGTAGGGCACGGCCACCTCCAGCGTGCTGCCCGCCACGCCCACCGGCAGGCCAGTCGCTGCCTCAACGTATTCACCCGCGTCGTCCACGAAATAGAGCACTGCCTCCACTTGCTCCTTGCCACTTGTCACTTGTAACTTGACCTCGACCAGGGCGTTGGCGCTAAAGCCGAGCAGCGTCGCGCTTTGCCCGATAGATATCTCCTCTCCGCCGATGCGGCTGAAGGGGCTCTCGGGGCCGCCGCCGGGGCGGGTCAGGTAAAAGCCGACGCGCGCCTCGTCGCCCACGTCGAACCAGGGGCGGCGGGCGTCGAGGCGCAGGTAGAGGGTCTCCTGGTCAAAGCCGTACCAGAGCTGGCTGACGACCTGGTCCGGGGTGGCCTGCTTCGCTTCGCCTTCGGCGTGCACGCCCCCCTCCTCCAGGTAGTAGCCGGCGCCCGTCCACTCTTCCTCGCCGCCGGTGCCGTCGATCTCGGGCGAGATGAGGGCCGAGGCGCCCGCCTGCGGGGCTTGGGCCTGCTGGGGGATGACGGGCACCTTGAGGAAGGTGGGCACCGGCTCGTCGATGACGTCGTAGACGCGCATCAGCGTCTGCCGGAACTGGCGGTCGAAACTGGCGTCGTCGCCGCTGTTCTGGTCGGCGCCGTACCACCAGAACCAGTCGCTGCCCTCGGCGGTATAGATGGCGTCCATCGCCGCCGCCAGGGTCTCGTCGTCCAGAGCCAGCTTTTTGCGCTCGACGGTGGCCCGCACGCGCCCCAAGTAGTCCCAGGCGCGGTTCTCCTCCTCTTCGCCGATCCAGGTCAGGTAGTCGGGGCTCACCCAACTGCCGGGCCACAGATCCTCCAGGGCTGGTTGCTCGGCAAACCGGGCGACGTAGGCCCCCGGCGTGATGGTCTGGATGGTGCCCTTGGCCTGCTCCTCCTCCAGCAGGCGGTACATGTTGTGCAGGAATTCCTTGCCGTCGTTGGGATAGTGTTCCCAGGCATTTTCGCCGTCGAGGATGACGCTCACCAGGTTCGGCCCTTCGACTCCGCTCAGGGTAGACCCTTCTGCTCCCTCTTTGGCCAGTTGCTCGCGGATGGCCAGGATACGGTTGACGAAATCCTGGGCAGCCGCCTCGCCCGGCGTGCCGCTGTAGGTAAAGCCCACCTTGTCGCTGATGACCTTGTCGCGAAAGACGATGTACATCGAGTCGTCGCGGCTGCTGACGACGTAGGGCCGGTAGAGGGCATTGGCGTCCTGCACGACCTCGTCCGAGTCTCGGGAGAAGGCCGTCCCCTGCCGGGCCAGGCTGCGGGCCAGGACCTCCTCGTCACTGGCCATCCAGGTGATGCCGGCCCGGGCGACCATGCCCACGATCTCCTGGGCGACGGCGCCCTCGGCGGGCCACATGCCCACCGGCGGTTGGCCAAAGGTGTCCTCGTAGAATTCCACGCCCAGGCGGATCTGCTCCACGGCGTCAAAGCCGTAGGTGTAGCGGGGCGGCAGCTCGATGTCGGGCGCCGCCACGGCGGCCAGGTCGCTGTCGAGCAGCAGGGGCAGGATGGGGTGGAAGAAGGGCGTCATGGTCACTTCGATGCGGCCCTCGTCCTGGAGGCGCTTGTGCAGGGGGATGACCTCGGCGATCAGCCGGGCGTGCTCGGCCAGGATGACCTCCTTGTCGGCCTCGGCGTAGTTCCGCTCCCGGGCGACGAGACTCGCCAGCGGCTCCTGGGCCAGCCAGGCGGGGTCGGTCCAGCCCAGATTAAAGAGGACCTGGAGATCCAGCCAGGTCTGGGCGTCCCAGCTCTCCCAGTTGGCCCGGTCGTCGGCGATCTCCTGGTAGCGGGGGAAGCGGGCGATGATCTTGGGGTTGATGTCGAAAAAGCGGGCCTGGATGAAGGCCTTTTCCTCGTCGCTCAGCTCGTCGGCCGGGACCTCGGTGTGGACCTGGTAGAGGTCCTGGGCGCCGCTTTCGAGGTCGATCAACTGGCGGAGCAGCGAGGGCGTCAGGTTAAAGGTGGCCTGGACGCCGGGATATTCCTCCAGGATGGCGGCCATATCCACGTAGTCCTTGGCCGCGTGGAGGCGCACCCAGGGCTTCTGGTAGAGGCCGGTCTCGGGGTCTTTGAAGTAGAGGGGCTGGTGCTGGTGCCAGATGATGGCCAGGTAGAGGGGCTTGCCCTCGGCTTCGGGCGGGGCGGTGGATTCGGCGGTGGGTTCAGGGGTTGGCTGGGCCGTCGGCGGTGGGGGCGTGGGCGTGGGCTCGGGTGTGCCGCAGGCGGCCAGCAATAGGGCCAGTATCACCAAAACGTTCAACAGACCAAGTATGCGCTTCATTCTGCTCCTCCTGGTATTGTGAGTTTCGTGGCCGTGTAGACTCGACGAATCTTGGAACTCGACCGACCTTAACGATCATACGGTCCCAGGAAACGCTCACCATCGAAGTGAATGAGATGTGTACTTGCCTCCTGGACCCACACTTCCGTTTCCCAGGAGATCTCGCCGATGTACCTCGCCATATCACTGCGCGTCAAAAAAGCCGTAACGTACACGATCCCGGGTCGTGCATCGTGGAAGAGCACCGCCAATTCTTCCCGCCGCTTGGGGTTGACAGGACCGTGGCTCGTAACTGCCTCGATGAGAACCAGCCAGTCCTTTTCGACGTGATGAATTACGATGTCGGGCATCTTTCCATGGACGTCTACCGTGACACCGAGGGCGCGCAGTGCCTCCTCGTCAAAGTATCTCCACTTGTCACCTGTGTCCCCCACATAGATCACGTGGCCGCCCGGCACGAACCTCGGCGCAAACTCGTCGAGGATGGCTTTTACCAATCGGCTATGGTCGCCGGGCGTCAAGTAGAACTCTTCGCCCTCTGCAAGCGTCACGGGAACCATCTTTATATTTATACTGAGCGCACTTGGGTTTTGCGAGAATCGGCCGCCAGCGCCAGGAACGCCGCGTACAGGTTGCCAATCTCCAGGTCAACGCTGTTCAACAGAAGCCGATGCCTGGAGTCGCTCCGGATTTTTTTGTAGGGGGGATTCAGAATTGCACGATTGAAGGAGTAACGTTCTACGGGGAACAACCCCCCACGCACCATGTCCACCCCGGCCAGGATGAAATCTTGCTCCAAGACTTTGCCATCGAACGTGATCCCGTGTGCCTGGCAGGCTTGCTGGCATTCGACCAGGGTGGCGTCGAGGTATTCGGCCAGCAGCGGGTCGGGCTCGTAGGCTATCACCGAGAGCTCACGCGGTCGAGCGTCGCGGCGGCACGTCTCCTCCACAAAGGCCGCCGTCAGGGCGCCCACCCCGGCGCCCGCGTCCAGGAGATGGATCTCGGGCGGGGGCTCCCCAAACCACGAAGCCATGAAGCGAGCTACAGCAGGCGGCGTGAAAAACTGTCCCAGTCTCGACCGCTGCTCCGCGTCGAGGCTGCGGCAGGCATCCCGGCGATAGAGCTCCGCCTGTTCGGTGAGACCCAACGCCGAGTCCCAGTGCATACCCGAGTTGGCCTCGTATACCCCTGCTGCTTCCATGTCTGCTATTATACACGGATATGGCCGAGAAGGGAAGCGGACAATGTGAGAATTCGGCCGCCAGCGCCCCGAACGGCGCCTTATTCTCTCCGACACCTTGGATTCAAGGATGGTACTGGACGAAACTCGTCTCTCCAATCAGAACGAGGGCAATGCCGCCCAGCGCGTGAGCCAGCCAGGGCGCAACGATGTTCTCAGTCCGTTGGTGGCGTCCCGACAGCCCAATCTTTTTAATCGCCCGCAGGAGAATGTCACCGAATCAGCCAGCCGGTTGAAGCTCGGACACGCGTAGCACCTTGGCCTGCACCGACTCCATGATAGAGTCCCGAATGAAGCGGCTGGCCTGCAAAATCTCGATGCCGATCATTTCATTTTTGTCATTCAACTCAACGGTGATGTTGGGGCCAAGTTCGACGCTCCCTGCCTCGGATTCGTCCGAAATCGCCAGGTGCAACACGTCGTCTTGCTCAAAGTACATCATGCGCATCTCACTCACTGATAAACCTCCCCGTCGGCCCCAGTATAACATGGCCGGTATGTGCTGTCAATCCGTCGCGCGGCAACTTGGTGAAACAATCCTATTGCTCACCGCTCCGGCCGGTAGACGTCCACCCCCGCCGTCCGCGTGGCGATCCACCACCGGCCGCGGGCGTCTTGGGCGAAGGCTAGCGGCTCGGCGCCGGAAAAGCCCGAGTTCTGGGGGGTGTAGGTTGTCCATGCCTCGCCAGTTTCAGTGAGCGAAGTCGAAGTGGTTCCAGTGAGCGCCGTCGAACTGGTTCCAGTGAGCAAAGTCGAACTGTCGAATTCGGCCAGCACGCCGCCCACCTCTGTCGGCGGGGCGGCGCCCACCCACAGCACGCCGGGCGCCACCTCGGCCAGGGCTGGCACCGTGTTGTAGGGGATGTCCGAGTTGGCGGTCCGGTAAAAGTGCCAGGCGGCGGCGCCTGTGCCGCCTTCCGGCGTCCAACGGCCCAGCCCCCCGCCGATCGTCCCGGCCCAGATCCCGCCGGCCGAATCGACCAGCAGGGCGGGCACCCCGCCCCAGTTGGGATCGAATGCCTCGGCAAAGTCGGTCCACGCGCCGGTGGCCGTGTCGAGGCGGCTGACGCCGGTCCGGGTGCCGAACCAGACCCGGTCGCCCCCGGCGTGGGGCTCGACGGCCAGCGACTGGACCCAACTGTCCCCCAGGCCCGAGTTCGCCGCCGTGAGGGGCGTCCACGCCTGCCCGTCATAGACCGCCGCACCGCTGCCGGTGCCGGCCCACAGGCGGCCATCGCCCCCCACGGCCAGGGCATAGACCGGCGCGGGGGTCAGGCCGAGATCCGTAGCCTCAAACGTCTGCCACGCGACGCCGTCGTAGCGGGCCAGCCCGGCCTCGGTGCCGAACCAGAGGTCGCTGCCGTCCCGGGCGACGGCCAGCACCCGGTCGTGGGGCAGGCCCGAGTTCTCGGGAGTAAAGACCTGCCAGCGGTCCGGTAAATCGGTCGTATCCGGCGGCGACCAGAGGGCCGCGCCCCGCTCGGTGCCGAGGACCATGCCCGCGTCGGCAGCGACGACGGCATAGACGGTGTCGCTGGGCAGCAGCGAGGTCTCGCTGTCGAGGTGCGACCAGCCGAGCCGGCCCAGCGTCAGTTGCAGGCTGCTGGCCGTATAGCCCACGGCGATGGCCACAGCCAGGACGGCGACCGCAATCCAGAAGGAGAGCGGCGGCGTGGGGATCATCTGCCGGAAAAACTCCCAATACTCCTCGTGCCGGCGGAGGGCGCGGTAGCCGCGCCGCAGGGCCGTCGAGGCGGAGAGGCAGAGGGCGGGCGTGACGACGAGCGTGTACTGGGGCCACTTGGTGGGCCACAGGAGCAACAGGACGACGCTGGTCACGATCCAGACGACGACCCAGCGGCGCGCGCGCCACTCCCAGTAGAGGCCGGGCAGGGCCAGCAAAAAAATCGGCCCGTCGAGGGCAAAGTAGAAAAAGACGTCGGGGTGCCAGGCCGAGGGCCCCGACCGGGAGAGCCAGTAGAGAGGCCGGTGCCAGGGAAAACCGGCCGCCTCGACCCGCGCGCCCTGCGAGTAGCGGGCGTGGAAAAAGAGCGAATCGGCCAGGCGATTGAACGGGTCGTGCCACAGGGTGGGGTTGAGCAGCCAGAAGACGGCCAGCGCCGCCGCGCCGTAGAGCAGCAGATCGTGCCAGCGTTGGCGCTTTTCCCAGAGGGCCAGGTAAACGATGGGCAAGAGGACGGGCAGGTAGGTGAACTTGCCGGCGGCCGTCACGCCCAGGGCCAGGGCCGAGAGCCAGAACCACCCGTCCCGGCCCGAGCGGACGCGGCTGAAGGCCAGGACGGCGGCGATGGAAGCCAGGTGGGGCAGGGCCTCCAGATAGACCTGGCTCGTGTACTTGATGGCCAGGGTGTGGACGGCCAGCAGCCCGCCGGCCAGCGGGTCGAACAGGGCCAGGACCAGCACGGCCAGCGTGCCGAACAGGGCCGACAGCGCCCGGCTCAGCAGCCCGGGCAGCAACGTGCCCGGGTCCTCGCCCAGGGCCAGAACCACCAGGCCGTAGAGCACCTTGACCAGCGCCGGGTGCTCGCGGTTGCCGGCCTGGTCGATGACGGCGTCCAGGTCGCCGGCCCGCAGCGCGTCGGCATAGTCAAAGGCGGCCTCCAGGTAGGTCGGCTCGTCGAAATCCATCGGCAGGCGCATGGCGGCCCAGCCGCGCAGCAGGGCGGCCAGCAGCACGATGCCGGCCAGGAGACCACATCGCCTCTTGGAAAGCGTGGGGCGTGGTGCGTATTGCGTATTGCGTATTGCGTATTGCATCAGGTGCCGTGCATCTTGTCTTCTTGCCGCTCGCGAATCAGGCGCTTGTAGTAGGCCAGCAGGTCGCGGTCCTGCTCGTCGCCCCAGACCATGGGCACGCGGTTGATGTGCATCCCCTCGCCATCCCGGATGCTGACCGCCTGATTCAGGCCCACCTCGGTGCCGTAGTAGATGATGGGCGGGCCGGGCAGCTTCATCTGGGCGGCGGCGGCCCGGCGCAGGGCCGCTTTGTCGCCGCCGGCCAGGAAGAGAAAGCGGTCCACGTCGTGGTTGTCGATGAAGGTCGGCATGACAAAGTCGTCGGGCCTGTCCTGAGCCTGTTCTGAGCGGAGTCGAAGGGCCGAGTCGAAGGAGAAAAAGCGATAGTGCCGCGCCAGAAAACGGGCCAGGTCGGCCTCGGTCCAGCGGCCCAGGGCAAAGGTGCGGCGCAGGGCGTCGCCGGCGTGAAAGTCGAGGCAGCCGTCGAGCCGCCCGGCATAGACCCGCAGCGCGCCGGGCGCGTCGACGATCTCGCCAAAGCAGAAGCAGTCGGGCTGGACGGCCTTGCACGCCGTCCAGAAATCGGTCCAAAAGTCAGGGCCGGGGCCGTTGGCATAGTCGAGCCGGTAGCCGTCCACGTCGAATTCGCGCAGCCAGTGGCGGGCGACGTCGATGAGCCAGTCGCGGGCCGCCGGGTTGGCGACGTTGACCTGGGGCATGTCCGCCACGCCGAAAAAGGTGCGGTAGCCGATCTCCGAGTCGTCGAAGGTGAACCAGTCGCGGTAGGGGCTGGCCGGGCTGGCCTTGGCCTCGACAAAGCGGGGGTGGTGCTGGGAGACGTGGTTGCAGGCGTAGTCGAGCAGCACGCGGATGTCCCTCTGGTGGGCCTCGCGCACGACGGCGCGCAGGGCCTCGTCGCCGCCCAGCCGGGGCTCGACGTGGTAGAGGTCGGTGGCGTCGTAGCCGTGGTGGCTGAGGCTGACAAAGATGGGGCTGAGCCAGATGCAGGTGGCGCCCAGGTCGGCGACGTAGTCCATCTTTTCGGCCACACCCCACAGCGTGCCGCCGCAGAAGCCGAGCAGGTCGTCGGTCTGGGTCCAGTCGCGGCCCCGGCCGGGATAGAAGCGGTCGACGAAAATTTGGTAGATGACGGCTTCACGCGCCCAGGCGGGCGGGGTGAAGTGGTCGACGCTGTAGGCAAAGGTGTGGCCGGTCGCCGGGTCGCCGGGGGGCGTGGCGGGCAGCGGCTGGCCCCGGAAAAAGGCGGCGGCGGCCTGCTCGGCGCGGGCCTGGACGTCGGGCCAATCGGCAAAGGTCTCGGGGCCGTCGCCGATCCAGGCGCCGATTCGGTAGCGCACGACGCTGCCCGCCGGCTGGGCGGGCAGCGCGCCCCGCCATTTGGCCACGTAGCCCCACAGGAGTATATCCCAGGTCATCCCAACCTGTTCCAGCAGCAGCACCTGTCCATTGGCCGCGACACCGCGCGCGCCCCGGGGCTCGCTGCCGTCGAGGGTGTAGTAGCAGGCCACGTGGTTGGCCCTTTGGCTTCGCCCTTTGACTCTGCTCAGGACAGGCTCAGGACAGGCGGGCAGGTCAGGGCCAACGCGCACGGTGAGGGTCACGGGCTCGCCCGGTTGCGGGTCCAGCGGGCTCAGATGGTGGCGGTGTTGCAGGCCGCTGCGGGCGGCCCGGTGGTGGACCAGCTTTAGTTCGTCGGTGGCGTAGGTGCCAAAGATGAATTCTTCCATTGGGTCGTCCTATCTTGAAAATCCCCCCCTCACCCACCGACCTTTGGTCGGCTCCCTCTCCCCCGGGGGGAGAGGGAGCTTGCCCCCCTTCCTCGGGGGAGGGGCAGGGGGAGGGGGAAAATTGCACTGTCAGCACCTTTTCGTTCTTGGTGGTGCCTCTGGACATGCCGATTACTCAAAAATACTCCCAGCCCCATCGCTGAGGCTGGGAGGCAGAAGGTGCAGGTTGTAGCGCGAATTTCAAATTCGCGCTACAGGTTAGCCTTTCACGCCACCCACCGTCAAGCCGGCCTCCATGTAGCGCTGCGCCCAGAGAAAGACGAGGAGAATGGGGACGATAACGAGCACCGCCCCGGCGGCAAACTGGCCCCAGGGGATGTTGACCTCGGCCGCCATCTGGAACATGCCAACCATGACCGTCTTTTTGGCGTCGGGCGCGGGGATGAGGATGTTGGCCAGGAAGAACTCGCCCCAGCCGGCCATAAAGCCAAAGAGGAAGGTGACGGCCAGCATGGGCCGGGCCAGGGGCAGGGCGATGTAGATGAAGGACTGGACCGGCCCGGCGCCGTCGATCATGCCCGCCTCCTCCAGGTCGATGGGGATGGTGTCAAAGTAGCCCTTGAGCATCCAGGTGGCAAAGACGAGCTGGCCGGCCATGTAGGCCAGGATCAGGCCAAAGAGGTTGCGGTAGAGGCCCAGGGCGCTCAGGATCTGGGCGATGGGCACCAGGGCCAGGATGCCGGGGAAGGCCTGGATGGCCAGGAAGAGGATGAGCCCGGCCTCGCGACCGCGGAACTTGAAGCGGGAGAAGGCAAAGGCTCCCGAGGTCCCCAGGAAGAGCGAGGCAAAGGCGGTGCAGATGGCGACGATGAGACTGTTCTTGATCCAGGTCAGAAAGGCCGTGTCCTGCAACAGGCTCTGGTAGTTGTTCCACGTCCACTCGGTGGGGACGAACATGCCGGACAGGTTAAAGGTGTAGAGCCGGTCGCCGGCCCGTCCCGAGGCCAGGATGGCGAACCAAAGGGGATAGAGGGCAAAGAGGGCCATGATGGCCAGCGTGCCATACATCAGAATCTTGGTTACGAGCGTCGGTGGCCGGTTCATTCGTAAGCTCCTTCCGTGATGCGCGTGATCCGCAGGCTGTAGAGCGTGGCCGCAAAGAGCCCGATGAACAGGATCACGGCAAAGGCGCCCATTCGGCCAAATGCCTGGGTCTGAAAGATCTGTTTGTAGGCGTGGACCATGACGAATTCAGTGGCCCCCGGCTGACCTGCTCCGGCAGTGGGCCCGCCCCGGGTCAAGGCCCAGACGATGGCGTCGATCTTGTAGGTGGTCAGAGAGCTGAGTACGATGATGGGCAGGGCGACGGGCCGCAGGAGGGGCAGCGTGATGTTGGCGAGCTGCTGCCACCAGCTCGCGCCATCTACCTCGGCCGCCTCGTACAACTCGATGGGGATTGATTGCAGGCCCCCCAAGAGCGTGACCATGAAGAAAGGATAAGTATACCACAGGTTGACCAGGACGACGGCCACCCAGGCCCACAGAGCCCGGTTGAGAAAAGCTGGCCCCTGATAGTTGGTAAACAAGGTGCCCACGATCTGGTTGATGGTCCCTTGCTGCCGGAAAAAGAACTGCCAGACCAGGGTCATCATGATGGCCACCGTCGAGGCAGCCCAGGGGACGATCAGCATCACGCGAAAGAAGGTCTTGCCCCGTAGGAACTGGTTGTTCAGGATCAAGGCCATGATCAGCCCCAGGGTGAAAAAGAGGGGAATGCAGATGGCGACGTACAGAACCGTGCGGGCGTTGACCATGATGAAATCGCCCGAATCCATGATCAGCGCGTACTGATCGGGGACGTTGATCAGCCAACCCAAAAGAATCGTGCCGGCCAGCCCGCCCAGCCAGAGCGCGCCCGAGGGAACCGGCGGCGACAATTGGCGGGAGAAGCGGCGGTTCAGATACCAGGCGGCGAGGATGGGCACCAGGGCGATGACGATGAACAGGACGGCCAGAAGCGACTCCTGGGTAAAGAGCCCGCCCAGCAGGTTGGTGTAATTCTCATAGATGGGGTCCCGGAGGCTAAAGGGCTCGGCGAGGCCCTGGGGTGGGTCCCCCAACCAGCACGTGGGCTCGACAATGTTCCACAGCGCATTGGAACAATCAGGATTGGGATGGAATTTGCCCCGGTCGGTCAAGGAGATAAAAACGTTGAGGATCAAGGGATAAAGGCTAAAGACGGCGATGCCCAGGAGCGTAGGGGCGATAAATGCCAGAATGGTCAGCGTTTTGCGACGTCCTGACCAACCAACCATGCGACACCTCCTTCGGTTGCAGGCGGATACGAAAAAACGGGGAGAGGCAAACTGCCTCTCCCCGTTCTCGATAACTTTAGCGCATTTCCTCGATGGCCTCTTCGATGGCTTGTTGCGCCGCCGTCAGGGCCTCCTCGGGCGTCTGCGCGCCGTTCCAGATGGCGGTGGTGGCTTCACCCACCGGCCCCCACTGGGCATTGGCAAAGGGCGTGTTGGCCATCGGCACGCCCAGGTTCAGCGAGGCGCCAAAGCCGCGCAGCGTCGGCAGGGCCTGGACCTCGGGGTCCTGCAGGGCGCCCGTCGGCGCGGGGATGGTCTTGTTCGTCGCCGCCAACCGGGCCTGGACCTCGGCACTGCTAAAGTACTTCATGATCTCCAGGGCGACGTCCTCGTTGCCCCGGTCCACGGCGTTTTTGCTCATCATCAGGACCTTGATGCCGACGAAGGGCTTGCCCATGGGCACGATGCCATAGTCGATGCCTGCCCCCTCCAGGTCGGCGATGGCCCACGGGCCGGTCCACCAGGCACCCGCGTCGCCCTCGATGATCATCGCCTTGCAGATGTCGTGGCTGGTCTCGGCCGGGGCGTACTCGCTGAACTCGACCATCCACTCGCCTGCCGCCAACGCCTCGGGCGAGTCGAGGTAGGTGTTGCCCTCGTCGTCCACGTACTCGGGGACGCCGTGGCCAAAGTAGATGGGCGCCACGTGGTAGGCGTCGGCGTTGCCCAGACCCTGGTTGCAGACCAGGTACTTGCCCGTGTCATTGTAGAAGGCTTCGGCCTTGGCCAGCAGGTCCTCAAAGTCCAGGGGGTCGGTGGGCAGGTACTCGTCGCTCACCATCTCTTTGTTATAGACGAGGGCGATGCCCTCCTGGCTCTCGGGCAGACCCCAGATCATGTCCTGCCAGAGCACGCCGCGGACGGCGGCCGGCTCGTAGGTGCTGTTGAGGAAGGTGAGGTCGATGCCGTAATCGTTGAGGGCGACGATGTTGCCCGCCAACGCCTGCGCGCCGATCTGGTCGTTGGCCCAGCCGATGATGTCGGGGCCTTCCCCGGCCGGGATGGCGACGCTCAGGGCGTTGGAGGTGTCTTCCGGCTTGGACAGGTCGATGGTCACGCCCGGATGCTCGGCGGTAAAGTTGGCAAAGGCTTCCTCGATGGTCGTCAGATAGTCGCCGCTCCACTGGTGCCAGATGGTGATCTCCCCTTCGAGCACCATCGCCTCGGTGGGCTCGGGCTCGGGCATTTCGGTCTCGGCCGCCGGCCCACCCATCTCTTCGATGGCCGCCTCGATGGCCGCCTGGGCCGCCGTCAGGGCCTCCTCGGGCGTCTGCGCGCCGTTCCAGATGGCGGTGGTGGCTTCACCCACCGGCCCCCACTGGGCATTGGCAAAGGGCGTGTTGGCCATCGGCACGCCCAGGTTCAGCGAGGCGCCAAAGCCGCGCAGCGTCGGCAGGGCCTGGACCTCGGGGTCCTGCAGGGCGCCCGTCGGCGCGGGGATGGTCTTGTTCGTCGCCGCCAACCGGGCCTGGACCTCGGCACTGCTAAAGTACTTCATGATCTCCAGGGCGACGTCCTCGTTGCCCCGGTCCACGGCGTTTTTGCTCATCATCAGGACCTTGATGCCGACGAAGGGCTTGCCCATGGGCACGATGCCATAGTCGATGCCTGCCCCCTCCAGGTCGGCGATGGCCCACGGGCCGGTCCACCAGGCACCCGCGTCGCCCTCGATGATCATCGCCTTGCAGATGTCGTGGCTGGTCTCGGCCGGGGCGTACTCGCTGAACTCGACCATCCACTCGCCTGCCGCCAACGCCTCGGGCGAGTCGAGGTAGGTGTTGCCCTCGTCGTCCACGTACTCGGGGACGCCGTGGCCAAAGTAGATGGGCGCCACGTGGTAGGCGTCGGCGTTGCCCAGACCCTGGTTGCAGACCAGGTACTTGCCCGTGTCATTGTAGAAGGCTTCGGCCTTGGCCAGCAGGTCCTCAAAGTCCAGGGGGTCGGTGGGCAGGTACTCGTCGCTCACCATCTCTTTGTTATAGACGAGGGCGATGCCCTCCTGGCTCTCGGGCAGACCCCAGATCATGTCCTGCCAGAGCACGCCGCGGACGGCGGCCGGCTCGTAGGTGCTGTTGAGGAAGGTGAGGTCGATGCCGTAATCGTTGAGGGCGACGATGTTGCCCGCCAACGCCTGCGCGCCGATCTGGTCGTTGGCCCAGCCGATGATGTCGGGGCCTTCCCCGGCCGGGATGGCGACGCTCAGGGCGTTGGAGGTGTCTTCCGGCTTGGACAGGTCAATGGTCACGTTGGGGTGGTCGGCTGTATAGTCGGCAAATGCCTGCTCGATGTTGGTCAGATAGTCACCACTCCACTGGTGCCAGATCGAGATGGTGACCTCTTCGCCCATCGGCTCTTCCTCGGTCGGCTCGGGCAGGGTGCCTTCTTCGGTCGGCCCTGCCTGTGGGGCTTCGGTGGGCTCCGGGGTAGGTGTCGGGCCACAGGCGGCGATAACGACGCTTGTTACCACCAACAGGGCCAGTAGGGTAAACAGCGACTTTTTCATTTCTCTCCTCCATTTTCTTTTGCAACGGTTTCAGAAAGTGTAGCGTACAACAAGCGGGTCGCGAGTTCTATCGGGTGTCCACCACCCCCTTTCCTCGATGTCACAATTTGGCTGTGCTCTCCAGAATTGGCCCATTATACCACACTCGGTATCTGGTTGGCAACTTTGCCCTCTGCTTGATGTTGATTCGGCAACGGTAGAGACGTGACGACCCGGAGCGTGCCCCCAAATCACATTTACGGTCAAAATGTCAGGCTGCCGGATCGTGGGCAATTTGCACTCCGAGCACTCTTGAGGTAAGATAGAAGCCAAGACAGATCGAATGTCCGGAGCAAGAGGGAACCCATGTCGAAAACGTATCCGGAGATCACCATCTATACCCGTCCCTGGTGTGGCGGCGCCATGCGCGTCAAGCGCTGGTTGGACCAGCGCGGAATCGCCTACAACGAGATTGACATCTCTCAGGATGAAGCGGCGGCTCGCCGCGTGGAAGAGTTGAACAGCGGCTATCGGTCCGTGCCGACGATCCTTCTTGACGGCGAGCACGTTGCGACCGAGCCCAGCACGGCCGAATTGGAACGGCTGCTGCGCCTTTTTCTCGACCGTGCCAATCGAGGGCGGGCGCCTGGGCGGCCAGGTCCGTGAGTCCTTTGAGCAAAGGTTCCCGGCCGGCGAGGCTCCCGCGCTGACCATTGACAACTTTGCCGGCCAGGTGACCGTGACCGCCGGGGGTGCCGGCGAGATCCAGGTGATCGTCAGCAAAAGGGCGAGTGGCCAGAGCCGCCTGGATCGCATCGAGGTGGAGATGCAGGAGCAGGAGGGCGGGCTGGAGATCCGGACGCGGGACCCCTCCCGGCTGAGCAACGTCTCGGTCGATTTGGAAATTAGAGCTCCGGCCAGCACACGCGTTGACGTGCACACCGGCGCGGGGACCGTCGTCGTCCAGGGCCTGAACAACGACGTCCGCGTGGAGAGCGGGGCCGGCAGCGTGACCGTCCGCGACGTGAGGGGCGACATCGAGGTGCACACCGGCGCGGGGAACATCGACGTCCGGGGCGCGCGCGGCTCGGCTTGGCTCGACTCGGGTGCGGGCAGCATCACGTACAACGGCGAGCCGCAGGGCGAGTGCCGTTTCGAGACGGGCACCGGCAGCATTGACCTCTACTTGCCCGCCGACGTGGACGTCGAAGTGGATCTCAGCACCGGCGTGGGCGACGTGGACGTCGCCTTTGAAGTGGTGGGCCAGGTCTCCCGGCGGGAGGTGCGAGGCGTCATCGGCAGCGGCGCACAGGGCAGCATCGAGGTGTTTCGCCGCTAGCATGGATCGCCCCGGGTGCCGTGACTTTTGGCCGCCGGGCGTGTTCTTTCACCTGCGGACTTGGCAGATGGCAAGTGACAATCCACAGGATTGTCACTTGTTTTTCCGCCTCTACCCAGCTGGGTATGGAGTGGAGGGAAGGAGGAGAGTGATGAAAATCGTCGTTGACGCGATGGGTGGCGACCGGGCGCCCGAGGTCGCGGTCGAGGGCGCGGTGCGGGCGGCCCGCGACCTGGGCCAGGAGATTATCCTCGTCGGGCAGCGGGGCGCCGTCCAGGCCGAACTCGACAGACACGACACCGCCGGGCTCAGGCTCACCTTGCAGCACGCCAGCGAGGTGATCGAGATGGACGAGCACCCGGCGGCGGCGATCAAGGCCAAAAAGGATTCGTCGATGGTGGTGGGCATGGAGATGCTCAAGCGCCGCGAGGCCGACGCCTTTTACACGGCAGGCAACTCGGGGGGTGCGCTGGCCGCTGCCCTCTTTCGCCTGGGGCGCCTGCGGGGCATCAAGCGGCCGGCGCTGTCGACGATTTTCCCCAGCCAGACGCCCCAGGGCTTCTGCTTTTTGCTCGACATCGGTGCCAACGCCGATTGCAAGCCCGAGTACCTGCTCCAGTTCGCCATCATGGGCGCGGCTTACGCCGAGCGGGTCCTGGGTGTGCCGAATCCCCGGGTCGCCATCGTCTCCAACGGCGAGGAAGAGGGCAAGGGCAACGCGCTGGTCCAGGAGACCGTGCCCCTGCTCAAGGCCGGTGACCTCAATTTCGTCGGCAACGCCGAAGGCAAGGACGTGCCGTGGGGCATCGCCGACGTCGTCGTCACCGACGGCTTTACGGGGAACGTGATCATCAAGCTGTCCGAGGGGGTGGCCAGGTACCTGCTGGACCTCTTGAAAAAAGAGATCACGTCCCGGAGCCTCTCGCAGGTGGGCGCACTCCTGGCCAAACCCGCCTTTGACGCGGTCCGCCAGCAATTGGACTATCGGGAGTACGGCGGTGCGCCGCTACTGGGTGTGGACGGCGTGGTGCTGGTCGGCCACGGTCGGTCGGACGCCAAAGCCATCCACAACGGCATCCGCATGACGGCCCAGACCGTGGAGAATGGCGTGTTGGAAGCGATCAAGCAGGGCCTGGCTCGCTATACGGGTTAACAGGCTTGTCGGAGTGAAGCTGGCCGGGCCGCTTGCGCGACGCCCGGCAGTTTTCGACAGAATCGAGCAGAACCGGCGGCGTGGGAGCTGGGCTCTGCCCATCTGCTAGATTCTCCGACAAGCTCCTAGAAAGAAATGCAGGGGTGACGTGCAAGACCGCGTCACCCCTGCCGAGAGACAAGGGAGAAACAATGGGAGAAAGAGACGTCAAAGAGCGGATCGTCATCACCGGCATGGGGGCGCTCACGCCCCTGGGACTCGGCGTCGAGGAGACGTGGGAGGGGCTGGTCGCCGGCCGGTCGGGGATCACCGAGATCACCCAGTTCGACGCCAGCGAGATGCCGATCCGCATCGCCGGGGAGGTCAAGGGCTTTGACCCCACCGATTACATCAACTTTAAAGAGGCGCGGCGCATGGCCCGCTGCTCTCACCTGGCCCTGGCCGCCGGCTTCCAGGCCATGGCCGACGCGGGGCTGGGTGACCACGTGCCCCACCCAGAGCGGTCGGGCGTGGTCATGGGCACTGGCGTGGGTGGGTTCGAGGCGGGCCTGGAGGCATGGGAGATCTTCAAGACCCGGGGCCTGCGGCGGGTGAACCCCTTTACGGCCATGTCGATGCTCAGCAACATGCCGGCCCACCACCTCAGCTTGCAGTTCCAGTGCCAGGCCTACAACAACACGGTGGTGACGGCCTGTGCTGCGGGCACGCAGGCCATCGGTGAGGCTGCCGAAGCGATCCGCCGGGGCGCGGTTGACCTGATGCTGGCCGGCGGCGTGGAGGGCATGATCCACGAAGTGATCATCGGCGCCTTTACCGTCATGCGCGTGCTGGCCAGTGACAACGAAAATCCCGAAAAGGCCTGCAAGCCCTTCGACGCCCGACGCGATGGATTCGTCAGCGCCGAGGGCTCGGCGGTGATGGTGCTGGAGCGACTGGACAAGGCCCTCGACCGGGGGGCGCGGATCTATGCTGAGGTGCTGGGCTACGCGGCCAACACCGACGCCTATCACGCCGCCATCCCCGATCCCGAGGGCGCCGGCGCTTCTCGCGCAATGAAGTGGGCCCTCGAAAACGCTGGGGTATCGCCCGGCGAGATCGACTACATCAACGCCCACGGGCCGGGTACCGAGGTGGGCGATCCCGTCGAGACCAAGGCCATCAAGGGTTTGTTCGGCGCGTACGCCTACGAGGTCCCCGTCAGTTCTACCAAGTCGATGGTCGGCCACGCGCTGGGCGGCGGCGGCGCCATCGAGGCCGTGGCCTGCGCCAAGACCATCACCGAGGGCGTGATCCATCCCACCATCAACTACGAGGTGCCCGATCCCGAGTGCGATCTGGACTACGTGCCCAACGAGTCGCGCCAGGCCGACGTGAGGACGACGCTGTCGAACTCGTTCGGGCTGGGCGGGCAGAACGCCTGCCTGGTGCTCCGCCAGTTCGAGGAGTAGGACAAGCATGCAGCACATTGTCAACGAAGAACGGATCGAGCGGGGCGCCCGCATCGGCAAGATCGCCATGTTTGCGGGCCTGGCCTTCCTGGTCGGCGGGCTCGTGATCTCGCTGGCCCTGCCGGCCTACATCTGGGCTTCCTTCGCGTCGCTGGTGCTGGGCCTCGTCGTCTCCAGTATCGGCACGATGAACATGAACCGCTGGGTGCGCGAGCCTCGCGCCGACCAGGCCCTGGCCCAGGGGCTCAAGGGGTTCGACGATCGATATTGCCTCTACAGCTACCTGCTGCCGGCACCCCACGTCCTCCTAAGTCCCAAGGGCCTCTACGTGCTGACGGCCCAGGGGCAAGAGGGCAAGATCCGCTACGAAGGGGAACAGTTCAAGCGGGATTTCAGCGTAGGCCGCCTCTTTCGCTGGATGGCCGACGAGGGGCTGGGCCAGCCGCTCCGCATGGCCAACGCCGAGGTGGAGGCCATGCGCGAGTTCCTGGACGAGCACGAGGTCGGCCAGGAGGTCGAGATTCACAACATTCTGGTATTTTACCACCCCAAAGCCGAGTTGGAGGTGGGCGACATCCCCCGGCCTGTGGTGGACCCCAAGGGGCTCAAGAACGTCATCCGCAAGCAAATCGACGACAAGCTGCCCCAGCGCCAGTACCGTCAGATCGAGGACCTGTTCGACGAGGTCTCTGAGGTCTGGTGGGAAGGCGAGGAGGACGAGGGCCGATCATAGATCCCGGAGGATGGCCTCCTGCCTGGCCCACATCTCGGCCTTTTCCTCCGCCTCGACGTGATCGTAGCCCAGCAAGTGCAGCACCCCGTGGACGACGAGTAGCGCGAGTTCCTCCTCGGTCGAGTGGCCCAGGTCCTGGGCCTGCTCGACGGCGCGGGTGTAGGAGACGATCACGTCGCCCAGGTAGGCGCTGGCCTCCGGCGCGGTGACAAAGCCGGCGCCTTCCTCCTGAGCGCCAAAGGCCAGCACGTCGGTGGGCGCGTCTCGGCCCAGGAAATCGCGGTTTAGCTCCCGAATCCCCTCGTCGTCGGTTACGACCAGCGTCAGTGGCCCCTGCGCTTCCTCGCGCCGCAGCGCCACCTGGGCCGCCGCCCGCAAGTGCTCTCTGGGAACCAGGTCGGCCAAGGCCGGCGCCACCTGCACCTCGACCTGCCTCAGTGTGTTCTCTTCCATGCTAAACCTCCACCTCGCGTCCGTCCGGCCCCTTGACGGTCACCGGCTCGGGATACTTGACCCGGGGATGAAAGACCCCCTGGAGCACGCTCAGGAACGCCTGCCGGATCTCGTCCAGGTCCCGCAGGGTCAGGTCCGATTCGTCCAGTTGCCCCTCGTCCATCTTGGACTTGATGGTGTCGCGAATGAGGCGATCCATCTCCTCTGTGGAGGTGGGGCGGGCGCTGCGCACCCGCGCCTCGCAGCTATCGGCCAGCATGACGATGGCCGTCTCCCGCGACTGGGGCTTGGGACCGGGATACCGAAAGTCCTCCTTCCGGACGCTGTCGCCGTCGTCCCCGGCCTCTTTGACGGCCAGGCGATAGAAGGCCAGCGTCAGGCCGGTACCCTGGTGCTCGGGGATAAAGCTGCGGACGGCCGAGGGCAGGTTGTGTTTCTTGGCCAGCTCGAGCCCGTCGCGCACGTGGTCGATGATGATCTGGGCGCTGGTGCGGGGGTCCAGGCGCTCGTGGGGATTGACGTCGCCCACCCGGTTCTCGGTGTAAAAGTAGGGGCGCACCGTCTTGCCGATGTCGTGATAGTAGGTGCCGACCCGCGTCAGCAACCCGTCGGCGCCGATGCGCTCGGCGGCCTCCTCGGCCATGTTGCTGACCAGGAGCGTGTGGTGGTAGGTGCCGGGGGCCTTGAGCAGGAGCTGGCGAAAGAGGGGGTGGGTCGGGCGGGAGAGTTCCATCAACTGGAAGGGTGTGACCAGGTCGAGGAGGGCGCTGAGCCCAAAGAAGGCGGCCAGGGTCAGGCTGGCGGCCAGCCCCCCGGAGACAAATCCGACCAGGGCGTTGATCGAGGCCTTGAGGAGGTCCTGATCGGGCGTGAGGAGGCCAAAGAGGATGATGACGGCGGCGTTGGTCAGGGCCACGGCCAGGCCGGCCCGCATAAAGGCCCGCAGCCGCTCCGCCCGGCCCAGGGAGAGGGCGCCGATGAGCGTGCCGGCCAGCAGGTAGGTGGTCATCTCCAGGGAGCCACCGGCCACAAAGGCGCCGATCATGCCCACTGTCACGCCCAGGGCGATGCCGAGGGCCGGCCCGAACAGGACGGTGAGGGCCATAGACAGCGCGGGCAGCGGGTAGAAGTAGGGGATGACGCTGCCGGGGACGCGGAGCATCAGCTTGCCTACGGCGACAAAGACGGCCAGGAGCAGGAACGTCACGAGGGCCGTGCGCCCCCTGACCCACAGCTCTGGCTCCAGCCGCAGGATAAAGAGCCCCAGCAGGGCCGTGGTGATCAGGGCAAAGAGGATCGTAGCCGCCACCGATTCCCAGCGGGTGGCCTGTTGGCGCAGGCCAAATGCCTCCAGGGCCTCGATGTCGGTGGGTCGCACCTGGCTGCCGGCCCGGACGATGGCCTCGCCGCGCCGGATGGTCACCGACACGGGTGGGGTCTCTTCGCGGGCCTTTTGTTTGGCCTCCTCGGTGCGGGCAGCGTTCAAGAAGGTGTTGGCCGTGACCAGGTCGCTGGCCAAAGCTTCGACGACGTCTGCCTGCTCGTCGCTGAGGTTGTGGCTGATAAAGGTGGGCAGGCTGCGGCGGACGTCGGCCAGTTCAGTTTCGCGGACCTCGCCCTGCATGGCCCGCAGCAGCACCCGCACCGTCTCGTCCCGGACTTGCTGCCAGGCGCTCTCGCTGAGGTTCAGGGTCTGGGTGATAATCCGGGTGGAGAGACTCAGGTCGGGGATGGCCTCGATCCACCGGATCTGCTGCCGGTCGGTGGCGTAGGGGTCCTGGCGGACGGTGCTGATATAGTCCAGGATCTGCCGCGTGCGGACCTCTTGCTGGCGGGCGATGGTTGCGTCGGGCGGGTCGTAGATGTCCTGGACGGAGGCGGCCTGGGCTTCCTGTGCCTGGCGGGTGCGGATCTCGCTGACGTAGGTCAGGTCGGTGGGGGCCAGGATGTCCTCCGTGCTGACGTCGCCGGCGTTGAGGATGACCTGGTTGGACGGCAAAAAGTCGATGAGCAGGGCGGCGCTGATGACGGCCGCCATCAGCACACCGAGGAGGATCGCCCGCACGACGCTCCAGCGATCCAGCTTGACCGGGTCCTTGCGCCGGGGGTGCCGGCCCGAGGCGTTGTTCAGCATAAGGGGCTATTCTACCAGCAACTCCCGCACGACCTCGTTGACCACCCGGCCGTCGGCGCGGCCGCGTAGGTCGGTCATGAGGGGACGCATCACCTTGCCCATGTCGCGAGGGCCGCTGGCCCCCACTTTGGCGATGACTTGGCGAGCTTTGGCCTCGATCTCGTCCCGCGTCAACTGCTTGGGCAGGTATTCTTCCAGGATGGCGAGCTCTGCTTCTTCCTCGGCGACCAGGTCCTCGCGGCCTCCCCGCCGGAATTCGGTGATCGATTCGCGGCGCTGCTTGGCCTGCTTGGCGATGAGGGCCAGGATGCCCTCGTCGTCGACGTGCACGCGCTGGCCGCTGCTGTCCAATTCGGTTTCGGCCTGTTTGATGGCGGCGATGACCGAACGGATGGTGCGTTTGCGCGTCTCGTCCCGCTGGCGCATCGCTTCTTTTAGATCGTCCATCAACTCTTCTCGAAGACCCATCGTCCCTCTCCTTCTGCCGACTCTCTCGCAAACACCGGTCCGGGTAGGGGCGACCCGCCGGTCGCCCCCACAGGATCGATATTCATTATAGCTGCCCGGTGGTTGGAAGTCAAATCTCGCCTTCGAGTGCCGACCTCTTTGACATCTGGACCGATATGTCTTACAATAGGCCGTCAGATTTCGTTGGATTTCATGCACAGTCTTCAACGACGGGCAGGGGAGCCTTTACGACCTTCCCCAATCTCGACGGGTAGTGGTAAGGCGTTGACTGCTGGGAACGGGTAAAACCCCGCTTCCATCGGTGAACGGGTGACCACTGCCCCTCGAGGGGGGGACAAGACTGATTACGGAGGAGTTGGATGACCGTCTACACAAGTGACAAGCTACGCAACGTCGTTTTACTGGGCCACGGCGGATCGGGCAAGACGTCGCTGGCAGATGCCATGCTGTTCGATACGGGGGCAGTCAACCGCCTGGGTGAGGTGGACGAAGGCACCTCGGTGTCGGACTGGGACGAGGAGGAGCGCCGGCGGGGGATGTCGATCAACATGGCCATGATCCCCTGCGAGTGGCAGGGATACAAGCTGAACGTGATGGACACCCCGGGCTATATGGATTTCGTCGGCGAGGCTATCGGTGCTATCCGCGTGGCCGACGGCGCGGTCTTTGTCCTCGACTCGGTAGGGGGCGTCGAGGTGGGCACCGAGCAGATGTGGTACTATGCCGACGAACGAGATCTGCCCCGCATGGTCTTTGTGAACAAGATGGAGCGGGAGAATGTAGATTTCCAGGCCGTCGTAGACCAGATTGGGACCAAGTTCAACCTCGTCGCCGTGCCGGTGCAATTGCCCATCGGCAGCCAGGGCGATTTCGAGGGCGTCGTGGATCTCCTGACCCAAAAGGCCTATCTGGGCGAAAAGGGGACCGAGGCGCCCATCCCCGACGAGTTGGCCGACGCTGCCGAGGAAGCGCGCTTGATCCTCGTCGAGGCGGCAGCCGAGGGCGAAGACGCCTTGATGGAAAAGTATTTTGAAGAGGAGACCCTGACCGACGCCGAGATCCTCCACGGGTTGAAGGCCCGCATGGCGCGGGGGAACCTGGTGCCGGTGGCCTGCGGCTCGGCGGCCATGAACGTCGGCGTGCAAGCGCTGATGGGCACTATCGCCAAGCTCGTGCCCTCCCCGGTGGAAGCGGCGCCCTTCCGGGCGACGAATCTCGCGACCCGGGGCAAAGTCGAGCTCGAAACCGATTCGGCCGGTCCCCTGGCGGCGCTGGTTTTCAAGACGATGGCCGATCCCTACGTGGGCAAGCTCTCCTTCTTTCGCGTCTTCTCCGGCACGGTCGAGTCCGATTCGCGGCTCCTCAACAGCCGGGCCAACGAAGAAGAGCGCCTGGGCCAGCTCTGTCTCATGCGCGGCAAGGAGCAGACGCCGATCCCGCGCGCGCCGGCCGGTGACATTGCGGCCGTGGCCAAGCTGAGCGAGACGGAGACGGGCGATACGCTCTGCGATAAGGGCCTGCCCCTGCGCATCGAGCCCCCGACCTTTCCCAATCCGCTCTACGCCGTGGCCGTCAGTCCCAAGACCAAGGCGGACGCAGCCAAGCTTACCACCACGTTGACGCGCATGAGTGAGCAGGACCCGACGCTGAGTTGGCGGCACGAATCGAGCACGCGAGAGACCATCCTGTCGGGCATGGGGGATACCCACATCAACGTAGCCGTCCGGCGCATGGACGAGACCTTCGGCCTGGGCATGGAGACGGCCATCCCCCGCGTTCCCTATCGCGAGACGATCACCCGCGCAAACAGCGAGCAGTATCGCCATAAAAAGCAGACGGGCGGGGCGGGGCAGTTTGCTGAGGTGCACATGCGGGTCGAGCCCAAGGAGCGCGACGCGGGCTTTGAGTTCGCCTGGGAGGTGGTGGGTATGAACGTCTCCAAGACCTTTGGCCCCTCCATCGAGAAAGGCGTCAAGGCGGTCCTGGAGCAGGGCGTTATCGCCGGCTATCCCGTGGTAGACGTGCTGGCCGCCGTGTACGACGGCAAGGAACACCCGGTCGACTCGAAAGACATCGCCTTCCAGATCGCCGGCCGCGAGGTGTTCAAACTCTGCGTCCGCCACGCCGGCCCGGTGCTGCTGGAGCCGATCTACAAGTATACCATCACGGTGCCGGAGGAAAACATGGGCGACGTGTTGGGCGACCTCAACACCCGCCGAGCCCAGGTGCTGGGCATGGACCAGGCAGCGGGCAACAGCATTGTCACCGCGCTGGTCCCTCTGGCCGAAATGCAACGCTACGTCAGTGACCTGCGGTCGATCACGCAGGGGCGGGGGGTCTTTTCCCTGGAGTTCTCCAGCTACGAGCAGGTGCCCAGCTACCTGACCGACGAGATTGTCCAGCAGTCGCGAGCGGACGACGAAGAATAATCGCCTACTTGAGAGACAACAAAAATCCGCCTGGCAGCCAACTTGCCAGGCGGATTTTTTTCATTCCTCTTCCTCCAACTCTTCCGGTTCCTCGCCGCCGCCCGCCGTCCTGCCCAAAAGACGGAAGAGCTGCCGGGCCAGTTTCTGGGGTCCACTCGGTTCCTCTTCGTCTTCGAGTTCCTGTCGGTAGTCGTCCACCGCCTCCAGGAAACGGCCCTTCTTGAGCTTCAATTTGCTCAATTGGCGGGCTATGGCTTTCTCGTTGCCTTTCTCACCTAGCTCCTGAAAGATGGCGATGGCCTGTTCGTAGGCTTCGGCGGCTTGTTCGGGCTCCCCTTTTCGGGCGTACATCATGCCCAGGTTGCCCAGGGTGATGCCCTGGCCCGAACGGTCATCCAGCGCCATCCGGATGGTCAGCGCCTCGTTGAGATGCCGCTGGGCAGCTTCCCACTCTTCCATCTGAACGTGGACCACGCCCAGGTCGTTGCAGACCTCCCCCTCTGCTTCCCGGTCGCCTGCCCCGGCGTAGAGGTTGCGGGCGCGGTCCAAGGCTTCTATCGCTTCCTCGTATTCGCCAATGCGGTAGGCGTCCAGGCCTTTGTCGTACAGCCGCTTGGCCTCGTCTAGATTTGCCACGATTCCTCCCTCGTCGTTTGTCTGCCTCGATCTTGCTCGGCAATCGGCACCCGCAGGATGACCCGGGTGCCGGAACTGGGCTGGGCGGTATCCGACTTGATAGACAAGTTTCCGTCGATCAACTTGGCCCGCTCGCCCATACTCAGCAGCCCGATGCTGCCCCGCCGGTCGTAGTCCTGCTCCACAGCCTGGAGGTCAAACCCCGTGCCATTGTCCTCCACGATCACCTGTAGCCAGCCATCGTTCGCCTCCGTCCGCAGCCAAACGTCGCGGGCACAAGCGTGCTTCTTGACGTTGGTCACGGCCTCCTGGACAATGGCAAAGATGGTCGCTGCCACAGAGGTGTCCAGCTCGGGAAAGGGCTCTGACCACTCAAAGTGGATGCCAAATTCCTCGCTGCCCTCCAACTGCTGCACGTAAGACTCCAGGGCCGGGATGAGCCCCTGCGTTTCGAGGATCACAGGTCGCAACTCAAAGAGTGCGAGGCGGGCCTGCCGGGTAGCGGCCCGGGTCAGCTCGCGGAGCGACTCCAACTCCTCCTGGGCCGCCTCGGGCTCTCGTTCTAGCAGGCGCTCCAGGTGGTTGATGCTCATCGAGATGGCCGACAGGTACTGTACTGTGCCATCGTGCAGGTTCTGGGCCACCTGGCGCCGCACGTCCTCCTGCGCCTGGATGATCCGATCTCGCTCGTCGCGCAGGTCCTGGTAGAGCTGGGCGCGCTCAATGGCGATGGCGGCCTGGTTGGCCGTTGTCATCATCAGGCTCATGTCTTCTGAGTCAAAGCCGTGCCCGCCTCGCTTGTTCAGCACCTCCAACACGCCGATGATCCGGCCCCGGAGCTGCACCGGCACGCAGACGACGGACTGGGTCAAAAAGCCGGTGCGTGTGTCCACCATGGCGCTAAAGCGGGGGTCCTGTCGGACGTCGTTGACCAGCACGGGCACCCCATGCGTTGCGACCCAGCCGGCGATCCCCTCGTCCAAATTCGTCCGTTGTGCGCGCAAGATGTTGCCCATCTCCCCCTGGGCGTATTCAAAGACCAACTCCTGCCGCTCCTCGTCCACCAGCATCAATGCCGAGGCGCTGGCGTCGAGCACGGCGGTGGCCAGTTGCATGATGTCGTTGAGCACCTTGTTCAGGTCGAACGTGGAGCCCGTAGACTGGGCGACCTGGTAAAAGAGACTTAACTGGCCCAGTCGTTCCTTCATCATGGCGAGTTCGATGGCCAAGCTCAGGGCCCGGCCTGCCACCTTTAAGAAGGTTGCGAGTTCGGCCCGCCGTTCTGTCGCCAGCGGGCGCTGCTGGGCAAAAGCCAGGCAGATCGTGCCCACTACGGCTTGGTCTTCCAGGATGAGCGAATAGGCCAGGGTCTGCCCCGAGCCCTTCAGGGGCCGGGACACCCATAGCGCATCCTCGTGTTCAGCAATCTTCCAGGCACCAGCCATAATCTTTTGCTCGACGTTAGCGATCCACTGATCCATGCTGGCAGAGAGGGCTTCGGAAAGGGTCCCATGGTCAACGCGCAGGGGCGGACGCGAGGCGTAAAAGAGGGACCCTGCTCTGGCACCGAAACGGTTGTGGAGAAGGGATAGCGATTCGTAAGCCAGGGCTTCCGGATCGCGAAGGGCCAAGAGCGCATAAAAGTCCTTCAAGCCGAGTTGGCCTGTCGGCGGGATGGAATGCGCGCCTCTTTTACTCATTTCTATCCAATCTCTCGTCTATTTGTCCAGAAATGACGGGTTTGACCGACGATGCTACCTCCACTCAATAGGTGATGTCGAGTAGGGTCTCTGCGATCTGCCGCAGGCTATCGGCCTTCATGGAGCTGAGCAACATGGCGATGCGAAAATAGAGCGCGTTGGTCGGCCTGAGCACGAATTCCCGCACGTCGGGCGAAAGCTCGTCGAGGGCGGCCAGGGCCTGGCGCTCCTCTTCCGCCTGGCTTGGCGGAATTGTCTGATCGTCGAGAAAATCACCCAGCGCCCGGCCACACTGGTCGGCCGCCAGTTCCAGCTCGGCCAGAGAGATGTCGCGCTTTCCCCGCTCGTACTGGGAAACCATACCCGGCGAGCAATTCAACAACTCGCCCATCTCTCGCTGGGTCAGGTCGGCCGCGTCCCGGCACTGGCGGAATTGGACGGCCAGGATCTTGCGCCGCAAGAGCATCAGTTGTTCCAGGGGGAGAGGCTCTTCGGCCGGATCGGGTGGCAGGTCGCGGGCGTCGTCCCACAGGCACTCTGCGGGCACCTGATAGAGATAGGCCAGGGCCTCCAGTTGCGGCAGGGCCAGGCCCCGCTCTCCCTGTTCGTACTGCCTGAACATGAAAGAACTGCATCCCAGCCACTCTGCAGATTCTTTCTGTGTCTTGCCCGCCCTCAGCCGGGCTCGCTTGACCAGGAGGCCGATGATCTTGTTCCGAATCGCAATCGTTTGTGATGCTTCCATCTCTTTGCTCCCTTAGCCGTAGAAGAGGACGCAATAGAATAACGAGAATCAACCATTGTCCACATTATAGCACAAGCGTTACTTCTGGACAATATTTCACCCCTCACGTTGAACCCCGCCTGCGGAAGGGGCCAAGGGGCCTTGCCGGCCCATTTCTCATTGGACATTATGACTGAATTGCGCTATACTAGGCCCCGATCCATGATCCAGCCGGGAGGCATCGGGCTGGATCGAATTTCGTAGGATACAGGAGGTTAACCGTGATTGATAAGGATTTTCCCGGCAAGGGTCGCGTGGTCGTGCTCCGCACTCAACCAGAAACGGTCCTCGACGACTATCGGCGCCTGCTCAAGCTGGCCGACTATGAAGCCGCTCTGCCCAAAGACAAAGAGACGCTGCTCAAGATCAATATTTCCTGGCAGCAATGGTACCCGGCCTGCTCCACGGCCCCCTGGCAATTGGAGGGCGTGATCCGCACGATGTTGGAGGACGGCTATCGGAATCTCATCGCCGCGCACAACCGGACCGTGGTGGTGGATGCCTACGTGGGCGAGCGGAACAATAAGCACAAGTTGGTGACCGACAAATACGGCCTGCGCAACGTGCACCTCTACGAACCCGAGGTCGAGTGGGTCTATTACGAGCCCAAGTCCCCCATGCTCGTCCTCGACGACGTCTATCCCGATGGCATCCGCATCCCGGCTTTTTTCTTTGACAAAAACATCGTCCAGTTCCCAACGGTCAAGACCCACGTCTTTACCACCATCACCGGGGCGATGAAGAACGCCTTTGGCGGCTTGCTCTCCGAGCGCCGCCACTGGACCCACGCCGTCATCCACGAGACCGTGGTGGACCTCCTCGCCATCCAGCAAGAGATCCACTCCGGCCTCTTTGCCGTCATGGACGGCACCTTTGTGGGCGATGGACCCGGCCCGCGGGCCATGTACGTCCAGGAGAAGGGCCTGATCCTGGCCTCGGCCGACCAGGTGGCCATCGACGCCGTTTCGGCCTACCTCCAGGGCTTTGAGCCTCTGGAGCTCAAGTTCATCCGCCTGGGCCACGAACGGGGCCTGGGTGTGGGAGACCTCGAACAGATCGACGTCGTGGGCGACGTGGACCTCGACGAGGTGCGCTGGCACGCCCGCACGGGCGAGACCTTTGCCAGTCGTGGGCAAAAGATGATCTACCACGGCCCCCTCAAGCCGCTCGAAGACTTGTTGCTGCGGACGCCCATCGTGCCCTGGTCCTTTGCTGCCTCGCGGGCCTACTACGATGGCTTCTGGTATCCGTTCATCGGTCACAAGCGGGTGCAAAGGGCGTTGGAGACCAAGTGGGGGCGGCTCTTTGCCGAATACGGCAGCGTGCCGGCCGTCACCAAGCCCCTCTACCAGCCCAAGACTGCGGCGGCAGCTGGCCTGCTGGGCATGGCAGCTTCGGCCCTGGCCTTCTGGTGGCTGATGAACAAGAGGAAAGAGGAAGCCTAGCAGGCTGTCGGAGAGAGCCTCTAGCGTTCGTAGTAGGCGCTTCGCCGCAGAAACGCGCTGAAGCGCGCACTACAAACGAACCCTCCGACAAGACAAGCTGCTAGCCCGCTCGTTTGCCCGCGATCCAGCGATGCTAGAATGCGCACACCATTGGAAACCTGTCGAGAATGAGTGACTACTTGCGGCACTTGGTGAACAACCTGGGGACGATTATCTTGGCCCTGTTGCTATCCTTTGTCGTCTGGATCGCGGCCACGTTACAAGCGGACCCCTTTGTGACCCAAGAGTTCCCCAACGTGCCGGTCGAGGTCGTGAATCAACCTCCAAACACGGTGATCTTTGAGGAGATTGACGACCGCGTGGACGTCGTCGTGCGCGCCCCCCAGAGCATCGTCCAGGAACTGACCCTCGCCAACTTTCAGGCGACGATGAATCTGGATCAGGTCGATCCGAGCGTGCAGGCCACCGTGCCTGTCTCTGTCACGTGCGACATCGAAGCCGTGCGTATCGAGTCGGTCGAGCCCACCTTGCAACCTGTCCACTTGGAGGTGGTCGAGACGATCACGCTACCCGTTGAGCTCGAGGTGATGGGCGAACCGGCCACAGGCTATCGCATGGTGCGCCCGGTGATCGTCCCCGACCAGGTCGAGATCCGGGGTCCCGCGCCCCTCCTCTCCGACGTCATTTCGGTCACGGCGACTATCGGCGTAGAAGGCGTCAAAGATAGCGTCGTCGAAAGGGTGGCCGTCACCCCCGTTGGCAGTGGCGGAGAACTGGTGGCGGGCGTAGAGTGGACGCCCGACCGCGTCGAGGTGCGGGTCGGGGTACAGCGCAGAGTGGGCTTCAAGCCCGACGTAGAAGTCGTCCCCGATCTCCGGGGCCAACCCGCCTCTGGCTACCGCCTGGGCAGCGTCTCGGTCGATCCCTCGACGGTCACGTTGCAAGGCCCCTCCTCCATCCTCAATACGCTGCCGGGATTCGTAGAAACCTTACCCATCTCGGTCACAGGCGCCGTCGAGAACCTCACCGTGCGCAGCCTCCTGACCGTGCCCAACAGCGTCGTCGTCGTCGATGCCCGCTACGTCACGGTCCAGGTCGAGATCCTGCCCATCCAGAGCAGCCGGCCCATCAGCGACGTAGTCGAGATCGAGGGTGTGCGGCCCGACTGGCGGGTGACCCCTTCGCCCGAAGTCGTGGACTTGATCCTCCAGGGTCCGGACGCCATCCTGGCCGAATTGACGTCGGAAGACGTCCAGGTCACGGTGAACGTCTCGGGGCTGTCGCTGGGTACCCATCGCGTGACGCCCGAGGTCTTTGCGCCACGGGACGTCACGGTGGTGAGCATCATCCCCGAAACCGTCGAGGTTGTCATCGAACCGAGGGCGACGCCCACCCCGGCGGGCATTCCGGCCCCCTCGCCGGTGATCACGCCCTAGCAGGTTGTGGGAGAGAGCTTCTGGAGTTGGTAGTAGGCGCTTCGCCGCAGAAACGCGCTAAAGCGCGCACTACAAACAACCCTTCCCAACAAGCTGGGAAGAGGAGCGCTTGTTTAGGGAAAGAGCTCTTCCGCCTGTAATCGTTTCAGGTCCGACTCGACCATCTGGATCACCAGCTCCTCGAAAGAGACTTTAGGTTCCCAGCCGAGCGCGGCGCGCGCCTTGGCCGGGTCGCTGACCAGCAAGTCGACCTCGGCAGGGCGGACAAAGCGCGGATCGACCCGGACATAGTCCTGGTAGTCCAATCCCAGGTGACCAAAGGCCACCTGGCACAACTCCCGCACGCTGTGCGTCTCGCCGGTGCCCACCACGTAATCGGCGGGCGCGTCCTGCTGAAGCATGAGCCACATGGCCCGCACATAGTCCCCGGCAAAGCCCCAATCGCGGCGGGCTTCCAGGTTGCCCAGCCGCAGCTCGCGGGCCATGCCCAGTTTGATCAGGGCCGCGCCGTGGGCTACCTTGCGGGTAACGAATTCCAGGCCCCGGCGCGGGCTCTCGTGGTTGAAGAGGATGCCCGAGCAGGCAAAGAGGCCGTAGCTCTCCCGATAGTTGACCGTGATCCAGTGGCCGTAGACCTTGGCCACGCCGTAGGGCGAGCGGGGGTAGAACGGCGTGTGTTCGTTCTGCGGAACCTCGCGCACCTTGCCAAACATCTCGCTGGACGAAGCCTGGTAGAAGCGGATCTCGGGGTCCACCTGGCGGATGGCGTCCAGGAGACGGGTGACGCCCAGGGCCGTGACCTCGCCGGTGAACACCGGCTGCTCCCACGAGGTGGGCACAAAGCTCTGGGCCGCCAGGTTATAGATCTCCTGGGGGCGATGGGCCTGCAAGACGTTGACGAGCGACGCCTGGTCCAACAGATCGCCCGAGGCCAGCGTCAGGCGGCGTTGGATGTGCTGGATGCGCTGGAAATTGACGGTGCTGGTGCGCCGCACCAGTCCCACCACCTCGTACCCCTGCTCCAGCAGGAACTCGGCCAGGTACGATCCGTCCTGACCGGTGATACCCGTGATCAATGCCGTTGGCATGACTCCCTCCTGATTTTGGATTTGTGATTCCCGATGCCCGATTGAGCGTCAACCGGCTCCATCGTCGTCCGCTAGTCGGCAAATAGCGCGTCGAGCCGGGCAGCTACCTCCGGCTCCTGGAAGATGAGGATATTGGCCTCGGTGAAGCGCCTGAGCAGTTCGATGCCCAGCTCGGTGAGGTGGTAGTAGCGCCGCCGGGGGCCGACGTCCGAGGGCTGCCACGTACTCTCCACCAGGCCCGTTGCCTCAAAACGCCGCAGGGCGCGGTAGAGGCTCTTGTTGTCGGCGCTCACGCTGCCCTGGCTGACCTCGTCCAGCATTTCGCCCATCTCAAAGACGTACATCGGCCGTTCGTGCAAGAGCAAGAGAAGTGGCTTGGAATAGAAAAACGGCGCGGATCAAACGATCCGCGCCGTTGGAACAGACTTGCTGGCCGGACTAGTCGGCGGCCTCGGCCATGGGCAGGGGCATAAAGAGGTCCAGCGGGTCCAGCACTTCCTCTTCCTCTTCTACAGCCTGGCCTCGACGGTAGCCGGTGCCGGCCGGAATGAGCTTGCCGATGATGACGTTCTCCTTCAGGCCGCGCAGTTCGTCGACCTTGCCCTCGATGGCGGCTTCGGCCAGCACGTTGATGGTGTGCTGGAACGAAGAGGCCGACAGGAAGCTCTCGGTTTTGAGGGCTGCCTTGGTGATGCCCAGCAGGGCCGGTCGACCCGTCGCCCGCTGGCCGCCGGCCTGCGTGATCTCTCGGTTGATGTCCTGGAATTCCAGGCGGTTCACCAACTCGCCGGGCAACAACTCGGTATCGCCCGACTGCCCTACGCGGACCTTGTTCGTCATCTGCCGGATGATGACCTCGATGTGCTTGTCGCTGATGTTCACACCCTGGCTGCGGTACACCTGTTGGATCTCGCCCAGCAGGTACACCTGGACCGCTTCGCGTCCCTTGATGCGCAGCAGGCGGTTGGGATTGACCGAACCCTCGGTCAACTGCTCGCCCGCCTCCACCATCGTCCCCTCGCTGATGCGCAGCCGTGCCGTGGTGGGGATCTCGTACTCGCGCTCGTCGCGGCGCTCGCGCCGGACGTAGATGGTGGATTGGGGCCGCACCGCGACCCGGCCCGACGCCTTGGCCGTCACCTGGTGGACGCCGTACTGGGCCACCGGATCACCCTCTTTGATTTCCTGGCCGTCCTCGACGATGGGCTTGTAGTTGGACGGGATGGGATGCTCGACCGGGTACTCCGAGTCGGACGTCCGGACCAGGACCGCCGGGATCTCGATAAAGACGCGGCCCGGATTTTCGGCTTCGACCAGGTTGTCGCCATACTTGGCGACGACGTCCCCCTCGGTGACCGATTGTTCGTCCTCGACGAGGATCTTGTAGTTCCTGGGAATCTCGTATTCGTCGGTCAGGACCTCGCTGTGCACGACCTTGAGCGTGCGGACCCCATCCTGCTGGTGGAGTTCCAGCCGCCCGGCAATGTCCGAGACGACGGCCTCGCCCTTGGGGATGCGGGCCTCGAACAGCTCCTGCACACGGGGCAACCCGTGGGTGATGTCCGACGTGCCGGCCACACCACCGGTGTGGAACGTTCGCAGCGTGAGCTGCGTGCCCGGCTCGCCGATGGACTGGGCAGCAATGATGCCCACAGCCTCGCCGACTTCGATGAGCCCGCCCCGGGCCAGGTCGCGGCCATAACACGTGGAACAGAGCCCGTGGCGCAGGTCACAGGTCAGCGGCGAGCGGACGTACACTTTTTCGATCCCAGTTTCCTGGATATGTTCCGCTTCGTCCTCTTCGATCATCTCGCCGACGGCGACGATGAGTTCGCCGGTCTCTGGATGAACCACCGGGCCGGCGGCAATGCGACCCAACACCCGCTCGGTCATGGTCTGTTGCATCGTTTTGGCGTCGCTGGCCGTGATCCAGACGCCAGAACGGGTGCCGCAGTCCACGTCGTCTACGATCACGTCCTGCGCCACGTCCACCAGGCGGCGGGTCAGATAGCCGGCGTCGGCCGTTCGCAGCGCCGTGTCGGCCAGACCCTTGCGCGCGCCGTGGGTGGAGATAAAGTACTCCAGGGCCGTCAGACCCTCGCGAAAGTTGGAGCGGATGGGCAGGGCGATGATGCGGCCTGCCGGGTCGGCCATGAGGCCGCGCATGCCGGCCAACTGGCGGATGGGCGTAAAGCTGCCCTTGGTTGCCCCCGAGACGGCCATCACCCGGATGGGGCCATCGGGGTCGAGGTTGCGGGCCACGGCGGCCGTAATGTCGTCGGTGGCCTTGGTCCACAGCTCTACCGTGCGCATGTACTGCTCGTCCTCGGTGATGAGACCCCGGCGATACTGATGCTCGACGCGGTTGACCTCGTCTTGGACCAGTTTGATGATCACGGCTTTCTCGGGTGGCACCGTGATGTCGCTCACGGCGATGGTTGTGCCCGACTTGGTGGCATAGCGGAAGCCGATCTTTTTGATCTCGTCCACGGTCTGGGCCGTGGCGTGCATACCCATCCGGTGGTAGCATTCGCCGACCAGATATTGGAGCTTGCCCTTGTCCATCGTGTCGTTCACAAAGTGAAGCTGTGGCGGCAGGTGCAGGTTAAAGATGACCCGCCCCACCGTCGTCTCAATATACTCGGCTTCGCTCCGATCCTCGGGCTGGTAGCCGACCGCCGTGAGCATGTCCAGGATTTCTTGGATGTCCCCCTCGCCCAAACCGGTGGCCTTTTTGAGACGGCCCTTTTCGTGCAGGTCGAGCACGGGGCCGATCGTGAACAAAGACGCTTCCTCCAGGGCCTGGCGCACAGGCTCGCTCAGATCGAGAAAGCTGACCGGCTGGTTGTCCACCCAGCTTCGGAAGCGCAGGCGGACGGGCTGGTGTAGCCGGATCTTGTCCAGTTCGTACGCCAGGCGCACTTCTTCCATGTCGCCAAAGGTGGGCCGGTTGTCCTGGTCAAACGATTCACGCTCCATCGTCAGATAGTAGCACCCGAGTACCATGTCCTTGGTCGGGCCGACGATGGGCTCGCCGCTGGCTGGCTTGAGCAGGTTGCGTGTGGAGAGCATCAGCTCTCGCGCCTCGGCCACGGCCTTTTTGGAGAGAGGCACGTGGACGGCCATCTGGTCGCCGTCAAAGTCGGCGTTGAAGGCGGCGCAGACCAGGGGGTGAATCTGGATGGCGTCACCGTCCACCAGCACCGGCTCGAAGGCCTGGATGCCCAGGCGGTGCAGCGTCGGCGCGCGGTTGAGCAGCACCGGGTGCTCGCGGATCACCTCTTCCAGGATGTCCCAGACCTCCGGGCGCTCCTTCTCCACCATGCGCTTTCCGGCCTTGATGGTCGAGGCGTAGCCGTACAACTCAAGCTTGTGGTAGATGAAGGGCTTGAAGAGCTCCAGCGCCATCTTCTTGGGGATGCCGCACTGGTGCAGCTTCAGCTCCGGCCCCACCACGATGACCGAGCGGCCCGAGTAGTCCACGCGCTTGCCGAGCAGGTTCTGGCGGAAGCGGCCCTGCTTGCCCTT
>CAYLZO010000011.1:0-46698 GCA_964387775.1 uncultured Anaerolineaceae bacterium
CTGTACGGAGTCCTGGGCCGCCACCTGAGCAGGGGCCTGGTCGTCACCAAGTACGGCCACGCTGGCCCGGACGCAGACACCGGCCCGGTCGAGGTCGTCGAGGCCGGGCATCCCCTGCCCGAAGAGGCAGGCGTGGCCGGCGCCCGGCGCATCGCGGCGCTGCTGGCCAAGACGACGGCCCAGGACCTGATCCTGGCCGCCATCTCGGGGGGTGGGTCGGCGCTGCTGACGCTGCCGGCCGAAGGGGTCACGCTCGGCGACGTACAGGCCACGACCGACCTGCTTTTGCGCAGCGGAGCGACCATCGTCGAGTTGAACGCCGTGCGTAAACACCTGTCGCAAGTCAAAGGCGGCGGGCTGGCGCGCCTGGCCGCCCCGGCCCCGGTGGCCAGCCTCATCCTTTCGGACGTGGTGGGCGACCCGCTGGACGCCATCGCCTCCGGCCCCACGGCGCCCGATCCCACGACCTTTGCCCAGGCTTGGGCCGTGCTGGAGCGCTACGGGCTGGTCGAGCGCGTGCCGGCCTCGGTTCGCCGGCGGCTGGAGGCCGGACGTGCAGGCTCGGTACCCGAGACGCCCAACCCCGGCGATCCACTTTTCGATTGTATACAAAACGTCGTCATCGGCAGCAACCGCCTGGCCGCCGAGGCAGCGGTGGCGGCCTCGCGGGCGCGGGGGCTGAACGCCCTGCTCCTCTCTACCTTTGTCGAGGGGGAGGCTCGCCAGGTAGCCCGCGTCGCGGCGGCGCTGGCCAAAGAGTTGGTGGCCCACGAGCGGCCGGTGCCCCGCCCGGCCTGCCTGGTGTGGGGCGGCGAGACGACGGTCACCGTGCGCGGCGAGGGCAAGGGCGGCCGCAACCAGGAGCTGGCCCTCGCCGCAGCCCTGGCGCTGGAGGGCCAATCGGGCGTCGTGCTCGTGGCTCTGGCCACCGACGGCACCGACGGCCCCACCGACGCCGCCGGCGCCGTGGCCACCGGCCAGACGGTGGCCCGCGCCCGGGTCCTGGGCCTCGATCCGGCCGCCCACCTGGCCGACAACGATGCCTATCCCTTCTTTGACACCCTGGACGACCTGATCCGCACCGGGCCGACGGGCACCAACGTGAACGACCTATTGTTCCTCTTCGTCTTTCCGCAAGTGGCAGAGGACTAGACCTTCGCAGAGAGGGTGTGCAATGGACGACCAAGCAGGAGGCCAGCCGAATGCCCCGTCGGGGGCAGTGCAAGACAACGCCTTCTCTGTGCCCTGGACCGTCCGCGACGTCTGGATCGGCGCCGGCGTGGTCGTGGCGCCGGTGGTGAAAGAGATCTTTTTGATGCACCTCTCGACCAACGCCCTGGGCCTGGGCGCCGCCTACCTGGCTGCCAGAATGGGCATTGGCTCGTGATGGATCCATGCCCGGCCCGCTCCGGCTATTCAGCCAAGAGGGCGGGTTTCTTGCCCGCCACGTTGGGGCCGGTATGGAAACCGGCCCTACTATCAGCCACAGAGATGGAGGATTGAAATGCGAAAAATCAGAATTCAGGCCGAAGGCGTGGCTGCCACCGCGACGCTGGCCGACAACGAGACAGCCGACGCCGTGTGGGAGGCGCTGCCCCTCACCGGGCACGCCAACCGCTGGGGCGACGAGGTCTATTTCGCCACCCCGGTCCAGGTCGCCCTGGCCGCGGACGCCCGCGAGGTGATGGAACCGGGCGAGCTGGGCTACTGGCCGCCCGGCAGCGCCTTCTGCATCTTTTGGGGGCCGACGCCGGCCAGCCAGGGCGACGAGCCGCGTGCCGCCAGCCCGGTCAATCCCTTCGGCCAACTCGACGGCAATCCGGCGGCCTTGGACGCCGTGCCCGGCGGCGCAAAGATCCAGATCGAGCGAGCGTAGGCCAAAGATCCTGATAGTCGTCGATAGCCCGCGCTCAAAATTGACGCGCCGGACCTTTCAGGGTATACTGCCCCGCGTTCGATCCGGCGCGGGGCGAATCCCGCGCCGAAACCCAACGAAAGGAAAGGTGGATGTCAAGACACACGCCTACGCTGACGCTCACAATCATCCTCTTGCTGGCGCTGCTCCTGGCGGCCTGCGCCCCCACGGATGGTGATGCCGAGCCAACCGAAACTAGCGCGCCGATCGCTGAGGAAGCCGCAACGGTGAAGCCGACGGCAGCCCCCACCCAAGAGGCACCTACCGAGCCGCCTGCGACAGGGCAGGAGCCAGAAGGAGAGGTTATGATCACGGAAAGTGGGTTGCAATACATCGAAATCGAGGAGGGCGACGGACCGGCGCCGCAGCCGGGCGACGTCGTCGCCGTGCACTATCAGGGCACCCTGGGGGACGGCACCGAGTTCGACAATTCGTACGAACGTGGCGAGCCAATCCAGTTTGCCCTGGGCCGGGGCATGGTGATCCCCGGCTGGGACGAGGGCATCGCCCTGATGCGCAAGGGCGGCGAGGCCAAGCTCATCATCCCGCCCGAGCTGGCCTACGGCGAGCAGGGCGCCGGTGGCGTCATCCCGCCCAACGCCACCCTGACCTTCGAGGTCGAGTTGGTGGACGTCCTGCCCGGCTCACCTGAATCACCCACCGAGGTGGACGAAGGCGACTATACGACGACCAACAGTGGCCTGAAATACTACGACCTGGAGGTCGGCGACGGCCCGGTAGCAGAGCCGGGCCAGCAGGCCTCGGTGCACTATACCGGGTGGCTGACCGACGGCACCAAGTTCGACAGCTCCATTGACCGGGGGCAACCCTTCTCCTTTGCCCTCGGCGCGGGACAGGTCATCCCCGGCTGGGACGAAGGCGTGACGGGCATGAAGGTCGGCGGCAAGCGCCAGTTGGTCATCCCGCCCGAGCTGGGCTATGGCGACCGGGGCGCCGGCGGCGTCATCCCGCCGGGCGCGACGCTGATCTTTGAAGTGGAACTTTTGGACGTTTCCCAATAGCAGACTCGGCCCGAAATCCGTCGAGACTCAGGTGCCAGGCACGCACGCGTGCCTGGCACCTCTTGCTAGCGCGACGCCTGGGGCCTGCGCATCTGCACCGCCTGCGGCGAGAGTTTTTTCGACATCGTTCACCTCCGAGAACAAAAAAGGGGCAGAGACGCGCACATCAGCACGCCAACCTGCCCCCCCCAGGCTTCTGTCCCTTCAGGTACTCGCCGCATCCACGGCTTCTGTGGCGCTCGGCCCAGGCCCGGCGCCGGGCGCCGGCGGAACCCTAGCCACCTGATTGGCGATTACGATTATAGGGCATGGTCCGGTTCATGTCAAACCATGCACGCTTCAAACAAGCTGGGAGACGTTCGTGGGGCGTGCTTGGGCGCGCTTCTCCGGCGAGGAAGCGCCGACTACGAACCAGCTCTCGACCGAGACAAAACGCGCCCATGCCAAACCATGCGCCCCGTTTGAAGTCCGGTTCATCCGCTTGACCGGACAGCCCATCTGCCGTATACTCTTTTCGACTCAGAATCGCCGAACCGTACGCAAAACCGGAGGTGAAGCCATGAACCTGACCCTGGCGGCCCAGCCGCCCTTTTCGCTGCCGGCCGTGGCCCGGTCCCACGGCTGGGTGCAGTTGGCGCCCTTTGCCTGGGACCAGGCCGCCGACGCCCTGTCCTACGTCGCTCACCTGGACACGGACCGCGTCGTGGCGCTGCGCATCGAGGCGGCGCCCGGCGGCGTGACCGTCGCCGCCGACGCCCCGCTGACCGACGCCGAGGCCGACGAGGTAGCGGCCAAGGTCGCCTGGATGCTGGGCCTGGACCAGGACTTTGCCGAGTTCTACGCCCTGGCCCGCCAGGAGCCCAAGCTGGCCCACGTCGAGGCGCGGGCCCAGGGACGCGTGCTCCGGGGGGCAACCCTCTTTGAGGACGTGGTCAAGACCCTCCTGACCACCAACACGGCCTGGAGCGGCACCAAGCGCATGGTCGGGGCGCTGGTGGGCCAGTTCGGCGCGCCGCTGCCCGGCCGGGCCGACCGCCGGGCCTTTCCCCGGCCTGAGCGGCCGGCCGCCTCTGACGAGGCAACCCTGCGCGAGGAGACGAGGCTCGGCTACCGGGCGCCCTACGTGCTGGCCCTGGCCCGGGCCGTGGCCGCCGGCGAGCTGGACCTGGAGGCGCTCAAGACCGCCGACCTGCCGACGCCCGAACTGCGCAAGCGGCTGCTGGCCCTCAAGGGTGTGGGCGATTACGCGGCGGCCAACCTGCTCACCCTCCTGGGCCGCTACGATTTCGTACCGGTCGATTCCTGGGCGCGCAAGGTCGTTTCCCACGAGTGGCACGGCGGCCGGCCCGTGGGCCGCGCCGAGGTCGAGGCCGCCTTCGAGGATTGGGGCCGGTGGCGGGGCCTGGCCTACTGGTTCTGGGACTGGGCCTACTTGAGCGAGGCCTAACGCGGGGCGCGCGGATGAACGGAGAAGGGTTGAACGTTGGCGCGGGTCTGGCCTCGGCCCTGAGCTGGGGCGCGGGCGATTTCAGCGGCGGCCTGGCCAGCCAGCGCAGCCCGGTCCTGGGCGTGGTCATCGCCTCGCAGCTCGTCGGCCTGGGCCTGCTGGCCGGGCTGGCGCTGCTCTTCGGCGAGCCGGTCCCGGCGGCGGCCGACCTCTTGTGGGGCGCGGGGGCCGGGCTGGCCGGCGGGCTGGGCCTGGTGGCCCTCTACCGGGGGCTGGCCGGGGGCCGCATGGGCGTCGTCGCGCCGGTCAACGCCGTCGTCTCGGCCGCGGTGCCCGTGCTCTTTGGCGCGTGGTTCGCCGGGCTGCCGGCAGCGCCCCAACTGGCCGGCTTTGGGCTGGCCCTCGTGGCCGTAGGGCTCGTCTCCCGCCCCGGCGACGGCGGGCACTTGCGGCCCCGCGACCTGGGGCTGCCGCTGCTCTCGGGGCTGGGCTTTGGCCTCTTTTTGGTCGTCATCGGCCGGGTGAGCGCCTCGGCCATCTTTTGGCCCCTGGTGGCGGCGCGCGCCTCGTCTCTCGGGATGCTCCTCGTCGTGGCCGCCCTCTTGCGCCAAGGGCAGCGGCCGGCCTGGAACCAACTGCCCCTCATCGCCACCGTCGGCCTCTTGGATACCGGGGGCAACGCCTTCTACGCCCTGGCCGCCCAGGCCGGACGCTTCGACGTGGCGGCCGTGCTTTCGTCCCTCTACCCGGCGGTGACGGTCCTGCTGGCCTGGGCCGTGCTCAAGGAGCCGATCTCGCGGGCGCAGTGGCTCGGCGTGGCGGCGGCGCTGGTGGCCGTGGGCCTCATCGCGTCCTGAATAGAAGGGAGGAAGCCATGGTCGAGGTCGTCTTTCGCGACGAACGCTGGGAGGTGGCGCCGGGCCAGACGGTGCGGCGCATCATCGAGGCAGCGGATTTACGCCCCGAAGCGCTCCTGGCCCTGCGCGACGGCAAGTTGATCCCCCCGGACACGGTGGTCGAGGCGGGCGACACCATCAAACTGGTGGCCGTGGTCTCGGGGGGCTAGTGCGGGCGCGGCTGGCGGACCAGAAGGGCAAGGCCAGGAGCGCGTAGACGCCCAGGCAGACCCACAGGTTCTGCGTCAGGTAAAAGATCAGGACGACGACCAGCAGGAGGGCCGCCCGCAGCCAACGCCTGGCCGCCCCCGGCGCCGAGCGCCAGCCCTCCCGCCAGGTGGGGTCCAGCGCCCACTCGACGTAGACCAGGCCCAGCCCCAGGAACGCGCCGGCGTAGACGCTGTCCAGGAGGGCGGCCTGGGCGGCCTGGTAAAAGGCCCAGTGGGCCACGGCGTAGAACCCGTCGAGCAGCAGCGCCCCCAGGGGCCGGGCCGGGAGACGCAGATCGGCGCAGCGCCAGGCCAGGGCCAGGACCAGGAGGCCGCCCAGGCCCAGGCTCAGGCCGGTGCCCACGGCCCCCAGCCAGCGCGTCAGCGGCCAGGCCGGGGGCAGGGCCGTCGAGCCGGGCAGATGCAGCGGCACCAACCCCAGGTCCTCCGGGGCGAGCAGCCCCTGGAGCGGCCGGCGCGGCCAGCCCCCCAGGGCCAGGTAAGGCACGCCCACGAAATAGAGAAAGCGCGCCATCTCCCGCAGCATCCGGCCTGGGGCCGAGCGCAGATAGGCCCGGGGCGCGAGCCACCAGAGCAGGTTGGTGACGAGGACGTAGGCCAGGACGGAGCCGAGGAGCCAGAGCGCGAGGGGGGAGGCAGCGTAGGCTCGTGTCAACCAATCCATGCGGCGACCGCCGGCTGCTAGATGGTCTGGTCGGGGATGGGCACCAGCAGGGTGATGCGCGTCCCCTGGCCGGGCGACGACTCGATGTTGAGGGTGCCCTCCACCAGCTCGGCCCGCTCCCGAAGGTTGATCATGCCCAGGCTGCCCCGCGAGGCATAGTCGCGCTCGACGGCCTCCACGTCAAAGCCGCGCCCGTTGTCCACGACCTGGGCGATAAAGAGGTCGTCCTGCACTTCGAGCCGCACCCAGATCTTGGTGGCGTTGGCATGCTTGCGGGCGTTGTTCACCGCCTCCTCGATAATGGCAAAGACCACGCCCTGGGCGTCGGCATCCAGGCACTCGCGGTAGCGCTCGGCGTCCACCTCCACCGGCAGGTTGTCGTTCTCGCGAAGGTTGTCGGCGTATTGGTTGAGCGCCGCCACCAGGCCCTCGGTCTCGAGGATGACGGGCCGAAGGGTAAAGAGCATGGAACGGATCTCTTTGACCGTGCGGTGGGCCAGATCCTCCAGCCTTTCCAGCTCGACCCGGGCCCGGGCCCGGTCCCGCTCGATGAGAAGCCGGGCAAAGTTGAGGCGCATGGCGATGGCGGCCACGTCCTGCGTCGGACCATCGTGCAGGTCCCGGGCCAGTTTGCGGCGGGCCTCCTCCTCCTTGTCCACGATCTTGTCCCGCTCCTCGCGCAGGCTCTGGTAGAGGCTGGCGTTCTGCAGGGCGATGGTCGCCTGGTTGCAGAAAATGGTGAGCAACTCCACGTGCTCCGAGGAGTAGGCGTTGGCCTTGACCGAGGCAAAGAGGACGGCGCCGTAGGTCTCAAAGCCAGCGCGGAGGGGGACGCAAAGCAAGGACTTGGTCCGTTCCAGCGACCGGAACGCCTTCAACTCGGGGTCTTGGCTGGCGGCGCCGCCGATGACGGCCTGGGCCGAGGAAATGGACTGTTCGACGATGCCGTCCCGGCCGCGGATGCGTATCGTTTCATCCCCGGAGAACATAAGGTTGCGGTGCGACGCGACAAAAAGCAGCCCCTCGTCATCGTAGAGGAGCACCATGGCCACCGACTCGCCGATGCGATAGCCCATGTCCACAAAGCCCATACGGCTGATGTCCAGGATGGCCTCCAGGACCCGCTCGTAATTCAGCGTCGCGCTCAGGCTCGAAGCCATCTCGTAGATCATGCGCACGTCTTCGGGCAAGTAGGTGTCTGTGGCCGACAGGCTCTGCGATTTCGGGGCTCTGGAGACCAGGGTGCCCTGGGCCACGCCGGCCACGGCGACGGCCAGGATCAGGATCAGGCTCTTCAGGCCGGCCTGGAAGAGCTGGACGTTGGCAGCTGCTGGATTCCAGGTCAGTGCCGTGCCCAGCCCGTATTCCAGGGCAAAGATGGCGGTCGCAAGGGAGCCCGCTCGCCAGCCGAATTGGAGGGTAGCGACCAGGATCGGAAAGAGGGCAAAGAGGGCAAAGGGACCGTCCACCCCGCCGGAGAGGGGGATGAGGACGAGGATGGCCAGCGTATCCAACACCAGCGTGACCGCGGGCACGGCCCGGACAAAGAGCCCGATGGCCAACAGGGCGGTGATGGTCAGGGTGTAGGCGCCAAAGCCGGCGAGGAAGAAACCGAATTCCTGAGGAGAGAGGCGTTGATAGGGATCGAACAAAGCGATGAGTACGACGCAAGCCAACACGCCCCATCTGACCAGGCAGATAGCCCAGCTTGTGTCTAGTTGACCTTCGTCCCTGGTCACACCTTTTGAGCCCTTGGAAGACATCCTTGGTTCGCGATAGCGGCTGAGAAGCAAAGGACCCTGCTCCGGACTCTTTGCTGTTTCACCACTATCCTAGGTCGCGATCTCGACGCGTAAGGGGCCGGGGTTCGGCTTACGATCCGCTCCGAATCGTCCATTTTCACAAGAAACCGTGGTCGCGCTAGTCTCTGACCTGGTGCGACCACGGCCAACCAACCCTTGGTGGGCGAGAAGGGACTCGAACCCCCGACCTCATGCATGTGAGGCATGCGCTCTAGCCATCTGAGCTACTCGCCCGTACGCCCTAGAGTATAGCACTAAAACGGGGAAAAAGCAAATTTGTAAGACGCAGGGCCTTGTGTTAGAATGGGTCCTCGCTCGCCAGGAGGTCCTTATGCCCAAGATCGCCTTGTCTACCGGATCGCTCTACACCTACGGCATTGGGCGCGTGTTCGAGCTGGCCGCCGAGGCCGGATTCGACGCCGTCGAAATCCTGGTCGACCACCGCTGGGACAGCCGTCAGCCCGACTACCTGCGCCGCCTCAGCCAGGAGACCGGCCTGCCGATAGCGGCCGTCCACAACCCTTTCAAGCCCTCGGTGCCGGGCTGGCCCCACGACTCGCTGGGCCGGCTAGGCGAGTCGGCCGCCCTGGCCCGCAAAGTGGGGGCTCCCGTCGTAGTTGCCCACCTGCCGCTGCGGGTGCGGGGCATCCGCGTCGAATTCTTTGGTTTTGCCCGCAGTCCCTTGCTGCTGCCCCTCCCCTTTGGCGGTGAGCGCGCCTACCGCGATTTTCTCCTGAATGGGTTGGCGCGGTTCGAGGAAGAGGAAGGCGTCAAAATTGGCGTGGAAAACATGCCGGCCAAGCATTCGCTAGGGCGGGCGCTGGACCTTCACTGGCTGAACGATCTGGAGACCCTGTCACAGATGCCCCATTTGACGCTCGACACGACCCACATCGGCACGTGGGGATACGACTTGTTGGCCGTCTACGAGCAACTGAAAGCGCGCATCGTCCACGTGCATCTTTCCAATTTCGATGGCCAGGAGCATCGTTTGCCGGAGCGTGGTCACCTGCCGCTGGGGCAATTGTTGACGCGGCTGGCGCGCGATGGCTACGCGGGGGCGGTCTCGCTGGAGGTGGGGCCGGAAGTGCTAGAGGCCAAGGACGAGGCGCAAGTGCGGGCGCATCTGCGGCGGGCTTTGGCTTTCTGCAAGGAGCAAGGGCGCTAGAAAAACTGCTCCCGCCGGGGCCGGCGGCGCACGTCCCAGACCAGCACGCCGGTTGCGAGGAGCACCCCCCCGCCCAACAACCCCACCAGAAACGTGGGAAAGCTGGGCGGCTGCCCGGCGTTGACCTCGAAGGCGTCTACGTTGCACAGTACCGGCACCCCTTCGGCCACCGTCAGGCGCAGCACGTGCTGCCCGGCCGCCAACCGGTCGGCGATGGGCATCTGAGCGTGCCACAGGGTCTCCGGGGCGCTAAGGTCCAGATAGGAGCGCCCTTGGGCGTCGGTGGGCAGCCCGTCCACGGTGCGGCCGTCGAGCGTCACCAGCAACCGCCCGCCATCCGGCCCCTGCCGGGCGACGAGGCTCACGGCCTGTCCGCGGAAGGTGAAGGTCAAGCTCGCCCCGGGTTCGTCACTTTCGATGAGGGCCTGGCCGCTGGCCTGGGGGGCGATGACGCCTCGCCAGGCCGGATCGGTGGCGACGGCGGGGTTGGTTTCCTCAAAGTGGCCGGCGGGCGCCACCGACAGCGAACGGGTGGCGTCCTGAACAGCATCATAGACGCGGCGGGGTGTAAAGTCTGTGTCCACCATGCGAAAGTAGTAGGCCGCGTCGTCGGGCGTGTACTGCTGGCCCGTCTGGCGGAAATACCAGATGTTGAACGCCCCGGCCCAGGGCCAGCGCTGGCGAGCCAGCTCGATGCCCTGCAGCGTGTACTCGGCCTGCTGCTCCTCGCTCACCCGCTCCCAGATGAGGGCTTCGTCGCCAAAGGATTCGGGGGCAGCGTTCCAGCCGTACTCGTTGAACCACACCGCCTTGTCTTCGTCGCCGTAGCGATCCATGATCTCGCGCTGGAGTTCCACCCGGCGGAAATTGAGCACCGTGGGATCGGGCGGATCGTCGGGCGGCAGGTCGAAGCCAAAGGCGTTGGCCGAGAGGATGTCGAAATCGTCGGCGGCGCCGGCCTGGTACATGGCCTCCAGGAAAGCCACGTCGGGCATGGAACGCCACTTACCTTCCTCGGGATGGGGCTCGCCCAGGGTGAGGGCCAAGGGTGCCGAGAGGACGTAGACGTTGGGGTCGGCCTCTTTGGCCCGGCGGTAGGCGATCTCTAGCATCTCGACGTAGGCGGCCGGGTCGATGGCCTGCTCGCCCCACTCAGGATAGATGTTGGGCTCGTTCCAGATCTGGATGTATTGGATTCGTCCCTGGAAATGCTCGACAAAGGCGTACACAAAGTCCCCAAAGTCCGCCAAGTCGGCCGGGGGGGTCTCGGGGCGGGTCTCAGGGACGCGGGCCCAGGCCGGGGCGCGGTCCAGCCGGGCGATGACCTGGATGCCGTGGCTGCGGAAAAGCTCCACGATCTGGTCGAACTTGGCCCAACTGCTGCCCCCGCCGACCGGGTCCACAAACTCACCCTTGCGCAGTGGCTCGATCTCGGCCCAAGCAAACTGCTGCTTGGCCCAACCGAGACCCGCCTGCTGGGCCATCTCGACCGTCCGCTCGCGTTTCCAGGGCTCGACCTCGCGGGCCAGAAAAAAGTTCGCGCCGAAGGGGTTCACGTCGGTGTTGGGCACGGTGTGGGCCGGCACCCACTCCTCCTCAAAGGACTGGGCCGAGACGACGTAGCGGACCAAGACCAGGCCCAACAGGCCGATCAACAGCACCAGGGCTGATGTCAAGGCAATTATCCGCAGGCGCACTGCCAGCCTCCTCGCTGCAATCGCGAATCCGATCCCCCGGGGCGGGCGCTAGGGGGCAGCCGCTTCAACCGGGTAGCCCGCCGCCCACCACGCCGAAAACCCTCCGAGCAGGGCATAAATGTCCGTAAATCCTTCGTCCATCAACTTTTGTGCCACACGGGCACTTTGGTTTTCCTGAGGTCAAGTTCAGTATAGAATCAGATCTAGCTCTCGGGGCAGCTCGTCCAACCGCCTATCGACCTCTGATTCGGGGAAGGAGAGGGCGCCGACGGCGTGGGCCTGGTTATAAGACTGCTGGCTGCGGACGTCCACCAAGATCGCCTCGCCGGCTTTGAGCCTGCGCTGGGTCTCCTCCAGGGAAATGCGGGGCACATCCGGGTGGGGGATGGACCGGGTCTCCAGCGGCTGGCTCGTCAGTCGCACCCCGACGTCACTGGTCCGCTGATTCTCGATGGAGACGATAGCCGCGACGATGACGGCCAAAACCACCACACCCACGACGACGGGAATGAGAATGGATGTCCAGTCCCTCCGCCGCCCCTTCTTTCGAGAAGGACGGCGTCGATAGTCCTTTTTCTTCTTTGCCATGCACTGTTTCCCCTCTAGCCTACGTGATGGCCATTAGACTTGTTGCCGAATAAAGGACAGGACGCAGATTAACGCAGATATCAGCGTTCATCAGCGTTCATCAGCGTCCTAAGAACTGCCCGGCTTATTCAGCAACAACTCTATTATACAGAGAAATGGCCGGTAAGGCAAATGGGCGTCCCAGGGTTTGGGACGCCTTTGTCACGCCAAGCCGGCTTCAACAGACGAACTAGGACAAAAAGTCACGCAACTTGCGGCTGCGGCTCGGATGCCGTAGTCGCCCCAGGGCCTGGGCCTCGATCTGGCGGATGCGCTCGCGGGTGACGCCGAACTTTTTGCCCACCTCTTCCAGGGTGTAGCTGTAACCATCCACCAAGCCAAAGCGCAACTGCAGAATCCGTACCTCGCGGGGCGTGAGCGAGGCAAAGATGTCCTCGATCTGCTCGCGCAGCAGTTGCTGCGAGGCCCGGTCGGTCGGTGGCGGCGATTCGTTGTCTTCGATGAAATCGCCCAGGAAGCTGTCGCCCTCGTCCCCCACCGGCATCTCCAGGGAGAGGGGCCGTCGCGAGACCTTGATGGTCCGCTCCACCTTTTTCGGGCTGACGCCCAGTTCCGCCGCGATCTCTTCCGTCGTCGGATCGCGGCCCAGCTCTTGAACCAACTGGCGCGAGACGCGGGCCAGGCGGTTGATCTGCTCGTACATGTGGACCGGCACGCGGATGGTGCGGCCCTGGTCGGCGATGGCCCGCGTCACCGCCTGGCGGATCCACCACGTGGCATAGGTCGAGAACTTGTAGCCCCGCCGGTAGTCAAATTTCTTGACCGCCCGGATGAGGCCGATGTTTCCCTCCTGGATCAGGTCCAGAAAAGGCACACCCCGGCCCACGTACTTTTTGGCCACGCTGACCACCAGGCGCGAGTTGGCCTTGATCAGGTGCTCCTTGGCCGCCTGACCATCCCTGACGATGGCCTGAAGACGCTCCTCTTCTTCCAAAGTCAGACCCGAGCCCTTGCCCAGGCGCTTTTTGGCGTTGCGTCCAGCCTCCATCCGCTTGGCCAGCGACACCTCTTGCTCGGCCGTCAAGAGCGGGATGCGCCCGATCTCTTTGAGGTAGAGGCTGATCGAATCGTCCACGTCAATGGCTGTCAAATCAACCTCGGCCGGCGTGCTTCCGTCGCTCTTGGATTTTTTCTCGGACTCTTCTTCCTCCTCCGCTTTATCCAGGTCGGTGTCGCTGATCTCGATTCCTTGTTCGAAAAGGGCAGCCAATGCGTCCTCCAGTTGCTCGATATTCAGTTCGGCCTCGGGAATCGCCTCCATCACGTCATCATAGGTGACGTATCCCTGGCTCTTGCCCAACTCCAGCAGACGCTCAATGGCGTCGAGTTTTTCCTGCGCCTCGTCCGGCGCTGCCTCTTGTTCTTCTTGCTCTAGTCTCACTTCTACCATTCGAACCATATCCTTCCACGGGAGGATAGTGAGGATTCGGCAATCAATACGAGGGACAAAGCCCTTGCTGCTATTGCCTGGTCTTCTACCACGACCCCGGGGTAGAGATTCCTACGCACAACCCTCCACGCCCGTCCAATCTCTAGAGAAGCGTCCCAGAGCCGGGACCGGGAAATTGGCGTGGGGAATTGCGTTGCTGAGGACATCTCTATCCTTTGAATCACCGTTATTGTATTCCTAGCTCCTCTTCCCCGTCAGTAACGTCTGTCACACCGAGTAAGTTGTCGTCACGTACTGGTATCACAGTAAAAGACCGAGGCTGGAAAGAACGCTGGAAGCTTTGCACCCAATTCAGATGTGGGGGGACCGGTTGACTCCTCTACCCTGTGTGGATCTTGGCCACATAGAATTACCCCCGAACCAAGCCTTGGACAAAAATCCAGTTCTCGATATAGCTCCTTCGCCGCGCCCGGCGCCTGCCACCCTATGTCGAATTCGACAGGAACGTGCGCCCAACTTTGCCCATTATACCACGAAATCGCCAAATGTGAACCCCCCAATTTTGATGAATTTGGGAATTCGCCCCTTCAAGAGGCGATTTGGGGGGTGTAGCGGCTGCCAGACCTGTTACCAAGAGGTGTGTTTCAGATCCATGGACAACGCAGCAGAAGGCGCTCGAAGCCCCCGTCTCGGGGCTGGCAACGCGGGGCAAAATCACCCTGAGCGTTGAAATGCAGACGTGTTGCCAAGACCCAGAGACAGCTCATTTGACTTTTCCTATTATCTTTTGTAGAATAGGGCCTGTTGTCGCCGCTGGAGGAACTGGAGCACCCGTAACCCCGAGAGCCTTGCCCAGGCGGGCTCTTTTTGAGTGAGCCAACTCCTCCAAGCGCAGCACAATAATTTTCACAATCTCGTTCAAGGAGGAGTATCCATGGCAGAACTAAGTGGACTAGAGCAGAGCATGCTCTGGGGGGTCATCGCCGTCGCCTTCATCAGCCTGGCCTACGCCTGGTGGCTGTGGCGCGACACGCTGCGACGCGACAAGGGCACGCCCGAGATGCAAAAGGTGTGGAACGCCATCAAGACCGGCGCCAACGCCTATTTGCAGCGACAGCTACGGACCATGCTGCCCATCCTGGGCCTGCTGGCCGTCGTGCTGTTCTTCAGCGTCTACGTGGTCAACCCCAGCCGCGAGGCCCTCGACATGTTCAACAACGACATCCAGGCCGCCCGGTTGTGGATGGGTATCGGCCGGATGCTGGCCTTTGTCCTGGGCGCCTCGTTCTCCACCATCGTCGGCCAATTGGGCATGCGCGTGGCCATCGAGGGCAACATCCGCGTCGCGGCCCGGGCCGCCGCGGAGGACTATAACGGGGCGCTGACGGTGGCCTACCGGGCCGGCACCTTTACCGGGATGCTGACCGACGGCCTGGGCCTGATGGGCGGCACAGCCATCTTTATGATTTTCGGCCAGGCCGCGCCCGACGCCCTGCTCGGCTTTGGCTTTGGCGGCACGCTGGTGGCGCTGTTCATGCGCATCGGCGGCGGCATCTATACCAAGGCCGCCGACGTGGGCGCCGACCTGGTGGGCAAGGTCGAGCAGGGCCTGCCCGAGGACGACCCGCGCAACGCCGCCGTCGTCGCCGACCTGGTGGGCGACAACGTGGGCGACTGCGCCGGCATGGCCGCCGACATTTTCGAGAGCTACGAGGTGACCATCGTCTCGACCCTGATCCTGGGCCTCGTCCTCCTGCACCAGACGGGCGACACCTTCTGGATCGTCTATCCCCTCATCGTGCGGGCCATCGGCGTCATCTCGTCCATCCTGGGGACCTTTACCGTGCCCATCTGGGAGAATTTCCCCATCAAGTTCCTGCGCGCCCACGACGCCGAAGAGGCTATGTTCCGCTCCTACGAGGTCTCGTCGGTCAATACCATCATTTTCGCCTTCATCTTTTCCCTGGCCTACGCCCAGGAATGGCAATTGGCAACGCTCAACGCCATCGGTGTCGGCCTGGCCGTGGTCTTTAACCCGCTGACCTCCCTCTTTACCTCGGCCAAGCGTAAACCGGTGCAAGAGATCGCCGAATCGACCCAGACCGGCTCGGCGACGACCATCCTGTCGGGCCTGGCGGTGGGCATGGAGGCCAGCGTCTGGAGCGTGTTGGCCATCGTGGTCGCCCTGGGTGCCAGCTTTGTCATCTTTTACGATTTCGACCTGATCTACATGCTCTACGGCGTGGCGATGGTCGGCATCGGCATGCTGTCGCACACGGGCAACAACGTGGCCATGGACACCTACGGCCCCATCGCCGACAATGCCAACGGCATCGGCGAGATGGCGGGCGTGGGCGAAAAAGCCTGGGAGCTGTTGGCCAATCTCGACGCCGTGGGCAATACCACCAAGGCCATCACCAAGCAGATCGCCATCGCCTCGGCCGTCGTCGCGGCCACGGCTCTCTTTTTCTCCTTCGTGGCCGACGCGTTGATCCTCTCCTACCCGGATCTGACCGTAACTGAGCTGCTCAACCGGGGCATCCCGGTCTCGACCCTCAACGGCATCATCGGCTTCCTGCTGGGTGGCGCGTTGCCCTTCCTCTTCTCTGCCTTTTCGCTGCGGGCCGTAGCCCGTGGCGCCAACCTGGTGGTCAACGAGGTTCGCCGCCAATTCGACATCCCCGGCGTGCTGGAAGGGACCAGGACGCCCGACTATGGCAAGGTGGTGGACATTACCACGGCGGCAGCGCAGAAGGAGCTGGTCAGCCTGGTGGCTCTGTCGGTGAGCCTGCCGTTGCTGGTCGGCCTGGTCTTTGAGGTAGAAGCGCTGGGCACCTTCCTGGCCGGCGTCATCCTGACGGGCCAGCTCCTGGCTGTGTTCATGGCCATCGCCGGCGGTGCCTTGGACAATGCCAAAAAATACGTCGAGGACGGGCACTTTGGCGGCAAGGGCTCGCCGGCCCACAAGGCCGGCATCGAGGGCGACACCGTGGGCGACCCGCTCAAGGATACGGCCGGCCCGGCCCTCAACCCGATGATCAAGGTCGTCAACCTGGTCAGCTTGCTGGCCGCGCCCCTCATCGTCGAGAACCGGGGCACGGCGGGCATGTGGGTCGCCATCGTCGTCCTGGGGGCACTGGTCGTCTGGTCGATCTGGCAGAGCAAGAGGGACGTGGCGGTGGGCCTGGGGTAGAGAGCAACGCCCTTCGACAAGCTCAGGTCGATAACGCACAGCATAAACGAATAGGGGCCTGGGAGAGGATTCTCCCAGGCCCCTTGCATCTTGCATCTTGCATCCTGCCTCTTGTTACTTGAGCACCACCCGGTGGTAGCGTTTTTTTCCCGCCCGCAAGAGGATGGCCCCACCATCGAGGTGCTGGACGCCGATCAGGTCGTCCACGCTGCCCACCGGCTCGTCGTTGACGTAGGCGCCCCCCTGCTCGATGAGGCGGCGAGCCTCGCTCCGCGAGCGGCTGAGGCCCACCCGCTGGAATAGATTCGGGGCCGGGATGCCGGCCTCCAGGTCTGCGGCGTCGATTTCGGTGGTCGGCATAGCGTCGGTGACGACGCCCCGGCCAAAGAGTTTACGCGACGCCTCCCGGGCCTCGGCGGCAGCCTCCTGGTCGTGGATGAGGCGCGTGACCTCGAAAGCCAGCACCTCCTTGGCCTGCCGGATCTCGGCGCCTGTCAGCCGGCCCAGCTCGCGCACGCGCGCCATGGGCAGGAAGGTGAACAGGGCCAGAAAGCGCTCCACGTCGGCGTCCTCGACGTTGATCCAGTACTGGTAGAACTCGTAGGGCGACAGCAGGTCGGGATCGAGCCAGACGGCGCCCTCGGCCGTTTTGCCCATCTTGGCGCCCGAGCTGGTGGTGACCAGCGGGTAGGTGAGGGCGTAGGCCTGCGCCCCCTCCACGCGGCGGATGAGGTCCACGCCGGCCAGGATGTTGCCCCACTGGTCGTTGCCGCCCGCCTGGAGGGTGCAGCCGTACTCGCGGTAGACGTGCAAAAAGTCGTAGGCCTGCAAGAGTTGGTAGTTGAATTCGAGAAAGTTCAGCCCCCCCTCGCTCTCGTACCTGCGCCGGTAGCCCTCGAAGGAGAGCATGCGGTTGACGCTGAAATGCCGGCCGATGTCGCGCAGAAACTCCAGGTAGTTGAGGGGCCGCAGCCAATCGCCGTTGTCGACCATCAGCGCCTGCCCTGCGCCCTCCGGGCGTGTCGAAGGGGCTTGCCCCTCGGAAAAGTCCAGTAGGCTCGACATCTGCGCTTTGAGGCGGGCCACGTTGGCGTCGATCTGGGCCACGCTGAGCAGGCGGCGCATCTCGTCCTTGTCGGTAGGATCGCCGATCATGCCCGTGCCGCCGCCCATGATGGCGATGGGCCGGTGGCCGTGGCGCTGCATGTGGGCCAGGGCCATGATCGGCACCAGGCTGCCCACGTGAAAGCTCTCGGCGCTGGGGTCGAACCCGACGTAGCAGGTGATGGGCTGCTCGACGGTGGCCCGCACCCCCGCCTCATCGGAGACTTGCTCGATAAAGCCGCGTTCTTTTAGGACATCGTAGACGTTTGTAGTCATGACTCCACTTCTCCTCAAGTGTTTGCAAGCAACGACCCCGGCTCTGTCGGAAGCCGGGGTCGGGTGTTTCTCTTTTGCATCCAGGATAGACGGACTCAGGCCGTCGGCTTCCCTCCAGGCGCGAGCGTATCGCCCGCGCGATAATAGGTGTACGCTTTTGTGCCATTCGAGTACAAGTGACCTGTCTGCATCGTTACAAATCGCTCCAAACTCTGCTGCCTGCTGCGCGCACCCGAGTATAGCACAACTGCTGGAGTTCGCCAAATCAGGTCATAGGGCATTGCGCCGCCTGCTACTTGGTACAGCGTCGAGATCACAGCGAGTAAACAGGCACCAGCACTTCAAGATCGGCCTTCCGACGTCCGCGGGCGGTCTCTTCAACGGTCTTGAGCACATTGGCTGCGTAGTAGCGTGTCCCACACTCCGTGCAGACGCCGGCCGGCACGTTTTCGATAAGCACGTACTTGCCATTGACCTTGCGAGTCAGGTCCACCCGCTTTTCCACGATGAGACCGTTACAGTATTCGCATCGTTCACCATCCCAAAATCCCATCACCCTTCTCCCTCTATCTCCTGGGTTGGTCTTCATACACAGTGATTACCCGGACCTTTCCCGAGCGCGTGATTCGGCATATCGCTCCCAGAGGACGCCCATCCAAAGCCGAACCGACCACCTCGTATTTGCCCTCTCGCGGTCACGTCCGGCGAATCCTGCCCGTCAAGATGCTATACTCCACATCGTAGATGTCAAAGTCATCGGCAACAGATTCCTCGTCGGCGTGCTCTGTAAGATAGTACAATCCGTTACGGACGAGTGCCTGAATTTCCTTGATCTTGCTCACTTGCCATCTCTGCTAAGGACGGCGCTTCCCGAGCTGCTAGTACAGCCCGGCGGAAGTCTCTCACCAGATCCTGTCATTCTGAGCGAAGCGAAGAATCTCAGTTATGCTGCGTGAAACCGCTTGCTCTGCGCAAGAGAGATTCTTCCCCGGGATGCCGGCCTGTCCTGTGCGGCCAGCCACAGGGGACGGCGCGTCGCTGGCTCTCCTCAGAATGACAACTGCTGAGGGATTTACGCCCTCATGTACTAGCTGGATTGACCGAAGTATAACACACTCATGTCCTTTTGCCAAACCATCATCGATTCCCCTGGCTCCGCCCTAACGCCCAGGCGATCACTGCCGGGTCCTTGGCCGCCTCGGTGCACAGATACTCGGGGTCGGGCTCGATGCCGATGCGGCCCAGGTCCAGCCGGTCGGCGTCCCAGCAGGTCTGGACGGTGACCGCCTCGGCCCGAGGCACGTCGGCCTCGGTCAGGCCGTCGCTGTGGTGGGCGATGGCATAGACCAATAGCTCCAGCTTCTCAGCAGGCAGATTTAGCAACGAAGCGGGCAGGTCCCTGACGAAAGCCGCCGCCCGCCGGCCGTGCCCCTTGTCCCAACCGTCGTCCTCCCGCTTGACGTCGTGGAGAACGGCAAAGAACTCGAGGACCTCGACGTCGGCGCCGGAGCGCCGAGCCAGGCGCCGGCCGTTCTGGCCCACGCGCCGCCAGTGCGCCTCGCCGTGGAGGCCGTCCAACGACAGGGCAAATGCTCGCCGGATCACGTCCATCAAGTCTTGGGAGATCACCGATTTTCTCCAATCTATCGCCATTCGGTCGATCTCCAGTATAGCACGCCCACTCCAATCTGCCAAATGGGTTGAGCGCCGCTAGAGCTTTGGTAGTAGAGTCAAGGAGGTTGCCAAGTCAAAGAAAACTTGGTATAATGTTGCCAGATGCAAAGGTCGGCAGATCTGGATAGGAAGTTGGGCTGAAGCCGGAGTTGCGATCCGGCGAGTGGAATCACTATGTCCCTTTTGGTAGAAGCCAGCATAATACTCGGCACCTCGCTGGGCAGCCTGGTATATCACCTGCTGCTCTTGCTCGCCGTGGAAGCGATCCTGGGCATCGCCTGGGGAGAGCGCCAGCGAGGCCGCCGCGACCAAGTCCGGCGGCTCATGCTGGCCAGCATCGGCCTCACGGTGGCCCGCGTGGCCTACGTCGTCGCCGCGCTGATCACGGCTTCGGGATGGGTTAGCCCCGAGACCCTTCTTCCCCCCGTGGAACGCTTCGCCGACACCGCCAGCATTGCCCTCCTGGGCTGGGCCTTTATGCCGCCGGTCAAGCGTGGTCCGCGCACCTGGGACCTCATCTTTGGCGCCAACCTGGTTCTGACCATCGCCGTCTGTGCCGTGTTCACCTACCTGTGGAGCGAGGCGCTCATCGCCGACGTGACGCGCACCTACAACACCCACTGGCAGGCTACCGTCTGGACCGCGTGGCAGATGGCCCTCATCCCCCTGGCCATTTTGGCCGCGTTGCGCGACCGGCAACCCGGCTGGGGGATCTTTGTCGCGGCCATGCTCGTCATGTTTGTCGGCCGCCCCCTGCAACTGGGCTTTTCTCCGATCACGGCTCATCTACCGACCTGGGAGCGGCTGGCCAACCTCCTGGCCTATCCCCTGGTGGCCGTCGCCGTCTACCAGAGCGTCGTCGCCGGCCTGCGCGTCCACAGCCGGCAACTCCAGGACATCAGCCAGGCCTCTCTCGACCAGATCAAGAGCCTGCTCTTCCTCTTTGAAGCCAGCCAGCAGATGTCGGGCTCGCTGGACCTCGACGCCGTTTTGGACAACGCCGTGCAGGGCGTGGCCCGGGCCCTGGACGCAGACCAGTGTGCCATCACCTTTCTCGAAGAGGGCGCCGCCCAGATGCGCCTGGCCGCCATCCACAACCCGACGCGAAAGGGGCGTGGCGAAGCCGTGACCTTCCCGCTGGAATACCAGCTCACGGTCCAGCAGGCCATGCGCCGCAAGAAACACATCATCGTCGAAGAATCAGACAACGTCCAGCTCAAGGTGCTCTTTGCCCTCCTGGGCTCCAGCGAGACGGGGCCTTTGCTCGTCCAGCCGCTGGTCCAGGACGGAGGAGCCATCGGCGCCATCATCGTCGGCAATTCACGCTCCAGGCGGCCCTTTACGCCCAACGAGGCCAAACTCTGCCAGTCTATGGCCGAGCAATTGGCCGGCGCCATCCAGAACGCCAAACGCTTCCAAGAAGCGCAGAAGCAGATCGAGCGGATGCGGCTGGCCCACGAGCAGGAACGCCAGGTCTTTCGCCAAGCGACCAGCCGCGTGCAAGAACTGACCGAGCAACTGACCGCCAACCAGGCCCAGATCGACCAACTTTGCGAGCAACTCGAGTCCACGCGCGAAGCACGAAACGCCCTGGAGATCAAGCTGGTGAGCCACCGCGCCGAGGCGGATACCCTGGCCGAGCGGCTGGCCGTGTTGGAGAGCGATCTGGCCCAGACACACGCCAACGCCGAGGCCCAACTCCGCTGGCACGAGGAGGAGCTCGGCCGGCAGCAGGAAGAGTGGCAGGATGCCGGCGAAGCCAGCGAGTGGGCCCAGACGCTGCTCCAGGGCCTGACGGCCGGCGTCCTCATCACCGACGCCGACGGCTTGATCCAGCACTCCAACGTCGCCGCCGAGATCCTCCTGGACCTGGGCAGTGATGAGCTCCAGGGGCACGCGCTGACCAGCGTCAGCGACGACGAACGCTGGCAGCAGGCCGTGGCTTCGGCGGCAGAGGGCGAAGCGGTGCGCCTGACCCTTCAGATCGGTCCAAACACGCTCATGGCCGACGTCGCCCCCCTGCCCGATCCAGACGTCCTGGGCCGCGACACGCAACGCGTCATCACGATCTTGCAGGACATCTCGCACGAGACCGAGGCGCAGCGGGAACGGCTGGAGGAGCTCGCTTCCATGGCCGAAGAGATGCGCACGCCCCTGACGACGATCATGAGCTACGCGGACCTGCTCCTGGGCGAGAGGGTAGGCATCCTGGGTGACCTCCAGCGCAAGTTCCTGTTGCGCGTCAAGGCCGGCGGCGAGCGGGCCGTGCAGATCGTCGACGATCTCGGCCAACGGGCGAGCCAGGAGGAACAGTGGGCCTCTCCGCGAAGGCGCGCAGTGGACGTGAGCGAGTTGGTTGAATCCATCGTGGCCGAATCGTACCTCCAGTTGGAGGACAAAGACCTGACCTTGAACCTGGACGTGCCCGAGAACCTGCCCACCATCCAGGCCGACCCCGACTATTTGCGGCGGGTGCTGTCCAATTTGATCTCCAACGCCTGCCTGGCCTCGTCGGTGGGCAGCGAAATCCAGATCCGCGCCGCCCAGTCTGCAAGCCCTTCCTTCGGGGAGGATGCAATGGACGTTAACGGCGATGGATTCCTCGTCGTCTCGGTCAAGGATTCAGGGGGCGGCCTGTCGGGGGAGGCGCTCGACAAGATATTCGACCGGGAGCGTCCGAGCCAGACACCCATCGGGCTGGGCGAGTCTGGGGCCGGACTGGCCCTGGTCAAGACCCTGGTGGAAGCCCATGGGGGTCGCCTCTGGATAGAGAGTCAAAACGGAGTGGGTGCAACATTTAGCATCGTTTTGCCCATCGATCAAAATCGCCAACCCCCGGATGCCTCGGGGGAAGGACACTGGACAGACCTTGACGAACTTTCTGCGTGAGCCACACGGCTTTGCCGCACCGGCCCGGCGCATTCTGTTAGGGCCTAACCCACGAAATCCTGGCCTGTTGAGCAAGAATTCTGTGGACAAGTCTGTTCCTCTTTGGTTCCGGTTTATCCGGGCTAGGGTGCCATGAAGCCCAAGGGACAGGACTCGAAGGATGGGCTCAGGATCAGCCTCCCCCTTGATGGACTGGGACCGATATTGAGCGGCCTCCTCGCCACGGCATTGGTGGCCCTCACCCTGCTGGTCGCCATCACCCTGGGCTTGCACGAGCAGACGTTGGTTGCCGGCATCCGGCCCACGGACACGCCCGGTCCCTCCCTGCCGGCGACAAGTTCCCCTGCCGAGGTGTCGCCCACGCCCCCGCCGACCAGCACCGCGAACCCCTCGCCCCTGCCAAGCGAGGTCCCATCGGCCACGCCTACCGAAGCGCCGTCGCGCACGCCCATCGTGGCCTGCAACTATCCCCGTGGCTGGCGCTCCTACGTCGTGCAGCGGGGCGAGAACTTTCGCACCATCGCGGCGCGCTATGACATCAGCGAGTCCCGGTTGAAGCAAGCCAATTGTCTGCCCAGCTCGGCGACAGCCCATACGGGACAGCGTATCTACGTGCCCCACCGGGCGCCCTGCTCCAAGCCCGCCGGCTGGGTCGATTACACCATCCGGCGGGGAGATACCCTCTCTTCCATCGCCGCGCGCTATGGCCTGCGCGTCGAGCAGTTGAAAAGCGCCAACTGCTTGACGAGCGATACCATCTATGCGGGGGCCACGCTGTGGGTCCCCTACCAGATGCCGCCTCCGGCTACACCCAAGCCCGAGCCGACTCGCACCCGCCGGCCCACCGTCACGCCCAGCCCGACGTACACCGGCACCGTGACGGCCACGCCTAGCCCCTCGCCGACAGCCAGCCCGACGCCGACGGCGACCGGCAGCGGGACGCCCACCACGGTCACGTCCACGCCGACGACGCCCACGCCCGGGACCGGCACGCCCGCCACCCCGACGCCGACCTCGACCCCGGCGCCCAGCGACACACCTGGCCCCACCCCGACGACTGGCCCCACCGACACACCTGCGCCACCCACCGCCACCGGGTCTCCGGCCCCGCCGACGGACACGCCGCCACCCCCGACCGACACCCCCATCCCGCCGACGAATACGCCTGTCCCACCCACCAACACGCCTGTGCCCCCGACGCATACGCCTCTGCCACCTACGAACACACCCAAACCACCGACCTCCACGCCCGTGCCACCTACAGAGACGCCCGCGTCCTGAGAACGTGTCTGGTTTTTGGATAATTCCATTACAATAGAGAAAGGAAAAGCAATGAACAACCGAAAAGCCCAAAACATCATCGCCCTCCTCCTCTTGGTGAGCCTGGTCTTGACCGCAGCCTGGCCGGCCACCGCCCAGGACATCGAACATCCCCGATCCGCCCCCCAGGGGGGCGACCTGCCACCCAGCCTCGTCCCCAGCGAAGGTCTCGACGACTTTCGAGCGGGCGAGATCCTGGTCAAATTCAAGCCGAGCGCGTCGGCCAGTGCCATAGACGCGGCCCTGACCCGGCACGATGCCTCCTACCTGCGCACGCTGCTGGACGGCGGCGTCGAGGTCTGGCAGGTGCCGGCCGGGCGTGAGCTGGCCATCGTCGGCGAGCTAAACGAGAATTCGGCCGTCGAATACGCCGAGCCGAACTACCGGTACTATGCCGTGGGCGTGCCCAACGATCCCGAGTACGGGAAACAGTGGGGACACACCCTCATGAACTCCCCCTTGGGTTGGGACGCGACCACCGGCAGCACGGGCATCACCATCGCCGTCATCGACACGGGCATCGACTACGGCCACCCCGATCTGGCTTCCAAAATCGTAGCCGGCCAGGACTTTGTGGATGACGACTCGGACGCCACCGACCTGAATGGCCACGGCACCCACGTCGCCGGTATCTCGGCAGCGGTGACGAACAACGGCGTGGGCGTCGCCGGCATGGACTGGAACGCCCGCATCATGCCCATCCGCGTTCTGAACTACGAAGGTTCGGGCTATACGTCGGACATCATCGACGGCATCTACTGGGCCTACCAGAATGGGGCCAAAGTGCTCAACTTGAGCCTCGGCGGTCCCAGCTATTCCTCAGCTATGCAGGACGCCATCAATGCCGCCCACGGGGCCGGAAGCCTGGTGGTGGCCGCCATGGGCAACGACGACACCAGCAGCCCCTTCTACCCGGCGGCCAACAACAACGTCCTGGCCGTCGCTGCCACCGGCCCGTCGGACGTCAAATCCTCGTTTTCCAACTATGGCAGCCACTGTGACATCGCCGCGCCCGGCGGCGACATGAGCTACTATCACGATCCCGACGGCATCTATAGCACCATGCCCACCTACGACGTCTACCTGACCACGTCTTATAGCTACTACAAGAACTATGACTTTCTCAACGGCACGTCCCAGGCTTCGCCCTACGTGGCCGGATTGGCCGCCCTGGTCTGGGCCCTTCAGCCCGGCCTGACGCCCGACGAAGTGCAGACGACCATCCAGGACACCGCCGTCGACCTGGGCGATCCCGGCTGGGACCAGTTCTACGGCCACGGCCGCATCGACGTCCAGGCGGCCCTACAAGTGGGCGCACCGCCCGCCGTGCCGACGATTGCGCCTATCAGCAACCCCGACGGCGACGGAAACTTTCTCGTGGACTGGAACGACGTGCCAACGGCGAGTAGCTACACGCTTGAAGAAGACGACAACCCTTCCTTCAGCTCGCCCAGCACCGCCTACAGCGGGGCCAACAGCCAGTTAAACGTGACGGGCAAAGGCCCCGGCCCCTGGTACTACCGGGCCCAGGCCCACAACGAGTTTGGCTCCAGTGGCTGGAGTGATACCCAGTCGGTGACCGTCAAGCCCAACGCGCCGACACTGAACGCCATCAGCAACGCCGGCAACAGCGACGCCTATACCATAGGTTGGTCGGCGGCGACGGCGGCGACCGGCTATACACTCCAAGAAGACGACAACGCCTCCTTCAGCAGCCCCCGGATCCGCTACATGGGCTCGGCCCTGTCTTACGACGTGACGGGCCAACTGGCCGGCACCTGGCACTATCGCGTGCAAGCTCACAACAGCGGCGGAAGCAGCACCTGGAGCAACACCGAGTCGACGACGGTGGACCCCTTGCCCTACGCCCCGCCGAACCTCATGGCCATCAGCAACCCCGATGGCGACGGCGACTACCTGGTCGATTGGTCGGACGTGACGGGTGCCACGGGTTACATCCTGGAGCAGAGCGACAACCCCTTCTTTGTCGACCCCACCCAGGTCTATTCAAACACGGCGACGCAACTGGCGGTGACTAACCAACCCAACGGCCATTGGCACTATCGCGTTCGGGCCAAGGGGCCGAGCGGCATGAGTGCCTGGAGCCTGGAGCGGGAGACGGTCGTGACCACCTACATCTACCTGCCCTTCGTCGTCAACAATTACAAGCCGCCCGCAGCAGGTTTTGATTTCCAGTTCAATGGCTCGGCTCCTGGTTGGGAAGCGCATTCGGGCAGTTGGAGCGTGGATAGCAACTACTACTTTACCTCTGGCCTGGCCGGCACCTCCGCTTCTGCAAGTTACACCAGCGACTTTTCCGACCTGGATTACGCCGTCAAACTCTGGCGCAGCGGCTGCGACTCTTGCGCCAATCGCATCTATGTCCGGGGGACGCCGAATCCACTGACTGCCGACAACCACTGGTACAACGAATACAAGTTCCAGTATACCCGCGGTGGCAGCTACTCTATCTGGAAGAGGGTCGCCGGTGGCTCCTCTGTCGCCATCCAGGGTTGGTCCAGCAGTCCGGCCATCAATCCCGGCGACGCCTGGAATACGCTGCGGGTCGTCGCCAACGGCACGAGCCTCTCCTTCTACGTCAACGGGACCCTGGTGTGGTCGGGGTCTGATAGCTCTCTGGCTTCCGGCCGGGTCGGCATCGGCATCTATCGCACCTCAGACAGCAGCGGGGACCTGCTCCGGGCCGATTGGGCCACCCTTTCCGTGCTCAACGCGCAGGGATTCGAACCGGGCTCGATCAGTGCCGAACAGCAAGCACTGAACGAAGCCGGGAACCAAAGCAGGGCAGGCAGCGAGGACGTCGCGCCCTAGAACGCCATAGTGGGCGCCCCGGAAGAACTGGGGCTGCTACCTTTGCCGAGGTAGCAGCCCCTTTCATACATCTTTTGCGACTGAGAAGCAAACGACAAGACATGCTCGCTTCGCTCGCAGCCCCCGTCTCGGGGGCGTCGCCCCGGGGACGGGGCGCTGAGCGAGTACGTGACTGAGAAGCAAACGACAAGATGAGTCTCTTTGATTGGCTGCTCGTTGGCCACCTGGTGGGTGACTTTTTGTTGCAGAGCGACCGGATGGCCCAAAAGAAGGTCCAAGAAATCTCCTGGATGCTGCGGCACGTCGCCGTCTATATGCTGGTCATTACCGTCGTCCTGGTGGCCTATGGCCTGCATCATCCGCTGGCCCTGGGTTGGGTCGTCGCTACGTGGCTCTTTCTGACGATCACCCACGTCGTCCTGGATCGACGCCGGTTTGTGGCCTGCTGGATGGGATTCGCGGGCATATCGCCCGAACACGCCTGGCTGTCGGTCGTCGCAGATCAGGTCTTTCACGTGTTGACCCTGGCCGTCGTGGCCCAGGTCCTGGCGCTTTCTAGTGGTTGACGGGATCGAGGCGAGATGAAGGTTGCTGCCCGTCTTCTGATAGCTCTGTCGGTCCTGGCCGTCATGAGCACAAACCTGGCCAGCTGCGCCCCGCCCGCCATCCGTCCCACGGCCACCCTGCCCCCCAGCCCCACGCCCAGCCTCCCCCCGGCCGACGAGACGGCTTACACCTTCCTCCAAGCCTGGGGGCAGGAAGATTACGCTACCATGTACAACCTCCTCTCCCCCTCTTCCCGGGCCGAATACAGCCAGGAAGCCTTTGTGCAACGCTACCGCAAAGTGGTAGCAGGGGCAGCCCTCCTGGAAGTCATCCCGCGCATCCTGGCCGCCTACCAACCCGGCACCCAGGCCAAGGTCTCTTTTACCACGACGTTCCACACCGCCCTGGTGGGCGACTTTGAGGTCGAGAACGAGATGCTGCTGGTCTACGCCCAGGACCGCTGGTGGGTAGAGTGGTCACCGGCCCTCATCCTGCCCCAGCTAAGCGACGAGACCTTTTTGCGGCTGACGACGCGCTCGCCGTCCCGGGGCAACATCTACGACCGCAACGGCCTGGGGCTGGCCGTCCAAGCGCAGGAGGTCGAGGTCGGCGTCGTGCCCGGGCAAATCCCCCCGGCCGAGGAGGCCACAGTCTTGGCCAACCTGAGCCAGATCCTGGGCCAACCAGCCGCCGACCTCCAGGCCCGCTACGCCGAGGCCCGCCCCGACTGGTACGTGCCCCTGGGCCAGATCAGCGCCGAGACCGGCCAGAGCTACTACGAACTACTGAACGGCCTGCCGGGCGTCGAGCTGCGCGAAGCGTGGCGCCGCGCCTATCACCAGGAGATCATTGCGCCTCACGTCGTCGGCGTGGTCGGCCCCATCCCCGAGGACGAAGCCGAGTTGTGGCGTGCCCAAGGGTACGCCGGGGACGAGATGGTGGGTCAAACCGGCCTGGAGCGTTGGGGAGAGTCCTACCTGGCCGGCCAGCGGGGTGGGCGGCTGGAGATCCTGAGCGAAAAGGGAGAGCAGATCGCCGTACTGGCCGACAAACCCTCGCGCGAAAGCAGCAGCCTCTACACCACCTTCGACCGGGATTTCCAAAAAGAAGTGCAGGCGATCCTCGGCCAGCGGTTGGCGGCCATCGCCGTGCTGGAGGCCCAGACCGGGCGCGTGCTGGCCCTGGCCACCTACCCCCTCTTCGACCCCAACCTCTTTGCCGGGGGCATTAGCGATTGGCAGTGGCAGAACCTCCAGGCCGACCAGCGCCGGCCCCTGGTGAACCGGGCCACCCAGGGCACCTATCCGGCCGGCAGCGTGTTCAAGGTCGTCACCATGGCGGCCGGGATGGAGGCCGGGGGACTGGCCGCCGGGAGCACCTTCCTCTGCCGGGGCACGTGGACCGGCCTGGGGCCCGAGTGGCCCAAAATCTGCTGGCTCCGCAGCGGCCACGGCAACATCCGCCTGGACAAAGCTCTCAGCGTCTCCTGCGACATCACCTTCTACCAGGTGGGCCTGATGCTCAACGGCGTGGACCAGGACGTCCTGCCCGAGTACGCCCGGCTTTTCGGCCTGGGCGCGCCCACCGGCATCGAGGTGGCCGAAGACCCTGGCTTGGTGCCCGATCCGGCCTGGAAGATCCAGGCCAAGGGCGAGGGTTGGGCGCCCGGCGACTCGGTCAACCTGGCCATCGGCCAGAGCGAGCTGCTGGTCACGCCCCTCCAGATCGCGGTGATGATGGCCGCGGTGGGCAACGGCGGCACCCTCTATCGCCCCCAGACGGTGGAGCAGATCGCGGCCGATCCGAACAACCCCGACTGGACCTTCGAGCCGGTGGCCGTCGCCCGGCTGCCGATCAGTGACGAGCACCTGGCCGTCATCCAGGACAGCCTGCACAAGGTGACGTCCGCGGCCTACGGCACGGCCTTCCAGCCTTTCGAGGGCCTGAGCCTGCCCGTCGCGGGCAAGACGGGCACGGCCGAGAGCGGCCAGCGCAACCCCCACGCCTGGTTCGCCGGCTACGCCCCCGCCGACGACCCCGAAATCGCCATCGCCGTCATCGTCGAGTATTCGGGTGAGGGTGCCACCCACGCCGCGCCCCTTTTCCGCAAGGTCGTCGAGGCCTATTTCGACATCGAGCCCACGCCGACGCCGGCCCCCACAGAAGCCACACCCTCTCCCTAACCAGAAAAGGCCCGATTTCAAGAGAAATCAGGCCTTTCGTCCCCCTCCTGTAAGCTCTGCTACAAGAGAAAGCAAAGATACAGCTTGACGCGCTGCGTCTCGGACCCAGCGGCTGTCAGAGCGAGCCCTTGGAGTTCGTAGTACGCGCTTTAGCGCGTTTCTGCTGCGTTGAAACGCGTACTACGAACAGCCCTTCCGACAAGCTGCTAGCGCTTGGTGTACTGCGGTGCCTTTCGGGCGCGCTTGAGCCCAGGCTTCTTGCGCTCCTTCTCCCTGGGATCGCGCGTCAAATAGCCCGCACGACGCAGCGCCGGCTTCAAAGCGGGGTCCACCACGAGCAATGCCCGGGCGATGCCGTGGCGGGTCGCCTGGGCCTGGCCCGTGATCCCGCCGCCTTTGACCAACACCGACAGGTTGAAGCGTCCCTCGTTATCCGTCAGCTCCAGGGGGGCCATCACGTCTCCCCAATCCTGCGGGCGTCCAAAGTATTCTTTCAATTCCTTGTCGTTGATGACGACTTGACCATCACCGGGATAGAGCCGCACCCGAGCGACGGCTCGCTTGCGCCGCCCCACCCCTTCGTAATATCGGACATCTTCGGTCATGAATCCTCCCCTACAGTTCCTTCGGCTTGGGCTGCTGAGCCTCGTGGGGATGCGTATCCCCGGCATAGACCTTGAGCTTTTTGATCATGCGCCGTCCCAGCTTGTTCTTGGGCAACATGCCCTTGACGGCCCGTTGGATCACCCGCTCTGGATTTTTTGCCAGTAGGTCGCGCAGATTAATCTGCCTGATCCCACCGGGATAGCCCGTGTGCCGGTAATAGATCTTTTCATCGAGCTTGCGGCCGGTCACCCGCACCTTCTCAGCGTTGACGACGATCACAAAGTCGCCACAATCGAGGTGCGGGGAAAAGGTCGGCTTGTGTTTGCCCCGCAACATCGGCGCAATCCTCGAAGCCAACCGACCCAGCGTCTGATCTGTGGCATCCACCACGTACCAATCGCGTTCGATCTCTTCTTTTTTCGGCGTAAACGTTCTCACCACTCCACTCCTTCGCGTTCTGCGTAACTGACCCGCATCAGGCAGAGCCCCTGCGGGGGCGCCACCTTTTTGATCTGGCTCCGATCCCTCGCCCGCAAAATCAGCGCAAAGTCATCCGGCGAGAGGTCCCCCACGCCCACCTGGACCAGGGTCCCGACGATGCTCCGCACCATCCGATAGAGAAAGGCGTTGGCCTCGATGTCAAAGGTCAAGAACGGCCGGTCTTGCTGCCATTCGGCCCGGAACACGGTCCGGACCGTATTCTCGCCTTGTGGCGGGCGTCCAAAGGTCGCAAAATCCTGGTTGCCTAGCAGGTGCCGGCTGGCCTCGACCATCGGCGCCAGGTCCAGCGTCCGGGTCACGTGCCACGCCCGCCGCCTCTCCAGTGGAGAGCGCCATTGCCGGTTCAACACCCTGTAACGATAGGTCCGGCTACGGGCGCTAAAGCGGGGATGGAATCCCTCCGGCGCCTGGCCCAGCGTCAGGACGGCCACGTCGTGGGCCAGGACGGCGTTGAGCGCCCGGTGGAGGTCGGCCAAGCTGTGCCGCCACTGGACCTCAAAAGCCACAACCTGCCCCTGGGCGTGCACCCCCCGGTCGGTCCGGCCTGCGCCGATCACGCGCACCTCCGAGCCGGCGACCGATTCGATGGCCTGCTCCAGCTCGCCCTGAACCGTCCGCGCTTGGGCCTGGACCTGGAACCCGTAAAAGTCCGTTCCGTCGTATTCGATCCTGGCCCAGAGCCACAGGCGGGGCGATTGCACGCCAGACCCTACTCCACCAACTCCAGCAATGCCATTTTGGCGGCGTCTCCCTGGCGCATGCCCAGTTTCCACATGCGGGTGTAGCCGCCCGGCCGATCCTCAAAACGCGGAGCGATCTCTTCGACCAGCCTGTGCGCCACGTCCTTGTTCGCCAGTTCGGCCAACACCTGGCGCCGGGCGTGCAGGGCCAACTGCTCGGCCATGTCCCATAGCGCGTCCTCGTCCTCGCTATCGGCCAGTTCGATGAGCTGGGTTGCCCGTTTGGCGTTGAACCAGGCCGCGAGCTTTTTCTCGTCCCGCTGGGTGGCCAGATCGACCACCCGCTCCGGGCGGGCTTTGCGCGCTTTGGTCACCAGCTTTTCAGCAATAGGGCGCACCGCACGGGCCTTGGCCTCTGTCGTTCGAATCCGCTCGTGGCGAAACAACTCGATCATCAGGTTACGATACAATGCTTTTCGATGGCCGCTAGATCGCCCAAGGCGGCGGCCCTTTTTTCGATGCCTCATTCTACTCCTCCGGCAGGGGCCAATACCCTTTTTCTTCCAGCTTTTCCTTCAACTCGGCCAAAGACTTGACCCCAAAGTTGCGGATCGCCAAGAGCTCGTCTTCGTCCCGCTCCAGCTTTTCCAGGATCTCGCCGACCTTGGTAATCCCCGCCCGTTTCAGGCAGTTGAAGGCCCGGACCGACAGGTCCAGCTCCTCAATGTTGGCCTCTGCAACGCGATCCGGAATCCGGCTTTCCTCGACCTCGGGCTCGACCTCGACCATCACGTCGCCAAACTCGGCGATCAACACCATGTGCTTGACTAGAATCTGCGCGCTCGTGCTCAAAGCTTCCACGGGCGGGATGGTCCCGTCGGTCCAGACTTCCATCAGCAGCTTGTCAAAGTTGCTGACCTGGCCGATGCGAGTCCGCTCGATCTTGAAGTTGACCTTGCGAACGGGGCTAAATATCGCATCGGTGGGAATCTCGGCAACGGGCAGCTTTCCTCGTTCCTCGGCAGGCGAATAGCCTCGCCCCCGAGAAACCGTCATCTCCATCTCTACGTCGGCCTCGGCCGAGTCGGTGGTCAGCAGATAGGCCTCCGGGTTGACCACTTCGACAGTGGGCGGGCACGCGATGTCCCCGGCAGTGACCACGCCCTCACCCCGTACGTCCAGGCGCAGACGGGCCGATTCCTCTTCTTCGTCGAGGAACCGGAAACGAACCTGCTTCAAGTTCAGGAGCAGCGACGTCATGTCCTCCCGCACGTGCGGGAACGTCGAGAACTCGTGGTGGATGCCCCTCACCTGCATGGACGTGATTGCGGCCCCCTCCAACGAAGAGAGCAGAACGCGGCGCAAGGCGTTTCCCAGGGTAATCCCGTAGCCGCTTTCCAGCGGGCTGATCACGAAACGACCATAGTCCCGAGTCGAGGCATCAGATTCAATTTTGGGCAAGACCAGAGTTAACAAGCGACACCCCCTTGTTCACGAACCCTACGAATCGCCAAGCCTCGGTGATCCATTGGGCAGTGGTTGATCTGTCATCTTTTCGTGGGACCCGGAGCTGACTGGTCCTGGACACCCTAGAGGCAGCCAGGCCGGCGCAGCTCCCAGGCCGAACAGCGCTACCGGCTGTAGTACTCGACGATCAACTGCTCATCAATCGTGGCTTCGATGTCCTTACGCTCCGGTCGAGCCAGAACGCGCCCCACCATCGTCTCGTCGTCGCGACTCAGCCATTCGGGCACGGCTCGATGCGGCAGATCCTCCGCCAAGTCCCTAAAGTACGTCTTGCGCTGGCTATTGGGGCGTACAGCCACCACGTCCCCCGGTTCTACCAGGTAGGAGGGGATGTCCGTCTTGCGGCCATTCACCTCCATGTGACCGTGGCGTACCAACTGCCGCGCCTGCGCCCGCGAGGTCGCAAAACCCAAACGGAAGACGATGTTGTCGAGGCGACTTTCCAGCAGCATCAGCAAATTGGTTCCGGTCAGGCCCCGGCTCTGCTCTGCCTCGGCAAAGTAGCGCCGAAACTGTCGTTCCAACACGCCGTATATGCGCTTTGCTTTCTGCTTAGCTCGAAGCTGCCGCCCATAGTCTGACTCCCGCCGGCGGAACCGGTCCTGTCGGCCGTGGATCCCCGGTGGAAAAGGGCGGCGCTCGAAAGCGCACTTGGGCGAATAACACCGCTCGCCCTTCAAAAAGAGTTTTTCTCCCTCTCGGCGACACAGTTTACAAACTGCGTCTTTGTATCTTGCCATTCTACCTCCACAAATCGTGGGGCAAGGTGTCCCTCACCTCACGCACGCTATACTCTTCGCCTCTTGGGCGGGCGGCATCCGTTGTGCGGGATCGGCGTCACGTCCGTGATCGACGTAACGATCATGCCCGCCCCCTGCATGGAGCGGATGGCCGCCTCACGACCCGGGCCGGGTCCCTTGACAAAGACGTCCACCTCTCGCATGCCCATGTCCGCGGCCAACCTGGCCGCCTGCTGCGCCGCGATCTGGGCGGCGTAGGGCGTGCTCTTGCGCGAGCCCCTGAACCCGGCGGTTCCCGCACTGGCCCATCCCACCGTATTCCCCTTGGGATCGGTCAGTGTGATAATCGTATTGTTGAACGTCGCATGTATGTGAGCTTGCCCACGCGGGATATTGCGCTTTTCTCGGCGCGGTCCGCGTCTCGGCCCCCGTCGTCTCCGTCCCATTCTGCCTCCTCAGTTCCTACTTCTTGGCCCGCGACCGGCGCTTGCCGGCGACTGTCTTGCGCGCCCCACGTTTCGTGCGAGCATTCGTCCGGGTCCGCTGCCCACGGACGGGCAAGCCCTTCCGATGGCGGATGCCGCGATAGGACCCGATCTCTTGCAGGCGCTTGATGTTCATAGCCACCTGGCGCCGCAGGTCACCCTCGACGCGATAGTTCCGGTCGATGATCTCTCGTAGTCGAGCCACGTCACCTTCGGCCAGGTCCTTGACCCGGGTATCGGGGTTCACGTTCGCCCGATCAAGAATCTCTTGGCTCCGGCTCCGGCCGATGCCATAGATGTAGGTCAACGAGATCGCTACCCGCTTGTCTCGGGGCAGGTCCACTCCTGCTATACGTGCCATTCTTTTCCTCCTATCAAACCAATGATCCAATGCCCAATGACCAATGACCAAGCTTGGGATCTGGTCATTGGATCATTGGGATTTGATCGTCTACCTATCCCTGGCGCTGCTTGTGCTTCGGATTCTCGCAAATCACGCGAACAACGCCGCGCCGCCGCACAATCTTGCACTTTTCACAACGTCGCTTCACAGACGGTTTGACCTTCACGATTCTTACCTCCCCGGCCCTACAACCTCGTCAAGATTTCAGGGCCGTTCTGCGTGACAGCTATCGTATGTTCGAAATGGGCGGACCGTTTCCCATCAGCCGTCACCACGGTCCAATTGTCTTCCAAAACCTGTGTTTTCCAGCCGCCGCTACAGAGCATCGGCTCCAGGGCAAAGGTCATGCCCGGTCGCAGCCGGGCCCGCCCCGTCCTCGGGTTAAAGTAGTTCGGGATCTGCGGGTCCTCGTGCATACGGCGGCCAATGCCGTGGCCCGTATACTCGCGCACGACCGAGTATCCCTGGCCCTCCGCGTACACCTGGATCGCCTTTGAAATGTCCGTCGTCCACTTGCCGGGCGCCACGGCGTCGATGCCCACCTCCAACGACGCCTGGGTGACCTCCATCAAACGCTGGCTCCCAGCGTCCACCTGCCCCACGGGCAGGGTGATGGCGGCGTCTCCGTGATAGCCATTGTAAATGACGCCCACGTCCACGCTGACGATATCTCCCTCGTTCAGCACGCGCGGCCCCGGAATACCGTGCACAATCTCCTCGTTGAGCGAAGCACAGACCATCCCCGGAAAGCCCCGGTAGCCCTTGAACGACGGGATCGCGTCGTACTTGCCGATAATAATCTCGCTGGCAACAGCCTCCAGGTCGGCGGTGGTCACACCCGGAGCGACCGTCTCCCGGATGCGGGCCAGCACTTCGGCGACGATACGGCCCGCCTCTCGCATGAGTTTCAGTTCGCGCCGAGACTTGAGCGTGATCATAGCTCTTTCACAACGGACAACAGCTCGGCCTGGATTTCTTCGATGCCGGGCCGGCCGTCCACTGTGACCAGCAATCCCTCGTCGCGATAATAGTCGATCAACGGCGCCGTCTGCTCGAAATAGACCTCGATGCGGCGCTTTTGCGTCTCGGGCGTGTCGTCGGGCCGCTGATAGAGCTCGCCCCCGCACTTGTCGCAGACGCCGGGCTCCTCCGGCGGGCTGAACAGCTCGTGGTACATAGCCCCACACTTGCGGCAGGTCCACCGCCCGGCGAGGCGCTTGAGCAACACGTCCTCGGGCACCTTGATGTAGAGCGCCGCCGCCAGATCGGCGTCCAGATCGTCCAGCAGCTCGTCCAGTGCCTCGGCCTGGGTGACGGTCCGGGGAAAGCCATCAAAGATCGCCCCCAACTCGCAGTCCGGCTCCGAGAGCCGCTCGCGGACCATGTCCACTGTGACCTCGTCGGGCACCAGCTCGCCCCGCTCCATGTAGCTTTTGGCCAGAAGGCCCAGTTCCGTCTCTGCCTTCAAGTGCTTACGAAAGAGGTCTCCCGTCGAGATCTGGGGGATGCCCAGATTCTGCGACAAGCGCTCGGCCTGGGTGCCTTTTCCGGCCCCCGGTCCGCCCAGCATTACGAGAAACAACGGCTCAGACGGCATGACGGCTCTCTCCTCTCCCCTAGCCCAAGATGCCCCGGCGCAGGAACTTGTCGTAGTGGCGCATCTGCAATTGGGCCTCCAACTGGCGCATCGTATCCAAGATCACGCCCACCACAATGAGCAAGCCCGTCGAAGAGATGAGCATGATGTTGGTCCCACTGACGCCGATGGCGCCCGGGAACAGGCCGGCGATCAGGTCGACAAACCAGGGCAGGATGGCGACCAAGCCCAGCGCGAGCGCCCCGACCAGGGTCACACGCCGCGTCTTTTGGGTCAGATAGGCCTCGGTCCGCCGTCCGGGTCGAATGCCCGGGATCGAGGCCCCCTGCTTTCTTAAATTCTCGGCCATGTTCTGTTGCTGGAAGATGACGTCGGTGTAGAAATAGGTAAAGGCCACCACCAACAAAAAGTACAAGGGCCAGTAGGTCGTGTATTGCGGGTTAAAGACCTGGTCCACCCAGTAGGCCGCGGTCTGCAAGAACCCCTGGGGGTCCTGTCCCACCGGGGCCATAAAGTAGCTGGCGAGTGTGCTGGGAAAGACCATCAGACTCTGGGCAAAGATGAGCGGGATCATGCCCGCCATATTGACCCGCAGGGGAATGTGCGTCCGCACCGAGCGCGTCTGGCGCAGGCGCCCGCCCCGCTGGCCCAGCGTCCGGCTGCTGTACTGCACCCAGATCATCAGCTTGCCTTCCTGGATGAGGACGATGCCAAAGACCGTGATGGTCGTGATGACGGCAAACAGGGTGACGGCCAGCCATTCGTTGGTCGCGATGAGGCCCACCAGCCGTTGGGGCAGGCGGGTCACGATGCCGCCCAGGATGATGATGGACGTTCCGTTGCCGATACCCTGTTCGCTGATCAGCTCACCCAACCAGACGGCGAAAAGCGTCCCGGCCGTCATCGTCGCCAAAATGGCCACCGTGGCCAGGGGCGCCGTCTGAAAGCCAAAGGTCTCCAGGATCGGAAGCTGGCCCATCTGGGCGCTCATCTGGGTCATGATCACGGCCTGGCCGTAGGCCTGCAGCGCCGCCAGCGGCACCGTCAGCCACCACGTGTACTGATTGAGCCGGTTCCGGCCCTGCTCCCCTTCCTCCTGAAGGCTCTGCAAAGCGGGGATGATGGGCGTCAGCAACTGGAGGATAATCGAGGCCGTAATGTAGGGATAGACACCCATGGCCATTACCGAAAACGTCGCCATGGCTCCGCCCGACAGCAAGTCCAGCAAACCAAGCAACTGGTTCGACTCGAACAGCTGTCGCAGTCCCTCGCTATTGACACCCGGCACCGGCACGTGGGCCGCCAGGCGATAGATCCCCAGGATCAAAAAGGTATAGAGGATCTTTTTTCGCAGGTCCGGCAGCACAAAGGCGTTACGGACAGCCTGGATCATTGACTATTCCTCCTTCGACTCATCCAAAGGCGTCGGGCCGATTAGCCCTCTTTGGGCGGGGTCCGCCGACCCCGGTACACTTCCCAGGGCAACACTTCGACCGAACCGCCCGCCTCCTCGATCTTTGTGCGGGCGCTGGCCGAAAAGCGATGGGCCTTGACCGTCAGCGGCGCTTCCACCTCGCCATCGCCCAGGATCACCACCGGCAGGTCGGGCGACTTGATAATGCCCACAGCCGCCAACGTCTCCGGCGTGACTTTGTCGTCGGCCGCGAATGCCTCCAACCGGTAGAGGTTGACGGGCGTGTAATGGACCTTGAACAGTTGGTTGAATCCACGCATGTAAGGCAGACGCCGCACCAGCGGGAGCTGGCCACCCTCAAAGTATGGCCCCTTGCCCCCACCCGATCGCGCACCCTGGCCTTTCATGCCCCGGCCCGCCGTCTTGCCCTGGCCGGCCGCGATGCCGCGTCCCACGCGTTTTCGCCTTTTCTTGGCTCCCTCTGGGGGCCGCAAATCATGCAACTTCATATCTAATCCACTCCATCATCAATCGGAAAGATGCGCCTTGGCGGCGGCCTATTCTTCCGCGATCTCTTCTACTTCTACCAGATGGCCGACTTTTTCCACCATCCCTCGGATCGACGGGTTATTGGGTTTCTCCACAACCTCACCCAGACGACGAAGCCCCAAGGCCCGAATGGTCGCCTTCTGGCTTGGCGAGTAGCCGATGCTGCTCTTCACCCACGTGATCCGCAGCTTGCCGCCATTATTGCCCATGGGTCTCCTCCCGCATCCAGAAGGGCAAGACCTTGTACAGCGGCACACCCCGTCGCTCCGCTTCGGCCTCTGGATCTTTGAGCTCTTCCAGGGCCTTGATCGTCGCCTTGATGACGTTCAGGATGTTTGCGCTGCCCAGCGACTTGGTCAAGATGTCGCGGATGCCAGCCGCCTCGACCACGGCCCGGACCCCACCTCCGGCGATAACACCCGTCCCGGGCGAGGCCGGCTTGAGGATGACCTTGGCCGCGCTAAAGCGCGTCGTCACCTCGTGCGGGATCGTCGTCCCGACCATCGGGACCTTGGTCATATTCTTCTTGGCGCGGGCCACGCCCTTGCGGATGGCGTCGGGCACGCCTGGTGCCTTGCCAACGCCCACGCCGACGCTCCCCTGATTGTCTCCGACCACCACCACGGCTCGAAATGCAAAGCGCCGTCCGCCCTTGACCACCTTGGCGGTGCGGGCAATGTGCACTACGCGCTCGTCGAGTTCTTCGCGTTCTTCTTCGCGACCTCGTCGCCCTCGTCTACGTCCCATAGTTCCTCCCTGTCATCTCCCTGTCATCTGGCCCAAGCCCTCCTGGATCGCCATCCCAGAATCTCTCAGAGGGGGAGGGCTAATGTCCGCGGCGGAGTCTAGAACTCCAGGCCGCCTTCACGCGCCGCGTCAGCCAGGGCCTTGACACGCCCATGATACCGATACCCGCCCCGGTCAAAGACGACTTGCTGGATACCGGCCTCCTGCGCTCGCTCTGCGATCACCTTGCCCACAACCTTGGCCTGCTCCGTCTTGTCCTTGCCGTTCAGTTCGGCCCGGACTTTTGGGTCCAGCGTGCTTGCGGCCGCCAAGGTATCGCCTTCCATGTCGTCGATGACCTGCGCATAGATGTGCTTCAGGCTGCGAAACACGCACAAGCGCGGACGGTCTGGATACCCTATTACTTTTTTGCGCACCCGCTTGTGGCGAAACTGCCGCGCCTCGCGTTTTTTCCTTATTCTACCCATGCATCCTCCTACCGCTACGCCTGGCCGATCTTGCCGGCCTTGCCCGCCTTGCGCCGTACGTGCTCGCCCTCATAGCGGACGCCCTTGCCTTTGTACGGCTCCGGGGGGCGCTGCCGCCGGATGCGAGCCGAGAGCTCACCGACCACCTCTTTGTCAATCCCATTGACGGTCACACTGCGCCCGCCCTTGGGCACCTCAAAAGAAACGTCCTGGGGCGGCTCGATGGTGATCGGGTGGGAATGGCCCAGATAAAGCACCAGGTTCTGGCCCTGCAATTCGGCCCGATAGCCCGTGCCCACGATCTCCAGCGTCTTGCTATAGCCGTCGGTCACGCCGGTGACCATGTTGGCCAATAGCGATCGGGTCAGGCCGTGCAACGCCTTGTGGGTTCGCTGATCGGTCGGGCGCCGGACCACGACCGTCCCGTTTTCCAGCGCGATCTCCATGTCTGGATGGAACGCCCGGATCAGTTCCCCTTTGGGTCCCTTGACCGTCACCTCCCTACCCCGGATGTCCACCTGGACCTTGTCCGGTATGGTGATCGGTTGCAAACCAATGCGAGACATGCTTCCTCCTTCGTCGAGACGTCCCCTACCACACGTAGCAGAGGACCTCGCCCCCAATGCCCAGGCGGCGCGCCTCGCGACCCGTCATGACCCCCTTGGGGGTGCTCACGACGGCGATCCCCAAGCCACTCAGGACCCAGGGCAGGTCTTGCTTGCCCCGGTACACCCGTCGGCCCGGCTTGCTGATTCGTTTCAGGCCGGTCAGGATCGGCTGCCGCTCCTTGTCATATTTTAACCACACCCGAATATTCGGCTGGGGACGGTCTTTGGTCACTTCGTATCCCTGGATGAATCCCTCTTCCAGGAGAACTTGGGTGATCGCTACCTTCAGTTTCGAACTGGGCACCAGCACGTACGATTTGCGCGCGATGAGCCCATTCCGGATTCGAGTAAGCAGATCAGAGATTGGATCGGTCATAGGCATACGCCACCCCCACTTCCTGATTTACAATTTGCAGCTACCAACTGGACTTGACCACGCCCGGGATCATGCCCTTGTTGGCCAACTCGCGGAAACAGATGCGGCACAGTCTGAATCGCCGGATATAGCCCCGGGGTCGCCCGCACCGTGAACACCGGTTTCGCTCGCGAACCTTGTATTTGCGATTCTTTTCCCGCTCAATCATGCTTTTCTTTGCCACCAATTCCCCCCTTTGAACAAGCGTGCTAGCGTCCGCTGAACGGCATCCCCAGATGCCGCAGCAGGTGATAGCCCTCTTCGTCGGTCTGGGCTGTCGTGACAATGGTGATTTCCAGCCCCCGGACCTTGTCGATGCTGTCGTAGTCGATCTCGGGAAAGACCAACTGCTCACGCAAACCCAGCGTATAGTTTCCCCGCCCATCGAAGGAGTCGGGCGAAATGCCTCGAAAGTCCCTCTGGCGCGGCAACGCGATGTTGCACAGACGGTCCAAGAAATCCCACATCCGGTCGCCCCGAAGGGTCACCTTCACCCCGATGGGAACGCCCTGTCGCAGTTTAAAACTGGCAATGGACTTGCGCGCCCGGGTTACAATCGGCTTCTGGCCCGTGATCTGGGTAATGTCGCCCACCGTCGCGTCCAGAGCCTTGGCATTGTCGATGGCCTCGCCCAGACCGACGTTGACCACGATCTTGACCATCTGGGGCACTTCCATCACATTTTCGTAGCCCAGTTCCTTTTGCAGGGCGGGCATGATCTGTTCGTTATACTGTTCCTTCAATCTCGGCATCGTTCTTGCTGCTCCCTCAACCTATCGGTTCGTCGCACTTTTTGCAATAGCGGATTTTGGTCCCGTCCTCCAAAATCTGGAACCCAACCCGCGTCGCCTCTCTGCAAGAAGGGCAGATCAACATCACGTTCGAGATGTGGATGGGCGCCTCTCGCTCGATGCGGCCCACCTGTGTCCGAACGTCGCCCGTGCGGCGCTGGTGCTTGATAATGAGGTTCACCCCTTGCACCACGACCCGGTCCTTGTCCGGTTTCCGCCCCACCTTACGATTGAACCGATCTATTTCGTAACCACGGATCACACGGTGAACCGTGCCTTCTACTCGTTTGCCTTCGCTCCTGGCAGCGGCCGCGTCCTTCCCGACCGTCACCTCTACCAGATCGCCTTCTTTGATCCGTTCCATCTCAATCTCCCGACTACTTCTGAGCGCCGGCGCCGGCCGGCACACAGAAACTCATCAACAAAACCTCGCTCACAAAACCTCTGGGGCCAGGGATACGATGCGCATGAATCCCCGCTCTCGCAGCTCGCGGGCCACCGGGCCAAAGATGCGCGTTCCCTTGGGATTCTTGGCCTGATCGAGGATGACGGCTGCGTTGTCATCAAATTTGATGTGCGAGCCATCCGGCCGGCGAATTTCCTTGGCCGTCCGCACGATCACGGCGTGGACCACGTCCCCTTTCTGCACCGAACCTCCCGGCGCAGCGCCCTTCACCGAGGCCACAATAACGTCACCGACCCCGCCGTAGCGGCGCATCGAACCCCCCAGGACGCGAATGCACTGAACCTCTTTGCCCCCCGTATTGTCAGCTACTCTCAGCCGACTTTCTTGTTGAATCATCTTCTACCTCCAGCCTTTCCCGACGCAACCTCTTGGCAGCGTCAGCGGTCAGGCTTGTTCCATGATCTCGGTGACGATCCACCGCTTATCGCGGCTCAAGGGACGAGATTCAACGATCTGGACCAGATCGCCGATCTGGCACGCATTCTCTTCGTCATGCGCCTTGAACTTGTTGCGGGTCTTGATCACCTTGCCATAAAGCTTGTGCCGCTTCAGGCGCTCCACCTGCACGACGACCGTCTTGTCCATCCGGTTGCTCAACACCCGACCAACCAGAACTCTTCTACCCTCGCTCATTCTGCCCCCTGCTGTTGCGCCCGCTCTTGGGCCTCTTTTTCCATCCATCGCAATTCCTTGGCCCGCAGAATCGTATTCAGCCGGGCAATCTCCCGTCGCATCTGCCCCAGTCGGGCACTATTCTGCATCTGGCCCGTAGAAAACTGAAAGCGCAGATTGAACAACTCGGCGTAGGCGTCGTCCAAGTGCACCCGGATCTCTTCCGGCGGCATTTCCCAAATCTCGCGCGACTTCATCCTATCCCTCCGATCATCTCCTGCCGGCTGAGGAATCGGGTCTTGATGGGCAACTTGTGAGAGGCCAACCGCATCGCTTCCCGCGCGGCCTCTTCTTCCACACCCGAGATCTCAAAGATCACGCGACCCGGTTTGACGACAGCCACCCAATGGTCCACAGCACCCTTTCCTTTGCCCATCCGCGTCTCGGCGGGCTTGGCCGTCACCGGTTTGTCGGGAAAGACACGAATCCAGAGCTTTCCACTCCGCTTCACGTGGCGGACGATGGCCCGGCGGGCAGCCTCGATCTGGCGGCTGGTCATCCAGCATGGCTCCAGAGCCTGCAACCCAAAGTCACCGAAAGACAGGTTGTTGCCCCGGCTGGCCTTGCCTTTCATCCGCCCTCGATGCTGTTTGCGATATTTTGTACGCTTTGGCATCAACATAGCATACGCTCCTCAAAACAGGATGATGTCCACCCCAGCCTAGATGCTGGGGGCGGCAGCGCCCTGTCCCTTCTCGGGCAGTACTTCGCCCTTGTAAATCCAAACCTTGACGCCGATACGGCCGTAGGTCGTCAGGGCTTCCGCCTGGGCGTAGTCAATGTCCGCCCGCAAGGTATGGCGGGGCACCCGGCCTTCGCGCAGGGACTCGGAGCGGGCCATCTCTGCTCCGTGCAACCGCCCGGCACACTTGACCATCGCCCCTTCGGCCCCAAACCGCATCGCCCGCTGCACCGCCTGCCGCATGGCACGCCTGAACGAGATCCGCCGCTCAAGCTGCTGGGCGATTCCCTCGGCAACCAGATAAGCATCCAACTCAGGCCGTTCTACCTCTTCGACGTCAATGTGGACCTTTTTGCCGGTCATCTCTTCCAAGTCACTGCGCAGCGCATTGACGTTAACCCCTTTGCGCCCGATAACGATGCCCGGCTTGGCCGTCCAGATCTTGATCGACACGTGCCGCGCCCTGGGAAAACGTTCGATCTCGATGGTCGAGATCCCCGCGTGCCCCACGTCCTCGCGGATTTTCTTGCGGATCTGGAGATCTTCGTTCAAAAGGTCCGCGTACTCGTCATCTTCTGCATACCAACGGGCTTTCCAATCCTTAATGTAGCCCAGCCTGAAACCGTAGGGATGTACCTTTCGCCCCATGCAGCCTCCTCCTTCGTCCTAGTACTCGCTCGGCATTCGTTCTTTGAGAATGACCGTGATGTGCGAGGATCGTTTTAAAATTGGCTTGAATCGCCCGCGCGCGCCAAATCGGCGCCAGCGGCGCATCGGTCCCTCGTCTGCCCAGATGCGGTCGATGTACAGATCCTCGTCGATCATGCCAAAGTCGTTCTCCGCACTGGCCACCGCAGACTTGATCAACTTGTATACCGGCTTGGCCGCCCGTTGCGGCATCGTCTGCAAGACCTGCATGGCGTGCAGGGCATCCATCCCCCGCACGCGGTCTACGACCAGACGCACCTTTTGGGGCGATTGCCAGACGTAACGGTTCGCAGCCTTGACTTTAAAGTCCTCCATAACCGCCCCCTAAAGCGTTTTCCGCACCCGGGCCTTGCGCTCCCGCCGGATATGCCCGCGGAAGGTGCGCGTCGGCGCAAACTCGCCCAGCTTGTGGCCCACCATGTTCTCACTGACATAGATGGGCACGTGACGCCGCCCGTCGTGGACGGCAATGGTGTGGCCCACCATCTGCGGAAAGATGGTCGAAGCCCGCGACCAGGTCTTGATCACCCGTTTGGGTACACCCGGCCGGTTCATTTCCTCGATTTTGTTCAAGAGCTTTGGCTCTACGTACGGTCCCTTTTTCAACGATCTTGACATTCTTTACCTCCAGTTTCCAACGATCAAGGCTCCAAGTCCAACCCCTAAGCCGAGCTCCATTCGTTGGTCATGGGTCATTTCCGCCCCTTCTTGCGCCGGCGCCGCACGATCCACTTGTCGCTGGTCTTGCTGCGGCGGGTCTTTTTGCCCAACGTCGGCTTGCCCCACGGCGACTTGGGACTCGGCATACCGATGGGCGACCGGCCCTCGCCGCCCCCGTGGGGGTGAGAACCGGGGTCCATGGCCGAACCACGCACCGAGGGACGGAATCCCAACCAGCGCTTGCGCCCGGCCTTGCCCAGCTTGATATTGCCGTGTTCGGTATTGCCCACCTGGCCGATGGTCGCCATGCACTGCTGGTTTACCAGGCGAACCTCACCCGAGGGCAGCCGCAGGGTCGCGTATCGCCCCTCCTTGGCCAACACCTGGGCCGAGGTGCCCGCGGCTCGGGCCATCTGCCCGCCCTTGCCGATGTGCAGCTCGATGTTGTGAACCGTCGTGCCCACCGGAATGTTGGTCAGCGGTAAGGCATTGCCCTCTTGCAATTCAGCATCCGGCCCCGACATCACCACGTCGCCCACCTTGAGGCCCAGCGGAGCGACGATGTAGCGCTTTTCCCCATCGGCGTAGGTGATCAGCGCGATCCGCGCCGAGCGGTTCGGGTCGTACTCGATGGTAGACACCCGCCCCGGCACGTCGAACTTGTCGCGCTTGAAATCGATCACCCGGTAGCGACGCTTGTGGCCGCCCCCTCGGTGCCGAACCGTGATCTTGCCCCGGAAATTGCGGCCGGCCTTTTTCTTCAATGGTCGCAACAGCGACTTTTCCGGCTCGGTCCGGGTAATCTCTTCAAATGTCGAAACACTCATCCCTCGTCGCCCAGGCGACGAGGGTTTATAAACTTTTGTCGGCATCGTTCCACTCCTCTTCAGAGTTCAACGCCCAAATCCCTTGAACCTCGAACCGCTAAATGCCCTCAAAGAACTCGGCGATCCGCTCGCCGGGGGCCAGCGTCACCACGGCCTTTTTCCAGGCCGGCCGGGTCACGATCTGCTTGCGCCCCAAACGGCGTCGCTTGGCCGGCACCAACAGCGTATTGACCGACTCGACCTGCACGCCAAAGAGCACCTCGACGGCATCGCGGATCTGAAGTTTGTTGGCCCGTCGATCTACTTCAAACACGTACTGGTTATCGCCCCGCTGCCAGTCGGTCTTTTCCGTCAAAATGGGCCGCTTCAAAACCTGATAAACGTTCATCCTTCTTCTCCCCCGCTAGCCCAAGATCCCCTCGATGACCGCCAGCGACTCGAGCGGCATCAAGACGTAGTCAAACTTGAGCAGATCCCGCACGTTCAGGTACTGGGCGACCAGCGTCCGGACCTCGGGCAGATTCCGCACGGAGCGCAAGACGGTCTCGTTGCGCTGGGGCAAGAGAATCAGCGCCGAAGCGCCAATGCCCAAGTTCTCCAGGATCTGCACCATCTCTTTGGTCTTGGGCTGGGCCATCTCCAGCGCGTCGAGCACCACCAACTGCGAATCGGCGGCCTTGACCGACAGCGCCGATCTCAGTGCCTGGCGCCGCATCTTGCGCGGCATCTTTTTCCGATAGCTGCGCGGCTGCGGCCCAAAGACGGTGCCTCCGCCTCGCCACTGGGGCGCGCGGATGCTGCCCTGGCGGGCGCGGCCGGTGCCCTTCTGGCGCCACGGCTTGCGACCACCACCCCGGACCTCTCTGCGCTTTTTGGTCTTGTGCGTGCCCAGCCGGGCGTTGGCCATCTGGCGCACCAGCGCCTGGTGCATCAGGCCTTCGTGGATGGGAACGGCAAAGATGTCGTCGCGCAGTTCCGCTTCCTTAACTTGTTCACCCTGCATGTTGTACACAGGTACTTGCATCTGCCACCACTCCTCAGTCGTCCGTATCCAGTCGTCAGTATCCAGCCCGGCTGGCTACTGACGACCGATCACTTGCGGGCCTTTTTTAGCAACTGCGTCTTGCGCGCCTCCCGGACCAACAGCAGGCCGTTCTTGGCGCCCGGCACCGGACCCCGCACGGCCAGCAGGTTACGCTCTGGGTCCACCATGACGACCTCCAGATTCTGGCTCGTCACCCGCTCGGTGCCCATCCGTCCCGGCATACGCTTGCCCTTGAACACCCGCCCCGGATCGGTGCAGGCACCGATAGATCCCGGCGTACGGAGCCTGTCGGACTGGCCGTGGGTCTTGGGGCCGCCACGGAAGCCGTAGCGCTTCACCACGCCGGCAAAGCCCCGGCCCTTCGACGTGCCGGTTACGTCCACCGACTCGCCCACCTCAAAGATGTCCACGGTGAGCTTTTGGCCTTCCTCGTAATCGGCGATGGCAGTCTCGGGCATCCGAAACTCGCGCAGGTAGCGCAGCGCCGGAAGGTCGCTTTTTTGCAGGTGCCGCAACTGGGGACGGGTCAGGCTCTTGGGCTTGGCTTCGTCAAAGCCCAACTGAACCGCCGTATAGCCATCCCGATCCAGCGTCTTGATCTGAGACACAAAACAGGGGCCAGCTTTAATGACTGTGACCGGAATGACCTCCCCCCGTTCGTCAAAGATCTGGGTCATCCCGACCTTCTTGCCTAAAATACTCTTCATACCTACCTCCCAGGGACTGTCAGGCTAGGCGTTCCTGCATCATCCCACCGAGCTGACAGTATGCTGGCTGGTCGTGCCTGGCACTTGCCAACCCAGTTTAGCTTTCAGCTTTCAGCTCTCAGCTGTCAGCCAGACTTTCTTGCCGATAGCTGACGGCTGTTCGCTGATAGCTGCTAAAGTTTGATTTCGATGTCTACGCCCGCCGGTAATTGCAGTCGCATCAGTTGATCGACTGTCTTTGATCCCGGCTCGACTACGTCGATCAATCGTTTGTGCGTGCGGATCTCAAACTGCTCTCGCGAATCCTTGTCGATGAACGGCGAGCGGATCACGGTGAACTTTTCGATGCGCGTGGGCAAGGGCACCGGTCCAACGACCATCGCCCCTGTCCGCTCCGCCGTGTCCACGATCTGTCGCGCCGACTGATCGAGTATCCGGTGATCGAAAGCCTTCAGTCGAATTCTGATCTTCTGCTTGGCCATACTCCCCCCACCGATTTTGGATT